>JBEKWP010000019.1:0-41066 GCA_049512915.1 Candidatus Sulfotelmatobacter sp.
GTCGAATTGCAGCCGGGCGTAGGTCCGGACGGCAGCGTCGGCGGCGCGGTTCTCGACCAGAACTACTTCTCGCTCGACGGCGGCAACAACACCAACGACATGGACGGCAGCATGAACGTCTACACCGCCAGCTACGCCGGCGATCCGACGGGTGGCGTGGCCACGCAAAATAACCTGGGAGCTGGAGTGGGCGGCCCCACGGGCGTGATCCCGACTCCGCAGGACAGCGTCGAGGAATTCAAAGTCAATACTGCCGGCCAGACCGCCGACTTCAATAGTTCCGCAGGCGCCGAAGTGAAGATCGTCACCAAGCGCGGAACCAATGCCTGGCACGGCACCGGCTACGAATACTATAAAGATAACAACTGGTCATCCCAGAGCTGGGAAAACGACTACGACAATCTTCTACAACCCGGTTCGGCTCCGCTTCCGAGTTTTCATTACAGCCGTTACGGCTTCGCCATTGGCGGCCCGATTATCCCGAAAGAGATTCTCGGCGGAAAAACGTACTTCTTCGTCAACTACGAGGGTTTCAACTTCCCGCAATCGGTCACCGTCCACAGGGATGTCCCGTCTCCGGCGTTGCGACTGGGGCTGCTTACGGACAGCAACACAGGCGCGGTAGATTACAACCTGAACAACGCGGCGGTGGTGTACAACGGCGTGACCGTCCCGGCTAATTATGGCTGCGCGGGCGCTCCCGGAGGTCTCTGCGATCCGCTTGGAGTCGGCCTCGATCCCTTAATTTCACAGATATGGAGCACATATGAGCCCCAGTCGAACGGGGCCTGCGGTCAGTCGCTCTGCGACGGCGAGAATATATTGGGGTTCGCTGGCAACATTGGCACCCCGACCACCAGCAAATTCGTAGCCGCCCGCCTCGACCACGATTTTTCGCCCAAGTGGCATTTCAACGCAACCTATCATTTCTTCAAACTGACGGAAGCTACCACTGATCAGGTTGACATCGGCGGCTTCTTCTCTGGCGACACGCTGGGTACGCCAGCTTCGTTGTCTAAGGATCCGGCGCAGCCACAGATGTGGGCAGTCGGCCTGACCACCAACATCAGCTCCAACACCACCAATGACTTCCATTACAGCTTCCTGCGTAACTTCTGGCAGTGGATCCGGCAAGGGGATACGCCACAAGTAGCTGGCCTGGGCGGAGCTATCGAGATTGTCAGCGGACAGAGTGCAGTGAATGACCTGGGCCCGTACAACGTTAATACGCAGCAGACCCGAACCCGTTATTGGGATGGACACGACCAGATGGTTCGAGACGACATTTCGAACCTGAAAGGCAACCACCTACTCCAGTTTGGCGGCACGTACCAGCACAACTGGAACCAGCATCAGCGCACCGATAATGGCGGCGGAATCAACTACGCTCCGGTTTATTCGCTTGGCCTAGGAACCAGCGGATCGGGACTCGCTTCGGATGTATATCCGTGCGGAGGGGTTGGCTTCGCAGGAGCGACCACTACGGTTAACAACTGCCCCGCTCTTACTGCCGGGGCGCTGGGCATCGTTTCCATCTCTCAGATCGCCTATACCCGTGCGGGCGCGAGCCTCGCGCTTAACCCTCCACTGACGCCGGCGGAAGACACACTCACGGTTCCTTACTACAACGTGTACTTCAGTGACACCTGGCACCTGAAGCCGACGTTCACTCTGACCTACGGCTTGGGCTGGACGCTGGAACAGCCTCCGACGGAAGCGACGGGCAAGCAGGATGTGCTGGTGGATACAAGCGATGAGCCCATCTCACTAACCTCCTACATGGCGCAGCGCAAAAGCGCAGCGCTACTGGGCCAAGTCTACAATCCTGAAGTTGGTTTTGCCTTGGTGCATAACGTTGGGGACGGGGGCTATAAGGCTTACGACTCGTTCTACGGCGAGTTCAGCCCTAGGGTTGCCGTGGCTTGGAGCCCGCATTTCGACAGCGACTCGGCAATGGGCAGGATTTTCGGTCATGAAGATACGGTCATTCGCGGCGGCTACGGCCGCATCTATGGCCGCTTGAACGGTGTGGACCAGGCACTGGTACCGCTGCTCGGCATTGGCCCCATCCAGCCCGTCCAGTGCACCAATAACCTTGCTACTGGTGCGTGCCCGGGTGGTGCGGCAGTCGGCACGCCTTCGACTGCCTTCCGGATTGGAGCAACAGAAAATGGGCTGATTGCGCCGCTCCAGACCGCTTCCAACATCGCGCCGACCGCGACCCTGCCCCAACCGATCTTCCCCGGGTTCAATTCGACGCCGGGCAGCGCCAGTGAGGCTCTAGATCCGCATTTCCGGCCCAACGTGGTTGACTCGTTCAACTTCACCGTCCAACGCCAGTTGACCCACAAAGTCACCCTGGAATTCGGTTACATCGGGCGCAGAATCACCCACGAGTACCAGCCGGAGAATATCAACGCTGTTCCTAACATGTTTACGCTGGGCGGCCAGCAGTTTAAGCAAGCCTACGCCAATACGGTGCTGGCATTGTGCGGCGGCATAGCCGGACTAGCAGGCGGCGGTTGCAATGGCGACGGTCATGGCAATCCCAACCCGGGCGCTGTCGCTAACCAACCCTTCTTCGAAACCGCGCTCGGCGGTCCGACCTCTGCCTACTGCAGTGCGTTCACGAGCTGCACCCAGGCTGTCGTGGCGAATGAGACCACCAACCTCGCTCTCGCTCAAGTGTGGAGCATCTGGAGCGATTTGGATAACGGCCCAATGCAGGCCCTCAGCGTGCCCGGCGGCCAAGGTGGCGTTCTGACCGGATACACCATGATGAACACGGGGCCGAGTCCACAGGTGTCGTCGGGAATTGCGCTTAACGGCAGCTTAGGCTACGGAAACTACAACGCTGGCTTCGCCTCCGTTAAAATGGCGGATTGGAGAGGTTTGACCATGCAGTCGAACTTCACCTATTCCAAAGCCTTGGGAACTGGAGCGGACGTCCAGGCTTCCAGCGAGTACACCCCGGACGATCCCTTCAATTTGGGGACCACTTACGGTTACCAGAACTATGACCGCAAATTCGTCTACAACCTCTTCTTCGTGTATCAGCTACCGTTCTTCAAGGGCCAGTCAGGCTTGTTGGGTCGGGCGCTGGGCGGCTGGTCCTTCGCGTCGGTGTTCACCGCCGGCTCCGGTCAACCGTTCGAGCTGTATACCACGACCGGAGATGGCCAGGAGTACGGAGCAGGGGACAACATCAACTTCTTCGGAAACGAAAACGCAGTTCAGATTGCCCCTATTGCCCACGGTCACGCCTATTACAACCAAAACGTCCCAACGGGAGTGATCCCCGTCGATCTGTTTAAGGCTGGTCCATCTGCCGTTAACGACTTCCGCAACCCGATTCTGGGTTTGGACACCAAGGACGGCGGCAACGGCAATATCTTTGGTCTGCCGTACTGGAATCTGGACTTCAGCGTCCGGAAGAACATCCGGGTGGCAGAAGGCGTTAGCCTCGAATTGCAGGGCGTGTTCGCTGACGTTCTTAACCATAACCAGTGGCAGGATCCGGATTACACCTCGGGTCTGTTCGGGCCATCTACTTTCGGCGTGCTGAATGGCTCGGCGCAGGAGCAGCTCGGGGGCGACCGGCAGATCGAGATCGGCGCTCGCGTTCGCTTCTAACTGAAACGAAGTTCGTAGCTTTCTTTCCGGCCGCACCTGTCAGGTGCGGCCGGTTTTTTTTGTAAATGTCGCTCGTATTTGTGAAGATTGGCTACTTCCCGATGCAGAAGGTGCTGAAGATCAGGTTGAGGATGTCATCGGTGGTGGTGGCGCCGGTGATGGCATCGAGGGGCCGGAGAGCGCTGTAAAGGTCGAGCAGCAGCATTTCGTGGGGGACTCTCGAGCCTACGGCGGTGCTTGCGGCGTCGAGCGCGGCGAGTGATTCTTGCACGAGGCCCTGATGGCGGATGTTGGTGAGGAATCCGGCTTCGGTCTGGGTGCCGGTTTCGCCGCCAATGTGGCGCAGAATTTCGGCGCGCAGCTCGGGAATGCCCTCGCCGGTGAGAGCCGAGGCGCGCACCCGGGGTTTACCTATGGACGACTGGCCACTGGCCACAGACCACCGGCCACTGTTCGCCAAGTCGCACTTGTTGCCGACTACGATTGCCGGGCGACCTTCTGCGTGTTGCAGCAACTCGACATCCTCTGAGTTCTCCGGCCGGGATGCGTCGAGCACGACCAACACCAGGTCGGCGTCGGCCAGTGCTTCGATGCTTTTGCGGATGCCGATGGATTCGGCTTCGTCGAGGGTCTGTCGGATTCCGGCGGTGTCTACAAGCTGGATTGGAATGCCGCCGAGGGCAACCGTTTCGCTGACCAGATCGCGCGTGGTGCCGGGAGTTGCGGTCACGATAGCGCGCTCCCGCTCCACCAGGCAGTTGAACAAGCTCGATTTGCCGACGTTGGGGCGGCCGACGATGGCGAGCGTCAGTCCCTGGTGCACGATCTTGCCGTAGGCAAAACTCGCGGCTAGCTGCTCGAGTGGCTCGCGGAGGGTGGCGATTCGTTCGAGAATGGATGCATTGGGCAGGACGGAGACGTCGTCTTCCGCGAAATCGATGCCGGCTTCAAGCACTGCGATCAGCTCAACGAGTTTTTGTTTGACTGGCTGCAAGCGGCGGGATAAAGCGCCCTCGAGCTGCTGTGCAGCGATCTTCGCCTGGTAGAGGGTTTGGGAGTCGATGAGATCGCGGACTGCTTCGGCCTGAGTAAGATCGATGCGACCGTTAAGGAAGGCGCGCATGGTGAACTCGCCGGGCTCCGCGAGGCGCGCTCCGGCGGCAACGCAGAGTTCGACGATGTGGCGGAGCACGACCGGAGAGCCGTGGGCCGCGATCTCGATGATGTCGTCGGTGGTGTAGGAATGGGGCTTGGCGAAGTAGGTGACGACGACTTCGTCGATGCGAGAGGCGTGAGCCGAGCTCCGCTCTGCTGGACGGCCGAGGGCGGCCGTCCCCACATGTTCATGGGATGTTTCGACTAGTTCGCCAAAGACGGCTCGTCCCGGCTGCAGATCATGCTTGAGCCGCAGCATTGGCCTGGCGATTTCGCACGCCTGGGGTCCGGAGATGCGCACCACTCCAATGCCACCACGCCCCGGCGCCGTGGCGATGGCAACGATGGTGTCGTCGAGGTTCACCGGGCGATTGTAGCGGGTGACGCCACGACTTTTTCAATCTCCGCTTTCAGTTGGTCGTAGGGCAACGCGCCCGGATGATACATCGCAACTTTGCCCGCGCGATCGAGCAGCACCAGCGTCGGCGTGGTCGAGGCTCCGTAGGTGTTGAAGTTGTATTTGCTGATGGGGACGGGCATGTCGAGCAGTCCGGAGTAGAAGCGGTGGCGCACGGCGTCGATGTAGGCGAGTTCGTCGCTGGGCGCAGCGTTCTCGACTTGCGCGGTGTAGCCATAGAGCCGCGTGGGGCCGAGGACGGTCAGTCCCTGGGGCGCGAACTCGCCGCGCAATTGCGTGATGATGGGAGCTTCCGCTTTGCAGTCTCCACACCAATGCGCCCAGAAAAAAAGCAGCACCGGCGAGCCTTTGAGCTGAGCCAGAGCCGGCGGCTTGGGACCGAGAAACTGTTCCTCGCGTAACGCGGGCGCCGGTTTTCCTTCGAACGAGAGCAGGTTCAGGTTCTTTTGCAGGCGGGGGCGGATCGAGGTGCTGCCATAGGTGCGGAGGGCAGTCTGCAAAACTGCGACTGCCTGAGTACGCTGGCCGCGAGCTGCCAGCACCTGCGACTGGACTTCGATGGCTGCACCCAAGGCTAGCGGCAGGTGCGGTTCGGCATCGAGCGGACGCTGCTTGAGTTGATCGAGGGCGAGGGCGCGAGTTTGCTTGGCGTAGGCCGCCGCCTGGTCGTAGCTGTGAGCATTCAGGGCAGCGCGCGCCAACCAGGAGTAGGCTTCGACGTATTCGGGCGTAACACCTTTGCTGGTGCGGTAGGAGGTGAGGTACGAATCGGCTGCGCTGAAATTATTCTGGGTCAGGGCGGTGCGGACATCTTCGACGATTCCCGCCCAGGCGGGAGTCACGAATGCGATCAGAATCAGAAGCTTGCGGAAATGCATTTGCTAATTATCAACCCCCATCATCCTATTGTCAGATCATGTATCTTTTGTGGTCCGGATGGCAAATCCTACGGCCCCGGGTAACGGCCTAGATGCTCTGTAAACTACTGATATAACAAGTGCTTAGGTCGGAGGACGACGAAATATTCTGGCTTTTTCGCAGCGTCTCTTTTACAATTTATTTGCGTTTGATCTTTTAGATTTCTTTCGCAGTATCCAGTTTCTCCGCCAACCAGCGCGTGACCTGCCTGCAGAAGAAGCCTTCCAAAGTTTCAGCGCTACATCACAGAAAAAGGAACAAAGCAACACCATGGAAACAGGAACAGTGAAGTGGTTTAACGACGCCAAGGGTTACGGCTTCATCAGCCGCCAGAACGGTGAGGATGTATTCGTACATTTCTCCGCCATTCAGGCCAGCGGCTTCCGCAGCCTTCAGGAAGGTCAGCAGGTGCAGTTTGACGTGGTCAAAGGGCCCAAGGGCTGGCAAGCCGAGAACGTGAAGGGTGCATAAACCACTTCGCTAACAATCCGGAAAGAGGGCGGCCAGAAATGGCCGCCTTTTTAATTGAAAGTTCAATCACGCGATGGCCCGATCGCTCAATCGCTCAATTTTTCGTATCCCGCATCAGCACCACGTCCGAATCAGTGTGCCCGCGAACCATCGCCAGCTGTTTGCCGTCCGGAGACCAGCGGAACTGGCCGATTTGTTCGGACTTGAACTCCGTCTCCCATTTCCCTGGAGAACCGTCGAGAGGCTGGCGCCAGATATTGTCGACGCCGTTTTCGCGCACCGCGTATTCGAGAGCTTTTCCATCGGGGGAATACTGGATTCTGTCGGCATGCGATTTCTGCATCGTGATGCTGCGGCTCACCTGTCCGCTTTCGACGGAGACTTCCACGACTTTTTCCTTGTGCCCCTCAGTGTGGCTCACGGTAGCAAACAGTGCTGTCGCGCCGTTCGGGGAAATGTCGAATAAACCCTGCACTTGCAGGTTGGAAACTTTCTGGGGCGTGCCACCCTCCTGCGAAACCCGCATCAGCTGGGCGGTTGTGACGTCCTCGTAATAGATCCAACGCAAATCTGGAGAGCACTGGGGATAATAGTCGAGAAGCCCGCTGGTTAGCTTTGTGGGATTCTGGCCCGATGAATCCAAGCTCCACACGCTGAGCGCCTTGCTTTGCTGAGTGTACCTCACGAACACGAGGTGGCCATCGCGGCAGGCCTGGGGTTGCAACTCGGGCACACCGGGATCAGTCCCGAGAATCGACTGCGCTCCACTTTCGGCATCAACGAGGCGAAGGCGATTGTCCTTTTCTGTGATCAACTTCCCATCCGGCGTCCATGAGAAAAACAGCCCTTCGCTGGCTTTGGTAAGGTCCTTGGCATCCGCTCGCGCGCCGCTGGTGGTGGTTTGAAGGCTCCAGCGTTGTTCGCCGGCCACAGCCGCGAGAATCGGGGCGCTGCGCGCCACGCTGATTGCGTAATAATCACCTGCATCGCGCGTGACCGGTGTGCTCGCGCCTTCCGGATAGGAAACTCGAATTATCTGGCGCCGCTTGTAATTGGAAGTGGCGTCCCGGTTGAGAGCCAGCAGGCCGCTGCCGTCCGGCAGCCACTCTGGAAGGGTCACAATTCCGCTCTCGCTCCGCAGCAATGCCTTCCGCTGCCCGGACTGCGCGTCCACAACTTCCAGGCCCGTAAGCGCTCCCTGAGGCTGGATGATGTAACAGACGATGACCTTCCCGTCAGGGGACCACGCTGCCTGAGTCAAATACTGACTGGTCGGACCGCTGACGAGGGGAGTTTCTACACCGCCCTGTAGATCCTTGACAATCAGCTGATACTGACCTGCCTTCGGATTGTCGAAGCGAGTGAACGCTACCTTGCGGCCATCCGGGGAGAACGTTACGTTCGAGTCCACATCCTCCGCCAGCTTCTCTGGCGCTCCGCCAAGCAATGGCGCGCGGTACAGGAATTTCAGCTCGTCGTTTCCTGGATCGCTGCGCACAAAATAAAAATAGTTTCCATCCGGGGAAAAGTGCAGGCCGTTGTACTGCACGTCAGCCGGCGGTTGCACCTGCGTCATGCTGTTCGTCGGCACATTGCGCAGCAACAGGCTGCTCAGCCCGTTCTCTCGCATCAGGATCAGGAGGTATTTCCCGTCGGGAGAAATCGCCACCTGTGCCGCGTTGCCGCTCTCTGTTACCTGCACGACGGAGAAATTCTCAAAAAGGTGGGTTTTGTTTCTCCTTAGCAGCGAATAGACGCCAAAGCCGGCAGCCAGCAGAACGATGAGGGCGACGAAGGCGGTGAGACCCGTCCCGATCTTGTGGCGACCGGCTGCTGCCACTACGGCCGAGGTTTGACTGGAACTCTGCGAAGCGACGGCGGCGGGCAGGCCCGCAGCGGTGTGACCCAACCAGCTGTCACCAACGGCTGCGGCAACCGGGGCCGACGCCGAGGAAGGGGCTTGCGCCGGCTTGCGGCCAGACTCCGTATCGCGCTTCAGCCGCTTCAAATCGCCGCGTAAGTCGGCAGCTGACTGGTAACGCAAGTCGCGGTCCTTTTCCAGGGCTTTCTGAATAATCTCTTCGAGCTTAGGCGGCAGCGCGGAGTTCAGCTGCAACGCCGGGGCCGGGTCGAGTTCAAGGATGGCGTGGAAGACTACGGCGGAGGTCGCGCCGGTAAATGGCAATCGCCCCGTCGCCATCTGATAGATCACCGCCCCCAGCGAGAACAAATCCGTGCGTGTATCGAGCTCCAGACCGCGCGCTTGCTCAGGGGACATGTAGGCGATGGTGCCGACGGTCGCGCCAGGACTGGTCAAATGCGCGGGATTGGGATCGTTCTGTGTAGCTCCGATGGTTTCCATCGCGGTCTCGGGATGCGCCAGCTTGGCCAGGCCGAAATCGAGCACTTTCACCGGTCCACGCTTGGTGACAAAGATGTTCGCCGGCTTGATGTCGCGATGGATGATGCCTTTGGCGTGGGCGGCGTCGAGCGCATCGGCCAGCTGAATGCCCCAGTCCAGCAGGCGATCGAGCGCCAGCCCTCCCGGGCCGAGGCGACGATCCAGGGTATCGCCCTCCAGCAATTCCATGGCGATAAACGACTGGTCACCGGCCCTTTCGACCGCATAAATCGTGCAGATGTTGGGATGGTTCAGGGCTGAGGCGGTGCGAGCCTCAAGCAGAAAACGGTCCAGGGCATTTTGATCACTGGAGAGTTGTGGCGGCAGGAACTTCAACGCTACCCGGCGTCCCAGATCGAGGTCTTGCGCTTCGTAAACAATCCCCATCCCGCCGCTGCCGAGCTGGCCGGTAATGCGGTAATGCGAGATGGTCTGGCCGATCATGGCAAATACCTGGGGCGGTTCATCGGGAAGTTCATCTTAGGAGGGATGGCAAACGCAGTCAAACGCAAGAACGGCGGTCGGTGATCAGTGGCAAGTGATCGTGGCTGGTAGAACCCATGCCATTTTTCTGTTCGCGGAACAGTGGCGACTGGCGACTTACTACTCGGAGGCCTGTTCGGCTGCGCTCACGGAATCGAAGAAGCGGAAAAACTGCTCGACCCGGGTGACGCCGAGCGCGTCGTGAATACGCTTGCACACGCCCACCAGCGCGAGACTTCGCCCGCCCTTCTGGCGGCTGACGTAGGCTCCGACCAGAGCGCCGATTCCAGCCGAATCCACATAGGGGACGTTGGTGAAGTCGATGATCAGCGCGCGGGAAGCGTCGGCACGCACCGTGGCCTGGAACTCAAACATCGTGGTCATGACCAGCGCCCCGTTCAGGCGGAGAATGCGCTGTCCGGGCTGCGTTCCGGGCTGGTCTTCAATGCGGAGGGACTCTGGCGGCATGGAAGGAATATTAACGTGTGCGTAACAGTGCATTGTTAACACAACGTTAATTTCGGCAACCTGACAGTCTAACGTGCTAGATGGTGGCGGCCTGTTCGCGGCGTCTGGCCTGGATTTCGATGAAGACATTGACCAGAGACACCGCTGCCGGCGTCACCCCCGGGATGCGCGAAGCCTGAGCCAGCGTGCGCGGCTGCACGTGGGTGAGCTTCTCCTGCATCTCGCGCGAGAGCCCGCTGACCGAGTGGTAGTCGAACCAGCCCGGGATGGAGCGTTGTTCCGACTTCTTCATGCGATCCATGGCGCGCTGCTGTTGCAGCAGATAGCCTTCATATTTGATTTCGGTTTCCACCGACTTGAGTTCGTTGCGGATTGCTGCAGAAAGCGTGGCCACGGATTCGCGCGGATTCTCACGGATTTCTTGTTCTCGTTCTCCTTCTCTTGCGAAGAACGCTGGATTCAGTTCACGGAGAATCGGCACCAAGTGCTCGATGACGACCTCGGGGCGCTTCAGCAACTGGGCACAGGTCTGGCCGATTGCGGAACTCCAGTCGCGAGCCAGGCCTGTTGCGCTGGCGGCGACAGCAGGTTCCTCGTCGCTTCGCGCCTCGGAATGACAAGGTGTGAGGGTGGAATGACAAGGCGTGACGGTTTCCAGCATTTCGGGGGTCAGCCTTGTGCGCTCCAGGAGCTTCTTAACCGACTCCAAACGAGCCTGTTTGGCTTGAAAATCTTCCCAGGCTTCATCCGAAATCAGGCCCACGCGACGGCCGTGCGGAGTCAGCCGGCGGTCGGCGTTGTCGATGCGCAGGTGCAGGCGAAATTCCGCCCGCGACGTAAACATTCGGTAAGGCTCGTTCGTGCCCTTGGAGATAAGGTCGTCGATCAGAATTGCGGTGTAGGCCTCGGTGCGGTCGAGGACGAGCGGCGGCTGCGCCTTCACCTGCAGGGCGGCGTTGATGCCCGCCATCAGGCCCTGGCACGCGGCTTCTTCATAGCCGGATGTTCCGTTGATCTGGCCGGCAAGAAACAGCCGGCTGATTTTCTTGGTCTCAAGCGTGCGATGCAGTTCGGTGGGATCGATCGAGTCGTACTCAATGGCGTAACCAGGGCGCAGCATCTCGGCGGTTTCGAGACCGGGGATCGACTTCAGGATCGCGAGCTGGACGTCCACCGGAAGCGACGTACTCATGCCATTGACGTAAATCTCGTGCGTGTTCAGGCCCTCGGGTTCGAGGTAGAGCTGATGGGTTTCCTTCTCAGGAAACTTGACGATCTTGTCTTCGATCGAAGGGCAATAACGCGGGCCGATCGACTGGATCTGTCCGCTGTACATCGGCGAGCGATGCACGTTCTCGCGGATGATGCGGTGCGTTTCGAACGTGGTCGAGGCGATGTAGCAGGGCACCTGCGAGTCGTGATGCGCCACGCGCTTGGTGCGGAAGCTGAAAGGAGTGGGGTCGGCGTCGCCCGGCTGCTCGGCGAAGCGAGACCAGTCGATGGTGCGTCCATCAAGGCGCGGCGGCGTTCCCGTCTTGAGCCGGCAGCCGCGCAAGCCCAGCTTCTTCAGTGCTTCGCCGAGCAGAACCGCGTTCGGTTCGCCGGAGCGCCCGGCGGGATACTGCTGCTCGCCGCAGTGAATCAGTCCGTTGAGAAAAGTTCCAGTGGTGATAATCACGGCTTGCGCGCCGACGGTGCGGCCGTCGCGGAGTTTGACTCCCAGTACCCAGTACCTAGTACCCAGTGCCGAGTCGTCTGAAGTGCTGGATACCGGGTACTGGGTACTGGGTACTTCAAGAATCAGCTCCGCGACTTCCGCCTGCTTGATCTTGAGATTCGGTTCTGACTCGAGAACTTCGCGCATCTTGAGACGGTAGGCCTGCTTGTCGCACTGTGCGCGCGGCGACCACACCGCCGGGCCGCGTGAAGTGTTCAGCAGACGAAACTGGATGCCAACCGCGTCGGTGATCTCGCCCATGATGCCGCCGAGCGCGTCGACCTCGCGAACCAGATGTCCCTTGGCGATGCCGCCCACCGCGGGGTTGCATGACATCTGCGCGATCAAGTCGACGTTGAGCGTGTAGAGAGCGGTCTTCAGTCCCATGCGCGCCGCGGCCATCGCCGCCTCGCATCCGGCATGGCCGGCGCCGACGACGACTATGTCGAATTGTTCGGTGAACTGCATCGAGCGAGGACTGCAGAAGTTCAGTGCCTGCAGCGATCCTGCCGTCCATTCTAACAACTTAGCGGCGTTGATGAGACGTTGGCCAGGGTTTCAGCTTCCTCCGAGGTATCGAATTGCTCTGGTCGTAGGTTCCTGAGAGTTTCCTCATTCCTTAGTGCGTTGAAGTCCGCTGCGATTCTGCCGACAAACTCTCTATGAGAGACGATATGACAAGCGCCAGCTTCGTTAAGAAGATGCACGATACCTTGCAAGAGGAACAGATCCGTGCGGAACAAGCGACAAGGAAGCCGCTTCATGATGCCAAAGTAACTGATGCCGGCGGCCCCGAGAAATGGCTTGCTCTGAAATCCTTGGTCGCGAAATCCGCAAGCGAAATTAATCTCGGATTGGAGCCTGCTGCGGTGTTGGCCTATTCCGAGGGAGGTCTGGACAGCTTCACCCTGCTCAATCGAGCGGCAGATAAGTTCGTGCAAGCAAGTTTCGACGCTGCGAATGCGGTAATTTCGTGTCACGGAGAAGCCAACGGCACTTTTCTGCCGCGCGTAGAGGGAGACAAGCTGGGGTATTCCTGGGAGAAAGCGACTCGGGCGAGCGCGGCCGTCGCGGAAGTCGGATATACCGGCGATGTCATCACCGTCGAGAAGATGAGCGAAATTCTGATCTCTTCGGTGATTGGCCTGTAAGCGCTGACAATTGTAATTTGATCGCTGCCCAGCGCCTCCGCGATGGTGATTCTAGCCTGTCGCTAACTTCTGAGATTCTTAAGCCTGCCCCCTCCTCTTCTACTAACCGCTTCATTTGCCGAGCTACTAACTCGCCCGTATAGTAGTGGGTCATTCCGAAGCTTGGCAGCATCGGTATTTCCAGGCTCTCTCACGAACGATCAGAAATGCCAAAGCAAATTCCCATTGGGGCGCGGGGCGAAGCGCAGCAGACGGTCGAGTTCAAACACACTCTTACCGCGCACCGTCCCGAGTTGCCGCCGGTTTATTCCACGCCCCACATGATCGGCCTGATGGAGACTGCCGCGTTTCTCGCGCTTCAGCCTTACTGCGAGGGCGACGAGATTTCGGTGGGAACTGCGATCAATATCCAGCACCGCGCCGCGAGCGGCATTGGCGCGCACATCACAGCCGAGGCCGTACTGGAGTCGCTTGACGGACGCTTCTACACTTTCCGGGTAAGCGCGCGCGATGATGTGCAGGAAATCGGCCGCGGCACGGTGGGGCGGGCGATTGTGAGCGTCGGCAAGCTTTTTGAGAAGATGAAAGGGAAGTGACGACGAGCGAAAGTTGGCGATCGATTCCATTCCTGTCCGTTCCAGGTGCAGATGAGTCATGAGCGATCCGATCTTGATCGAGGTATGCGTTGATTCTGTTGCCTCCGCGGTCGCCGCCGAGCGCGGCGGAGCCGGACGTGTGGAACTGTGCAGCAATCTGCTCGAGGGCGGTGTTACTCCCAGCGCGGGATTGATTGAACTGGCGCGGGACAGAACATCTATCGGCCTGCAGGTGATGATCCGGCCGCGCGGCGGCGATTTTTGTTACACGCCGGAAGAGTTCGAGACCATGAGACTCGACATTGTCGCCGCCAGGAAGCTCGGGGCCGACGGCATAGTTGTAGGCATCCTCAACGCCGACGGGAGCGTGGACATTGAACGCACGCGGGAATTGGTCGAGCTGGCGCGGCCTCTCAATGTCACTTTCCATAGAGCATTTGATATGTCCGCCGATCTCCTTCGTTCTTTGGAATGTATCTGCGCGACCGGAGCGGACCGGCTGCTGACCTCGGGCGGAAAGAAAACCGCGCTGCAGGCTGTTGAGCAGATTGCCCGGCTGGTTGAGGCGGCACGTGGACGGGTTGCCATCATGGCTTGTGGCGGCATCAACCATCACAACGCCGTGAGCATCATTGAACAGACCGGTGTGAGAGAAATTCACGTTGGGCTGAGGAGTCCCGTTGCCAGCCCAATGCTCCACCGCAATTTGGAGCTGACATTGGGGACAGCTGGCGAATGTGAGTACCAGCGCTTTCAGGTGCTCGAAGAGAATGTTTTGACTCTGCACCAGGCGATCGGGCTGGCTCGCACTTAATCGAGACGAGCGGTACCTGCGTGATCTGACGATCTGAAACCTGAGATGCAATGCCTTCCATCCTGATCGGCGTTATTTCTGACACGCACGGCTTGCTGCGCCCTGAGGCGATTGCAGCTTTGCACGGGTCCGAACACATCATTCATGCTGGGGATGTCGGCTCGCCTGAGATTCTCGAAACGCTTGCGGCCATTGCGCCTGTGACTGCGGTGCGTGGCAACATCGATAAGCAGGCGTGGTCTCGCAAGCTGCCGGAAACTGCAGTGCTCGAACTGGGCGGCGTTTCTATCTACGTGCTCCACGATCTGGCACAGTTGGATCTTAAGCCCAAGGCCGCAGGATTCGCGGCTGTGATTTCCGGCCACACTCACGTTCCTAAACAAGAGACGCGTGACGGGGTGCTTTATTTCAATCCCGGAAGCGCGGGGCCGCGACGATTCAAACTGCCGGTGAGCGTTGGCAGACTCATCCTGGAAGATGGGGGCTTGCGAGGCGAACTTCTGCATTTGGCGCTGATCGACTCCTGAGTCTCCAGCGTTGCTACAATCGCAAGGCAAAGAGGCAAATGTCCATTGAGTTCCATATCGAGGGCCGCGCCGGCTCCGCGCGTGCCGGGCGCCTGCTCACTCCTCACGGGAAGATTGAAACTCCTGTATTCATGCCGGTAGGCACCGTCGCGACCGTCAAAGGAGTATCGCAGGACATTCTCGAAGAGCTTGGGGTGCAGATTCTTCTCGGCAATACTTATCACCTCTACTTGCGTCCGGGAGTCGAAACCGTCCGGCAGATGGGCGGTTTGCATGGTTTCATGTCATGGCCGCGGGCGATCCTAACCGATTCCGGCGGCTTCCAGGTTTTCAGCCTGAACGAGCTGCGCAAAGTCAGCGAGGAGGGCGTGATGTTTCGCTCGCATCTTGACGGCTCGCCGCACTTCTTCAGCCCGGAGAGCGCTATGCAGGCGCAGATTGGCCTGGGTGCCGACATCATCATGGCGTTCGATGAGTGCACGGAGTATCCCGCCGATCGCGCCCGGACCAAGGCTTCGATGGAATTGACTTTGCGCTGGGCCGAGCGCAGTAAGAAGTATTTTGAGGAGCATAAGCAGGAAGTGCCGTGGGAAGCAGTGGCCAGTGGCCAGTGCTCAGTGATCAGTGAAAACCAGAAACCTGAAACCGGTAACTTCACTCAGACTGGCCACTCGCCACTGACCACTGGCCACTGCTCCACACAATCTCTTTTCGGCATCGTCCAAGGCGGCATGGATCTCGAACTAAGGAAGGAATCCGCCGAGCGGACCATCGAAATCGGCTTTCCCGGATATGCCATCGGCGGTCTGAGCGTGGGCGAGCCCCGGGAACGCACGCGCGAGGTGATCGAAGCCACGCTCGAACACCTTCCCGCCGATAAGCCACGTTATGTGATGGGCGTGGGAACGCCCGAGGAGATTGCCCAATACGCCAGCCTGGGCGTCGATATGATGGATTGCGTGCTGCCTACGCGAGCGGCGCGGCATGGCCTGCTATTCACTTCCGAGGGCAAAGTTTCGATCAAGCAGGCGCGCTATGCTCAGGACGCCGGGCCACTCGATCCCAATTGCGGCTGCCGGGTTTGCCAGCGCTATTCCAGGGCCTATCTGCGGCATCTTTATGCTTCGAATGAGGTGCTGGCCCAGGTCTTAAATACCCTGCATAACCTGAGTTTCTACCTTGACACTATGCGGCGAGTGCGTCATTCTATCTCACTTGGGGAAGAGTCAGGTTTTTCTTCTAGCGTCCGGTCTCGACCGGAACCCTAGACCTTACCTGTGACGACTCTCCCCGGATTCAAGCCTGAGCAGTAGATGATTCGGCCGGAATCGATCAGAACTCCCGTCGTGAAATGGCAAGTCTGCTGCGTTTGCGTCCGTGGGTGGCTGTTTGCAGATTTAAGCTCGCGGACAAGACTCGCGGATTGAAGCTCGCAGATTCGACCGGCAGTCTGAGAAATACGGCGTCGTGAATATGGCCTCGGTGAATATGGAATTCTTGCTGGCAATGCAGTTACCGGGCGGAGGCGGCTTCTCCTTCCTGATCACGATGGGGTTGATGGTTGGGGTCTTTTACTTTCTCGTGATTATGCCCCAATCGCGCCGGCAGAAGAAGTGGCAGGCCATGCTCGAGAGCATTAAGACGGGCGACAAAGTAACCACCACCGGCGGCCTGCGCGGCATCGTGGTAGCTCTAAAGGAAGATTCGATCCATCTGCGGGTTCCTCCGGACAACCTGCGGCTCGAAGTGACCAAGGCTTCGGTGGCGCAATTGACCACCGCGGACGAAGAAGTCAAGACCAAGTAGTGGCGGCGACAACCTTAAGAATTCTTGGACTCTGTTTTCGTTATGAATAAGACTCTTCTCTGGAAATTGGCGGCCATCGTCGGCACTCTGCTGATCTTTCTGTACGGGATATTCGGCATCCCACAGAGTTTTTCCGGCCGGGGCTTGCTGGCGGCCCTGACCAAGAACATTCATCTCGGGCTCGATTTGCGCGGTGGAACCCACCTGATCCTGCAAGTGCAGGTCAATGACGCGGTAAATATTGATTCCGACAATGCCGTCGAAATCCTCAAAGAGCAGCTGAACAAGCGCAAGATTGCTTTCGCGGATATCTCCAAACCCGATCCGAAGAACGCTCCCGATCAGGTCGTGCTGAAAGGCGTGCCGCCGGATGGACGCAAGGACCTGCTCGATATTGTGAACGAGCGTCTCCCGGAGTACAACCTGAATTCGGGCGCCGACAATACCTGGACTCTGTCGATGAAGCCGCAGATGCTCAGCGACCTGAAGAACAAGGCTGTCACTCAGGCCATCGAGACCATCCGCAACCGCATCGATTCCCTCGGCGTGAGCGAGCCCACCATCCAGGAGCATGGCCTCGGCCAATATCAGATTCTGGTCCAGTTGCCGGGCGTCGACGATCCTGGCCGGGTGAAGGACATCATGCAATCCACCGCTATGCTTGAGATCAAGCAGGTGTTGGGTGGACCGTATGCGAGCGAGCAGGCTGCGTTACAGGATAAAGGCGGAGTTTTACCACCAGATGCGGTTCTTTTGCCGGGGCACGCCGCTCCCGGAACGCCAGCGGATGAACAGGCCTGGTATTTAGTGTCGCGGGTTTCCGCCGTCCGCGGAAAAGACTTGCGCGATGCGCAGGCTAGTACCGATCAGAACGGCCAGCCCGATGTGGCCTTCACCCTTACTGGAGAGGGCGGGCAACGCTTCTACGGCTTCACTTCCGCGCATGTCGGCGAGCAGCTCGGCGTGGTGCTCGATGGCAAGGTGCAGGAAGTCGCGAATATCAAGGAAGCCATTCGCGACACCGGCACCATCAGCGGCGGCAGCATGAACCAGCAGCAGGCCAAGGATCTGTCGATGATCCTGCGCTCCGGCGCGCTGCCTGCGGGCATTAAGTATCTGGAAGAGCGGACGGTCGGGCCGTCGCTGGGCACCGATTCGATCCGTTCCGGAGTGAATGCCGCCATTATCGGCATGCTTGTGGTGCTGATTTTCATGCTGGTCTACTACCGCGCGGCCGGCATCAACGCCGACATTGCTTTGCTGCTGAATCTGGTCATCCTGCTCGGCTTCATGGGCTACGTGGGGGCGGTGCTGACGCTGCCCGGAATTGCCGGAGTGATTCTCACCGTTGGTATGGGCGTGGACTCCAATGTGCTGATTTTTGAGCGCATCCGCGAAGAGCTGCGCAATGGCAAGACGCCGCCTTCGGCCGTGGATCAGGGTTTCGGCCACGCCTGGGTGACCATCGTTGACACCCACGTCACGACCATCGTCTCGGCGGCGATTCTGTTCATCTTCGGAACGGGCCCGGTGCAGGGATTTGCGGTCACGCTCGTGTTTGGTTTGATCGCGAACGTGTTCACCGCGGTTTTTGTTTCGCGAACGATTTTTGACTGGGTCCTGAGCCGCAAGCAGCGCGGCGAAGCGCTGAGCATTTAGGAAATTGAGTCATTGAGCGATTGAGTGATCGAGCCATTGAAAAACGGCGGAAGGTTTTTCAATCGCCCGATGGCTCAATCTCTCAATCGTTCAATTCAACGAAATCATAAATCGGATAAGAGGTAAGACCGGTGGAGTTTTTTCGCAATACCAACATCGATTTTCTCGGCAAGAAGTGGTATTTTCTCGCCTTCTCCCTCGTCTTCAGTGTGGCGGGCCTGTTTTCCATGTTGTTCTGGCACGGCATCCCCTACGGCGTGGACTTCCGCGGCGGCACTCTGGTGTATGTGAAGTTCTCGCACACGCCCAACGATAACGCGCTGCGCGCGGCTATGGACCGCGCCGGCCTGCACAACGCGAAGATCCAGCGCTACGATGTGCCTTCGAACAACGAAGTGCTGATTGACCTTGACGTGCAGGAAACCAGCGAGCAGGCGCTCGATAACGGCAAGAACAAGATCATCCAAACGCTCGAGACGAACGTTCCCGCAGGCAAGGCCGATCTGAATAATTCCAGCTCATTGGCCATCAAGAATTATCTGATGGACAAAGACCCGATGCGTCTCGGCTCCGATGCCGACCAGAAATATACGCAGCAGGCCCAGGCGATCGTGGATGCGCGGGACAAGGTGCAGGGCGGGGTGCTGAGTTCGTTCGATCAATTAAAGAGCGCGGTCGATCCGGCGGTGGCGGCTTCTCTGCCAGATGGCTTCTTCCTGTCTGATTTCGGGGTGCGCAACGTCGAGATTGTCGGACCTCAGGTGGGCGCGCAACTGCGCAGGCAAGCCCTTCTGGCGACGGCTTATTCGCTCGCCGGTATGCTGGTTTACCTGGGATTCCGCTTTGAGTGGATTTATGGAGTCGCGGCCGTAGTCACGGTGTTTCACGACACGCTGATCACCGTGGGCGCATTCTCACTGCTGGACAAGGATATTTCGCTCACCGTCATCGCCGCGATTCTTACCCTGATTGGTTACTCTAATAACGACACGATCGTGGTATTTGACCGCATCCGGGAAAACATTAAACTCATGCGGCGCGAGAAGCTCTCAGAAATCGTCAACCGGAGCATCAACCAAACCCTGAGTAGAACCATCTTGACAGCGGGGCTAACCTTCCTTACTGTACTTGCTCTCTATCTGTTCGGCGGAGAGGTGTTGCGCGGGTTCAGCCTGGCGCTGGTAATCGGCATCTTGATTGGAACGTATTCTTCGATTGCAATCGCAGCCCCGATTCTCGTGGCTTATCAGGATTGGCGGATCGAGAAGGGCAAACGGCCAGGCGCCGCAGCCCGTCCGGGTCAGGTGGTCACACGGTAAGTGTTCCGGCGATCCTCGGTTAAAGTCTTTGTTTGTGGATAGTTGGAAGGTAAGGTTCGACGCTAGAGGGTAGGGTAGTTATCCCTGGCGATAGGGTTCGTTTTTGGGAGCAAAGGGGAAGCGCTCGGTGTCTAAGCTTACGTAGGCTCTGTAGTAGGGGAGAAACTTTTATGTTTGAAGATAGCCTTCTGGAATCCGGTGGCAGGCTGAAGACGAAACGGGGACGGACAACGACTTTCGCTATCATTCTTGAGATAGGGTTGGTCGGGCTCATGGTTCTGATGCCTCTAATCTTCACGGAAGCCCTGCCCAAGCAACAGCTGATGACCTTCCTGGTAGCACCCCCGCCTCCGCCACCGCCGCCCCCTCCGGCAGCTGCCCCGGTAAAAATCGTGAAGCAGGTTCAGACTGACATTGTGAACGGCGAACTGCGGACGCCCACCAAGATTCCTCAAAAAGTACAGATGATCAAGGAAGACGAAGCTCCTCCGCCGGTCATGGCCTCAAGCGGAGTAGTGGGCGGCGTTCCGGGAGGCATCCCGGGCGGGCAGATGGGCGGCGTAATCGGCGGCATTATCAGTTCGACCCCGGTAGCCGTGCCCAAGGTCGCAACACCGCAGCGCGTGCGGGTTTCGCAGGGTGTTTCCGCCGGACTATTGGTTCGCAAGGTGAACCCCACCTACCCACCCTTGGCGCGGCAGGCTCGCATCCAGGGTCAGGTGATACTAAGAGCGGTGATCTCCAAAGACGGTTCGATCGAAGGCCTCACGCTGGTCAGCGGGCATCCTATGCTGGCGCCTGCGGCCATCGAGGCGGTGAAGCAGTGGAAGTACAAGCCGTATCTGCTGAACGGCGAGCCGGTCGAAGTGGACACGGAAGTGTTAGTCAACTTCACCCTGTCCGGGGGCTAAACCCCGGCCGGTGTGGCGTGACGCGGCAAGATTAGAAAGTGTATAAGCAGAATGGCCCTCCCCCTCCCATCTAAAGCGGTGGCCGGGAGAGCCCCTTTACCGGGCGGGGTCGCCGTACCTCTTATCTCAGGTAGGCGCATGTGGGGCGGCCAAGTATTGCCGGCAAAGGTGCCCGATTTTGCATCAAAGAGTCTAGAAAGTTCCGAGGAGGGAAAAGCAACTCATGTTAGCTAATGCAGCAGCAGCAGTTCTTGTTCACGTGCCTAGGGCGGCCGCCTGGATTGTGCAGGAAGGTGGCGCAGTGGGATGGGATCCGATTTCGCTATGGCGGCAGATGGGTATCATCGCGAAGATCGTGGTCATCATTCTGTTCATCATGTCAGGCTGGTCGATCGGCGTCATGATTGACCGTGCCATGGCATACAACGCGGCTCGCAAGCAGTCTCGCGCCTTCGCTCCCGCAGTAGCCGGAGCGCTGCGCGACGGTCGCATCGACGAGGCCATCAAGGTCGCCGAGCGCAACAAGAAGAGCCATCTGGCCAAGGTTGTTACCGCTGGTCTCATGGAATTCAAGGCTCACCAGGATAGCCCCGGCGCCATCCCCGGCGAGACCATTGAAGCTTCCAAGCGCGCCCTGGAGCGGACCGAAGCCATTGTCCACGCCGAACTGAAGCGTGGGTTGGGCGGACTGGCTACCATCGGTTCGACGGCTCCCTTCGTGGGCCTGTTCGGCACGGTGATGGGCATTCTGAACGCCTTCAAGGGCATTTCCGAACAGAAGGCGACCGGTCTGGGAGCAGTCGCAGGCGGCATTTCGGAGGCGCTGGTCACCACCGCTTTCGGCTTGCTGGTCGCCATCCCCGCCGTCATGATGTTCAACTACCTCACCGGCCGCGTTGAAGCGTTCGATGTGGAGATGGACAACTCGTCGAGCGAATTGATCGACTACTTCCTGAAGCGCCGGGACGTTCGCCGGTCCTAGACGTTTGGACGCAAGTCCGCATGAGTTGCCGTCCGGCGCCGGGATGCTTCCCGGCGCCGGGCTTCCCAATTCAAGTGGATTGATCCGGCTGAATAGATTCTTCATTGGATTCGCCGGCGCAAGTTTTACTGGCAATTGGCCACTGACAACTGGCCGCTGCTCTCGGGAGATATTAGTTATGGCAATCGCAAAACGGAATGAAGGGGCCAACGTAAACTCAGACATTAACGTCACACCGATGGTGGACGTGATGCTGGTGCTGTTGATCATCTTCATGGTGATCACGCCCATGTTGCAGAAGGGCATCAGCGTGGATATGGCCAAGGTGAACAATCCGACACCCATGCAAGATGCGGACAAGGAAGACGCGTTGCTGGTTTCGGTGATGCGCGATGGGACCGTTTACTTCGGCTCTGATAAGGTCCCAGTCGATAGTTTGACCGGCAAGGTGAAGGATCGCCTGGCCAATCGCACGAATAAGGAAGTCTACCTAAAGGCGGATGCCCGCGCCCACTTCGGCAATGTAGTTCAGGTGGTGGACGCCGTGCGCGCCGCTGGCGTGGATGATCTGGGCCTGCTCACCGACCAGAGGAAGAGCACTCCAAACGCTCCGCCTACCGCTCCGGCGAGTGGGCAATGAAGCGAGTGAAGTAAGAGGAGAATCGATCATGAGTATGGCAGTTGGAACCGGCGGAGGCCAAAGCGCAAACATCAACGTGACTCCGCTCATTGACGTGCTGCTGGTGCTGCTCATCATCTTCATGGTGATCACGCCTTTGACGCCGAAAGGGTTGGATGCGCTGGTGCCTCAGCCGCCCCCGCCGAACGCGCCCAAGAACAATACGCCCGACCGTACCATCGTGGTGCAGTTGATTGATCGCGGCGCTGGTCAGGATCCCGGCCTGAAGATCAATCAGGAAGATGCCACCTGGGACAACCTGCAGGGCCGTCTGGCCGATATCTACAAAACCCGCGCCGAGAAAGTCATGTTCGTGAAGGGTGATGATGCCGTCCCCTTCGCTGACGTAGCCAACGTGATCGACATTGCGCATGCTGCGGGAGTGGATAAGGTCGGTCTGATTACCGCAAAGATCGAAGCGGGCGGCTAACGGCGCGCACGCCCGGGACTGGGACGGTGGAGTGCCCGGAAGCCGTGTGTCGCCTTAAGTCCACGCACGGGAGCCATTGTTCCCGTGCCGCTTCTGTGAAGAAACGCTCGGCCAGCACTTGTCAACCCGCTGTCTCTGGGCCTAGGATGCTGTGTGGCAAGGGAGACTTATACCGCAATGAATAAACATTTTCGACTGCTAACCTTGGCGGCCGCTATGCTGGCGCTGTTCTCTTCTGTGGGCTGCAGCAAGCTGCGTGCCCGCGACCAGCTCAACAAGGGTGTCACTGCCTACAAGAACGCCAAGTACGAAGAGGCCATCGACCATTTCCAGCAGGCCGTGGCTTTGGATCCCAGCCTGATCAACGCCAAGATGTATCTGGCCACCGCCTTCGCGCAGCAGTACATTCCTGGAGCCGACACACCGGACAACAACAAAATGGCGGAACAGGCCATTGAGCAATACCAGCACGTGCTCGACATGAATCCGGCGCGCGATCAGAAAGTAAATTCCGCCAAGGGAATCGCTTACCTGTACTTGAACATGAAGAAGTTCGATGATGCCAAAAAGTACTACCGGATGGCTGCCGATATCGACCCGAACGATCCCGAGCCTTACTACTCCGTGGGCGTCATCGACTGGACGGCTTGCTATCAGCCGCGCATGGAAGAGCGCGCCAAACTCGGCCTGAAGCCGGACGAGAACCTGAACCCCAAGAACAAGGATCAGAAAAAAGTTTGTGAGGAATTGAAGGCAAAGAATTCGCCTTCGATCCAGGAAGGCATCGAGAGCCTGAACAAGGCGATTCAACTTCGTCCTGACTACGACGACGCCATGGCCTATTTGAACCTGATGTACCGCGAAAAGGCCGATGTGGAATGCGACGATCTCGCTGCCCGCCAGGAAGATCTGAAAACCGCCGACCACTGGGTTGATGAGACTCTAATCACCAAGAAAGCGAAGGCCGAAAAGCAGCCCGGAACCCAAGGCATCACGATGGACCAGCCGAAGTAGAAAAAAGCTCACGCTGCTTCGCGGCCATGGAATCCAACCCACAGCTTGCCCTGAGCCTGTCGAAGGCGCAAGCAGTGGGTTTGCTTTTTCGGGCGTCAACGGGGCCGTAAAGGGCGGCAAAGTTCAAATGGTATTATGCTAAGAACAGCCCACAATTCAGAGGGTTCCACAGGATGAGTGTGGCTTCGCTCCAAAGATCGCGGTCTGCCGCTGCGGACGCTACCGCATCACCGGCCAAATTGCCGGCTATCGACCGGTGGGCGGGATGCGTGTCCGTGATCGTTCCCGTCTACAACGAAGTTGCGCACGTCGACGAGCTGCTCCAAGCCATCCATGCCTCGCCGGTCAGGAAGGAAATCATCATCGTCGATGATGGTTCCACCGACGGCACTCGCGAGAAGCTCAGGGCTATGCCGCTTGCCGACGACGTTACGATCGTCTTCCATGAAAAGAACTGCGGCAAGGGTGCGGCCATCCGCACCGCGCTCACGTACGCCCGCGGAGAATACATCCTGATTCAGGATTCCGACCTGGAATACGACCCGCAGGATTATCCCGCGTTACTGCGGCCGCTCGAACAGCGACAGGCGAATGTAGTCTACGGCGTGCGCCCCGACCGGCCTGAGCGCGGGCTCCGCTTTTTTCTGGGAGCAAAGCTTCTCACTCACCTGGCCAATTTGCTCTATGGCTCGGGCATCCACGATGAGGCCACGTGCTACAAGGTTTTCCGGCGCTCGTTGATCGAGCAAGTTGATTTGGAGTGCCGGCGTTTTGAATTCTGCCCTGAAGTGACGGCCAAGCTTTGCCGTATGGGCGAGAAGATCGCCGAAGTGCCCATTGCCTACGCGCCGCGCACCGCTGGAGAGGGCAAGAAGATTCGTCACGCGGATGGCTGGCTCGCCATCTTGACCCTGCTCCGCTACCGCTTCATTCCCCGCGCGCGCTGGGCGAAGCCATCCCACGCCGCGGCTGCTCCGTTTGCAGTGAGCTTTTCCCGCATGCCGCCGGAGTGAAGGATATCCGACAAGGAAAGCGTCCGATGCGATTCATAGACCGCGAGGAAGTCGCCCGCCGGCTTACCTACGATCTGTGTATTCCTATCGTGCGCGACGCGATGATCGCGTTCTCTCGCGGCGAAACCCGCCAGCTTCTGCGGTCGATCATTCCGCTGGGCGAAGGCCGTTTATTCGGCGTCATGCCCGGGGCCATGGGCGATCGCGCCACCTTCGGCGCGAAGTTGATCAGCGTCTTCCCGGAAAACTTCGCGCTGGGGATCCAGTCGCATCAGGGTCTGGTCATTCTGTTTGATCCCGAAACCGGTGCGCCAGTTTGCGTCGTGCATGCCGGCGAGATCACAGCCATTCGCACGGCAGCGGCCAGTGCGGTCGCCACCGATGCGCTGGCGCGTAAGGACGCCCGCCGGCTGGCGATCCTGGGCTATGGCGAACAGGCCGCGACCCATGCTCGCGCCATCAGCAAGGTGCGCAGTCTCGAGTCGATTTCAATCTGGGGACGTTCGCCCGAGCGCGCCCGATCCTTCGCGAACCGGACGCAAGCGAAACTTGCCGTGGCCGTCGCCATCGCCGGAAGCGTGGAAGAGGCAGTGGCGGAAGCTGACATCATCTGCACCGTCACCTCCGCGACCGAGCCAATCTTGAAGGGAGCGTGGGTGCGGCCCGGTACGCATGTGAATCTCGTCGGCTCGGGCCACGCCGGGCCGACCGAAGTGGATAGCGATTTGGTCGTCCGCTCGCGCTTTATTGCCGACAGCCGCGAGGGCGTTCTAACCCAGGGCGCAGAGTTTCTGCGTGCCAAGGCTGCCGGATTAATCGGTGACGACCATATCGTCGCTGAGATTGGCCAGGTGTTGGCGGGCGAAATCGAAGGCCGCCGCTCGGCGGAAGAAATTACTGTCTACAAGTCGCTTGGTCACATCGTCCAGGATTTGGCAACCGCGTGGGCGCTATACTCGCAGCCGGAAAAGCATTAGCGAGATAGATCACACATTCAAGGCGAGGTTTCCGGTAGAATCCTGGGTCCGCGGAATCCTGGGTCTGCAGGCGCAGCGCGGTTCACGCAAGAAGCCGATGTTCAAGAAAATTCTCATAGCCAATCGAGGCGAGATCGCGGTGCGTGTGCTGCGTGCGTGCCACGAAATGGGAATCGCCGCAGTCGTGGTTTACTCTGACGTGGATCGCGCCGCGCTGCATGTGCGCAAGGCTGACGAAGCCTATCCCATCGGCCCTGCCGCGGCTTCCGAGTCTTATCTCAACATTCACAAGATTCTTGACGTCGCCAAGCGATCAGGGGCGGACGCCATCCACCCCGGTTACGGGTTCCTCTCCGAAAACGCAAGGTTCGCGCAAGCCTGCGCCGATGCAGGAGTGAAATTCATTGGCCCGACCGCAGCGGCGATGGAAGCCATGGGATCGAAGACCCGCGCCCGCCAGGCTATGGAAAAAGCGGGTGTTCCCTTCGTGCCGGGAACGTCGCGGGGCGTCGAGTCATTTACCGAAGCGGAGCAGGTGGCCGCAAGAATCGGTTATCCGGTCATGTTGAAGGCTGCCGCGGGCGGCGGTGGTAAAGGCATGCGGCTGGTGCATGCTCCTGGGGAACTTAAATCTGCTCTGGAAGCGGCACGCAGCGAGGCGGAGCGATCTTTCGGCGACAGCGAAGTGTACATCGAGAAGGCGATCGTCAATCCGCGGCACATCGAGATGCAGGTGCTCGCCGACGAATATGGCAACACCGTCTACCTGGGCGAACGCGAGTGCTCGCTGCAACGGCGTCATCAGAAGGTGCTGGAAGAAGCGCCTTCGCCCATCGTCGATGCCGACATGCGGCGCCGGATGGGCGAAGTTGCGGTCCGTGTGGCGCAAGCCGCGAACTACACCAACGCCGGCACGGTCGAGTTTCTGGTTGATGAAGAAAAGAATTTTTATTTTCTGGAGATGAACACGCGTTTGCAGGTCGAGCATCCGGTCACAGAGCTGATCACGGGACTTGATCTGGTCCACTTGCAGATTCGCATCGCCGCCGGAGAAAAGCTGCCCTTTACACAAGACGACCTGCACATCCGCAGCCACGCGATTGAGTGCCGCATCTACGCGGAGGATCCCGACAACAATTACTTTCCGAGCCCCGGCAAAATCACCCTGCTGCTGTCGCCTTCAGGTCCGGGAATCCGCATCGACAGTGGCATGTACGAAGGCTGGAACGTTCCGATCGACTACGATCCGCTGCTGGCGAAGCTGATCGGTTACGGCAGCGACCGCGAGCAGGCCATCGCGCGGCTGACGCGGGCTCTCGACGAATATTTTGTGGGCGGCATCAAGACGAACATTGCATTGTTTCGGCGCGTCTTGCACGATGCAGATTTTCGCGCCGCCAACCTGGATACGGGATTCCTCGACCGCATGTTGAAGCGGACGGAGGACAAGCCGTCCGATTCAAAAGCTACCGAGGTGGCCGCGATTGCAGCAGGCTTGTTCGCAGCGCTGGCCTCATCCGAGCCAGGGGCGAGAATCGGCGCTGGCGTCGGCAGGCGTGCGGACGAAAACAGAGACTCCAACTGGAAGAGCGCAAGCCGACGCGAATCCCTGCGCTGATGAGAGTGTGATCGTAAAATTACTGGCCACTGGCCACTGGTCACTGGCAACTGGCAACCGGTTTTTCTCATGCTCTACGACGTAACCATCGACGGAAAGAATTACCGGCTTGACCTCAACCGCGCCGACGCAGGCTGGTCCTGCCGCTTCGACGGCCGCGTCTTTGACGCCGACGCCGTCCTGGCTCGCCCGGATGTGCTCTCGCTTCGTATCGGGAATTTGGCGTACGAGGTGAAGTCGGAGCGCATCGCGAATGATTTGTATTTGTGGGTGGGGAGCACGCGCTTCGCGGTTGAAGTCCGCGACCCGCGCTCACTCCGCGGCCGCACCCGCGCCGGAGACGATCAGGGGCCCAGGAAGATAGTCGCTCCCATGCCCGGCAAAGTGGTGCGCTTGCTGGTGAGTGAGGGAGAGGAAGTGGAATCAGGCCATGGCCTCGTCGTGGTCGAGGCCATGAAGATGCAGAACGAGATCAAATCGCCAAAGCGGGGAACCGTGCAGAAAATTCTAGTCAGCGAAGGTGCGGCCGTGAACGCGGGCGACGTGCTCGCGATCGTGCAGTGATTCCACCCTACTTTGTCAGCCCGTTACTATCCAGAATCTTTTTGGCGTAGTAGTTCTCCACCTTGGCAGAGTCGCGCAACACTTCGTAGTACGCCGCCTTCAGCAACTGCTCACGCCGGTCCTGGAGCTGCGAGTGAATGGCTTGCTGCACTCTCGGATCCGACAAATCGCGCTGCCCCGCGGGTTCTTTCGACACCAGCTTCACGATGCGAAAGCCCACCGCCTGCTTGGTCGCGGGATTCATCACCGTGATGATAGGGCTGTACTGCCCGGGCTTCAGCTTCATCACCGCATCGCGGGTTCCCGGATCGGTGTTGTGCAGAGAAGACTCGGGAAGTGTTCCCAGGTCTCCGCCGTTGCCAGAAGTCTCCGGGTCCTCCGAATAATTCATGGCGAGCGTAGCGAAGTCATCGCCGCTGTCCAGCCGGTTCGAAATCATCTGGATCTTCTTGCGTGCGTCGGCCTCGTTCTGCGCCTTGTTGTTCTGGTTGTGCACCTGCGGGTTGGGCGTGGGAGTGACAAAGACCTGTGCCAGGTGGTACTGCGGTTCGATGAGATTGAATTCGGACTTGTGCGCGTTGAAATATTCATTAATGTCCTGGTCAGTTACATTGATCTTGGAGCGCACTTCCTTGTTCATTACCTTATCAACCGTGATGGAGCGGCGGATGTCGCGCTTGAAATCCTCCAGCGTGATCTTTTTTTCTTTCAGCCGTTGATCGAACTCCTCCTGCGTGTAAGGAGATTTGATCTCGTTCAGCTTGCGGTCCACTTCCTCTTCCGTGGCCAACAGGCCGAGCTTTTCGGCCCGGCGCATCACCATTTCGTCGTCGATGAGCTGGCGCAGAATGTTCAGGCGGAGAATCGTGGCCTGTTCGCCGACGGGCGCCTGTTGTGCGCTCGCCACCTGATTGTCGTAGTACTTGTCGACGTCGGAACGGAAGATCTTGCGGCCGTCCACCGTGGCCATCACGTCACCGCTCACTTGGGACTTACAGCCCAACAGCGCCGCCAGCACAATGGCGGCTGACAGCAGAGCTGCAAGCCGGGCAAATTCAGCATTTCTTTTCAAAGGAGTTTTCCCTCCGACCCGACGGTCCGCGCTGCAAGTGCACGGGGACCAACCAACATCTCTCCGCTTCGCAATATCACTTGGAGGCCGGCGCCGATGCCGCGGCCGCGTGCTCAGGCACGGGCAGGTTGGCATCTCTTAAGGCGCGATCCAGCGCGGCGCGCACTTGGCTGATGGGCACAGCGCCGTCGACTTTCTGTCCGTTGATGAACATCGTAGGCGTGGCTTCCACCCCAATCGCGTCGCCTTCTTTCATGGACGCCTTCACTGCGCTTTCATCCTGCGCCTTAACGCAGGACTGCAACTTGACTACATCAAGGTTGTGTTTCTGTCCCTGCAACAGGGTGATCCGGTCGACCGCCTCCAGCCGAGCTTCCGGCGTCTTTTCGGCGCTTACTTCATGCTGGTTGCTGTGAATGTAATCGGCGAAATCCCAATAGGCGTCGCTGTTCTGCGCCGCCAGGCAATTGGCATCTACCGCGGCGTGCACCGCCCATGGATGGATCTCCACCAGCGGATAATCCTTGTAAATGAAAGTGACCCGGTCGCCGTATTCTTTGAAGATCTGTGGAAACAATGTCTGATGCAGGCGGGAGCAGAACGGGCACTCGAAATCGTCGAAGTTCACCACCACAACCTTGGATGCCTTCGCTCCCCGTGTGGGCCGCCCGCTGACGTCGATCTTGCTCATGGTCTCGGCGAACGGATCCTTGTTCAGGTCGAATTTGATCGTCCGCACCAGCGAGGAACCGTCTTTGGAAACCACAAACTTGAGATCCTGTTTCTTGTCTCCGTCATCAACGGTTACGACCACCGAATCGTAGTTAGGAAAGTCGGCGCTGGGGGAGGGCACACCCACGAGCACGTGCGCCTCGGAAGGAATCTTATAGTAGGAACGAACCTGGCGCTCGATCTTCCGGGCCAAATCGGGTGAAGCGGACTGGGCCACGCAGCCCAGACAAACCACCAGCAGGAGGATAAAAGAGCGTCGAATTACATTCACCAAGAACCGCCTGAACATCGTAAGTCGCAAGTTGATTATCTCACAGCGCCGGGTGGGCCGCAGGAATGCCATAGCCAGAAACCGGGCGGAAAATGGAGCGTTCAAAGCGGCCGCGAACGCGGCTTCCTCTTCAACCGGCCTGCCGGAATAAATCCTCCGCCGGCAGCAATGCATTCATCGACCCCGAGCGGAAACCCTCCAGATCGAGGGTCACAAACTTGAAACCGAGAGCTTTGAAGATCCCGACGAACTCCGCGGCCATGGAGGGATCGAGGGCCCGTGCCAACTCCTCGCGCGCGATTTCAATGCGGACGATTTCCCCATGATGCCGCACGCGGAATTGCCGAAACCCCAGCGCGCGCAGGGCATCTTCGCCTTTTTCCACCACCTCAAGCGCCTCGCGCGTAACCGGACGGCCATATTCAATACGGGACGACAGGCAGGCGGAGGCGGGTTTGTCCCAGATGCGCAGGCCAGCGCTCCGCGCCAGCGCGCGAATTTCTTCCTTGGTGAGGCCTGCATCGAGCAGAGGAGCCACAACCTGATGCCCGGTCGCCGCCTTCTGGCCGGGGCGGAAGTCGCCCTGATCGTCGAGATTTACACCGTACGCGATGGCGTCAAATCCGCGCGCCGCGCGTAGTTCTTCCATCAGCGTGAACAGTTCATCCTTACAGAAGAAGCAGCGCTGCGCATCGTTGCGCACGTATTCGGGACGATCGAGTTCCGATGTCGCGACCACTTCCAGCGGAACGCCCTTCTCCCGCGCAAAGGCGATGGCATCGGCAAGCTGGGTGCGCGCCAGGCTGGGAGAGTCGGCGATCACCGCCAGCATGTCCCTTCCCAAGACCTCATGCGCAGCCCACGCCAGGTAAGCGGAATCGACTCCGCCGGAATACGCGACCAGAGTGCGGCCCAGGTTGCGCAGATTGGACCAAAGCGCCGTCCGCTTCGCCTCGGAATTAGCTCCAACGTCTGACATACCCGAACATGTTAGCAGGAGCTAGCTTTCGTATTTGATGGGGAAAGTCTCAGATACTGCGGCTCACCCCTTTGGTCCATCATTTATGACAATCATAAACATGATGACGAATCATTAACACCTATGTATAATGGTATCGACAATACAGGAGGCCGCAAATGGTGCCAATAGCCCTGCGGCTTAGAGTCGCAGATGAGGTCTGGATTGCGGTGGCACTCTTGCATCGGGAGCATCCAGACCTCCCGGATTTTTCAATTGAGGAAATCATGGAGCGAGCGGGCAAGGAGGCGGGCAAGCCGCTGCGACCCGGAGTTCGGGTGCATGTCAACCAGCATTGCGTGGCGAACCGCCCGCCGAACCCCGCCCGTTATCGCATGCTCTTCGAGACGGCTTCCGGACGCCGCCGCCTCTTTCACGACGGAGACCATTACGACGCTGCCCGGGAAGGCGCCAAAGTCGTCCCTGCCAGAGAAGATATTCCTTCCGAATACGCAGCCTTGCTCGACTGGTATCGAGGCTGGAGCCAGGACAGAGCAGAGGACAGAATTAAGAGCGATCCCATTCTAGCCCTGCGGGGTTCCGGGAAGAAACTCTGGGCTGATGAGCATGCCGACGAATACGTGCGCAGGCTTCGGGAAGGGTGGGAATGAGCCGCATTTTCTGGGATACAAACCTCTTTATCTATCTTTGGGAAGACTACGGTGCACTGTCGCGGGCCGTAGAAGACCTTCGTACGAAGATGCTGCACCGCGGAGACCAGCTTCTAACCTCGACTCTTACGCTCGCTGAGATCCTGGTTAAGCCCACGGCTGCCGGCGATGCGGACCTTTGCAGAAAATACGAGGAAGCCATCTCCAACGCCGCGCTGCTGATTCCCCTGGATACCAGGGTGGCGAAGACTTACGCCGCGATCCGGCGCGATCGCTCGTTGAAAGCTCCTGACGTAATCCAGTTGGCCTCCGCCGCCAGCGCCGCGGCCGACTTGTTTGTCACCAATGATGCACGTTTGCAAGGCAAGCATGTGCCCGGCATCCAGTTCATCGTGCCTTTGAATCGCGTGCCCATTTGACCACTGTTTTAGTACAGCCGTTCCTGCGGCCGCAGGCTGCCGAAGCTGGCGATGTTCGCCAGGGTGAAGGATATGCGGAACAGATTTTCGTTGCGCACGTTGGCGACGGTGTAGCTGCGATATTCCATGGTCATGCCGCAGCAATCCCAGTTGTAAGTGGTCTGGGCGTTGAAGAACTGCAGCTGGCCGGTTTCCGCGTCAAAGCCAAAACTGCTGGCAGCGCTGAAGCCGCGCTTGTTGGGGCGTCCGTATCCCAGGGCGGCGCGAAACTGGTTGAAACGCGGAGGCGAACCCACACCTGGCACCGGTACCTGCAAGAATGCATCGCCACCGCCGACCGTCACCTGGCCAAAGTGGTAGTTCGCGAGCAGGGTGCTCGCGTTGATGCGGCTGTTTTGGAAGTCATAATCCAGATCCCATTCCGCGTCGGTGCGAGAGCTGGTCTCCACGCGCAAGCGCGAAACCAGCGGCGAAAGGTGCCGCGGCTCGGTGAGAAACGCGATGCCGGTAAGATCGACTGTCGTGGTGAACACGTTGCGCTGGCCAGGAATCAGCGCTCCGCCGAACGTGGGGTCGAGAAAGTATTTTTGCCCCAGTTCCCAGGTGACGACCTCGCGCACCGCGGGCTCCGGCGGACACTTACGATTGGCCAGGGTGTTGATATGCTGCCAGGGCACGGTCGATCCTAGCCCCGCCCCGCCGACCGTAAGAGCCGACATGATGGGGTCGCAATCCTCCGGCTTGTCCGAATTGCGCTTGGCATACAGACGGGTTACAAGGCCGTACTCTACTTCGTGAGTATCAGTGAGAATGTCACGCTCGTCGAACTTCAGAACATTGGCATAGTTGTTCACGCCGGTCACAAAGCGGTAGACCGCAAATGGCTCGATGACATGCTTCCACTTTCTCCCCAGGAAGTTCCTGTCAAACACGCGTTCCAGCGCGGGCGGGCGCAGTTCCACTGCCGTTTCCAGGGCTTGGCGGTTAACGGCGTCGCTCACCGCCTGCCCTGGATTATTCTGCTCTTCTCCGACCAGTCGTTCGCTGTAGTAGGTTTCATGCAGCGTGAGCTCGGGACGCAAAGACCATCCTCGAAACAGGAGCGGCAGAGAGATTTCCGGGTTCAGATCGAAGCGTTCGACCAGATTCCCCGTGCGGAAGGCTGGCGTGCAAGACTGAAAGAAGCCCGGGCACGTACCTTGCTGGGGCTCGCTGCGCGATAATCCGGTGGCCGACGCGTCCGCCGACCAATAAAACGGCGTGCGGCCCAACTCACGCTCGTTGCCGGAGAAATCAAGACTCGGCGCGTGCAGAATTGTGATTACTTGACCCGGCGTCGTGCTCATGAAGTTCTGGTAACGCTCCGCGAATCCGTTCACGTTGAAGCCGTCGTTTGATTTCGAAAGGAAAGCCTGCGATTTCACTTCCGAATACACGGCCTGACTGAAAACCTCGTTGAAGGCCAGCCGGAAGAGAAACGAACTCAGGTAGTCGACGTTGGCCACGGCACGGAACCCTTTGAAGTTTCCCACTGAGTTCAGACGCACATTTTCTCCGCCCTCTTTCAGCGGGGGCGAGCCGATTCCGCGATCAATGACTCCAAAGTAGTTCAGGTCCACGTAGGAAGTTTCGCTGGGCCGGGCGCGAAACTCGCCTCGCTGCGACCAGCCGCGCAGGGAAAAGTATTCTGCGCCCAGGGTCGCATCCATCACGCGATTAATAACCCAGTAGTAGGCGTCGCCCACCACATTGCCTTTCGTAGAAGATCGCGCGATCGAAGGCATCAGGAACCCGGACTGCCGGGACTCTCTCTGCACGGGATGGGTGGCATACGGGAAATAAAGCATCGGAATGCCGTGCAGAACAAAAGCGCTGCGATAGATCTGAGCGTTGCCGCCCACGTCGACACTCACCTTGCGCGCATCGAATCGCCACATGGGATGAGGCAACTCGCAGGTGGTGATGGTGCCGTCGTAGACCAGGTAATGATCGGGGCTGACCTTGTCGACAATCCTGCCGGCAAAGGCGAAGGGAGCTGTGGAAGTCAGGATCACCTGATTGCCGCGAAAGACCAGTCCGGTGGTTCCGGTCACATCATAGAAGCGCCCGGTTTCGAGATCCAGATTGTAGGTGCCATGCGACGCCCGAATGTGGTCGTCATTGGGACCGCCGTCGAGCGCGAAGTGTCCAGTACCAGTCGCTTCCCTGGTGTCGGAGTTGTAAGTGGCTTCGTCCGCCCGCAGTATGTAGGTTCCGTAATAGATTTCAACCGCGCCGTGCAACTTATAAACCGAGCCTTCCTCTTCCTGCTGGATGGCGCAAATTGTGCGGACGTCTCCTTTTTCCTTCTGGGCCGCAGCCGCCAGCGCGCAGGGCGTTAACGGCGCAATCGCCCGCTTTTCCGCCGAGGCCTGGGCTGAGGACGAAGCGCGCGGCTCAGCAGCAGCCGCATTTGCAGGCAACTGGCTGGTAACTAACGGCGCGACGAGAAGAAGGTGACAAAGCACCGCTGCCGTGATAAGGAATCTGTTGCGAAGAGTCATCGGAACAAGATTGCCGGAACGAGTATCGTCGGAACCAGATCATCCGAAGCGCATGCAAAACGCGCACGGACGCTTCTGCCGGCAGCAGTCGTGGTGAAGTTAGCACGCTTGCGCCTCAGGAGGCAAAAGCCGCCCGCATTCTTGGATTCTGACATCGTCTTTGTGGTTATCCGGCTGGCTCGTGGTTCTGGCTTGCTCGCAAGACTGTGATTCATGCCCTGTCCGCTTTGTGGTGACATCTGCCGCTGCTCTTCCGACACGCATTCCGCCGCTTCGCCGCGCTGGCTGGCCGACGACGATACTCTCCTACCCGCTGCCCCACCGCACGACGAGGCCGAGACGCCGAGTGCCGATGTCACGCGCCCGGGTCCGGCGGCCGACGCGGTGCCGCCCGACAGTAAAGACGGAGATCAATCCGCCGCCCGCGAGGATTCCGCAGCCTGGCGCCAAGAAATCGCAGCCCGGCTGAACCGTTATCAGTCTCGCCGCAAGCCTCGTCCGCCCCGCTATCCGTCGCTGCAGCTGCATTTCGAAGAGGACCCTCCTCGTACCGCAAACGACATTTCGGCCGCGTCCACTTTGCCCTATAGAGTGCAGGCGTCCAACCAGGCTCTGGCTTTGGATAGGTTTGCCGACGGCGCTGAGGATGCTGTTGAAGTTTTTGCAACCGCCCCGGTGGCGTTGCCTGAGGATCACTCCGCACAAAAGACCGCAGCCTTGCCTCACACGGTCGAGCCGCCTCAGCCTGCAGCTCCGGCATCAACTCAGCCCGCAAGCCCAAACACAGGCCCAGTCACGGGAAAGATCCTTGAGTTCCCGCGCTCCTGGACTCCTCCGCCAGCCCCGTTCGACGAACTGGCCGAGCCGGTCATCGACCGCGGACGTCCTCGCATCCTGGAGGCGCCCGAAGTTGTCCCGCCGCCGCCGGCTCTCGGCGGAATCACGATTGAGACGGCGGAGCGGACGGAGGCCGAGAAACGTCCTGGCATCGACATACCGTTGCAGAGTGCTCCTCTGGCGCGGCGCATCTTCGCCGCCGCGGTCGACGGTGCCGTCATCGCGGCGGCCTGCACGCTCTTCGCCTTCATCTTCTGGAAGCTGGCGGCAATTCGCCCGCCCCGGCTCGAAATCATGGGGCTCGTCGCCGGGCTCTCAGGCCTATTCTGGGCAGTGTACCAATACCTGCTCGTCGTCTACTCGGGCACCACGCCGGGATTGCGCCTGACGCGCCTCGAATTGACCCGCTTCGATGGCAGTCCCGCCAGCCGCCGCCTCCGCCGCTGGCGCGTCCTCGCGTCCTTTCTTTCAGCCGCTTCGCTGGGCATGGGATATGCCTGGGTCTTCCTCGACGAAGACTCGCTCTGCTGGCACGACCGCATCACGCATACGTATCTTTCACCCCGCGTATCTGGTGTCGATGAGGCGCGACGCCGAAGCCACTAGAACCTCCGATCCACGTTGCCCTATGCTATCTTCAATAGGCTTACCCTGATAAGCAGTCGCGCGTCCTCGCAGCATGGCTACATCCGCAGGTTCCAAACCGGCCATAAGGGTCTTCGTCGCCACCACGGTGATGCTGACCTTCATTTCCTTTTGGCGTGCCTCCGCCATTGTTCTCTCCGACCTCGCATCCTCCGCTTATTACGCCGGAGGCGACGCCGAGAAAGTGATCGGCAAGAGCGCTCCCTGGTTCATTCTCGGCGTCATGCTGTTCAGCTACTGCGTGCGGGCGCTCTATATCGAATCAAGCAGCATGTTCGTCCGCGGCGGCGTTTACCGCGTGGTCAAAGAAGCCATGGGTGGCACCCTGGCCAAGTTTTCCGTCTCGGCTCTGCTTTTCGACTATGTTCTGACCGGCCCCATCAGTGCCGTCTCCGCGGGGCAATACCTGGCGGGTTTCATCAAAGACATGGGCGTGTACATGCACCGCCCGCTTCATTTTTCAGACGACTATTTCGCCGCGGGTCTGGCAGTGATCGTCGTGCTCTATTTCTGGTGGAAGAATACCCAGGGCATGCACGAGTCCAGCCAGAAAGCCCTGCAGATCATGGTCATCACCACGGTGATGGTGGTGATTCTGATCATCTGGTGCACCATCACGGTTCTGCGCGCTCCGGTGCAATTGCCGCCCAACCCGCTCCACGCCGGCGTGGTGCCGCTCAATAAAGAATCACTGGGCTGGTTGGATACAACCTGGTTCAGGCACTTGCCTCTCGGCATTCTCACCAGTCTCATTCTTTTCGTCGGCTTCGGGCACTCTGTGCTCGCCATGTCCGGCGAAGAGACTCTGGCCCAGGTCAATCGTGAAATCGAACATCCCAAGCTGAAGAATCTGGAGAAGACCGGGCTGGTAATTTTCATCTACAGCCTGCTGTTCACCTCGCTAGTCTCGTTCTTCGCGGTGATGATCATCCCTGACAAAGTCCGGCCGGATTACTTTGCCAACCTGATCGGCGGCATCGCTGTTTACCTGGCCGGCCCCGAGAGCCTGAAGTTGCTGTTCCACGGCTTCGTGGTGCTGGTGGGTGTGCTGATTTTAGCGGGAGCGCAGAATACTTCCATTGTCGGCGCCAATGGAGTTCTGAATCGCGTTGCCGAAGATGGGGTTCTCACCAGCTGGTTCCAGAAGCCGCACCATCGCTTTGGCACCAGCTACCGCATCATCAACCTGATCGTAGGCCTGCAAGTGCTGACCATCGTGCTCAGCCGCGGCAACGTTTATATGCTGGCTGCGCTCTACGCCTTCGGCGTGATCTGGAGCTTCGCCATGAAGTCCATCGCCGTGCTCGTGCTGCGCTTCACCGAGCCGGGGAACCGGGACTGGAAAGTTCCCGGCAATCTGCACTTCGGCAAGACCGAAATTCCGGTCGGCTTGATTCTAATTTCTGCTGTGCTGTTGATTACCGCGTTCGTGAATCTTTTCACCAAGTATCAAGCCACCATCGCCGGAGTCATCTTCAGCGCCGTCTTCTTCACCATCTTCACGCTCTCCGAGCACCACGTCGCCAAAGAGCGCCACGGCAAGCCGGAACAGCTCGACCAGTTCCGCGTCTATGGCAACCAGGAACTGGGCAGCGGAGCTATGGGTGTTCGCGAGGGGAACATTCTGGTTGCGGTGCGCGATCCCCGGAACCTCTACTACCTCCGCCAGGTGCTGGCCCAGACCAACACCGCCAAGCAGGACGTAGTCGTGATGAGCGCGCGCCTCTACCATCGCGAGCCCAGCTTCGGCGGCAATTCGGTTATGGAAGCCAGCCAGGTCTTCGACCACTATGAGCAGGAACTCTTCACCGCCGCCGTGGCCGTCGCCGAAAAAGAAGGCAAGCCGATTTCTCTATTGGTGGTCCCGGCAACCGACGTGTTCGATGCCATCATGGTGACCGCGCAGCGGCTGGATTCCGCGCGAGTAGTTTGCGGCCTCTCCAACAAACTAACCGCCGACGAACAAGCCAAGCTCACCGGCGACGCCTGGGAGCGCATGCCCGAGCCCCGCCCAAGGGTGTGCCTGGAAGTCTGGGCTCCAGACGGAACCGCTCGCGAGTACACGATCGGCCCGCACACCCCGCGCCTGCGCCCGCAGGATGTCGAACTCATGCACAAGCTCTGGCTCAACATCACCACCGATCCCAAGTTCGCCGGAGCGCACCATTACCACATCGTTGCCCTGGCGTTGGAAGAACTGCAACGCGAACTAAGCACCGAACAGCGCACCCAGCTTCTGCAAAAGCTGCTGGAAGAAATGAACCGCTCGAAGGAAGAGCCGAAAAACTAAATCAGTGCCCAGTACCGAGTACCCAGTACCAGAAACCGCATCGCTGCTAGGTACTAGGTACTGGATACTGGCCGCTCTGCTTTCCCAGCAGTCCCTCCAGCGAAGCCTTCAACTCCCGATACTTAAACTGATACCCGCTAGCGACAAGCTTCCCCGGTTCCACCTTCTGGCTCCCGAGGAGCAGCTCTTCGCCCATCTCCCCGAACGCCAGCCGGACCACGAAAGCCGGCATCGGAAAAATCGCCGGACGTCCCAGCACGCTGGCCAGCGTCTTCGCAAACTTCCCGTTCGTCACCGGCCCCGGCGCGACCATGTTCACCGGTCCACTTATCCCATCGTTCTTCAAAATGTGTCGGATCCCGCCTACCATGTCCTGCACATCGATCCAGCTCATCCACTGCTGCCCATCCCCGGTCCGGCCGCCCAATCCCATCTTGAAGGGCGCGAGCATCGCCCCCAGCGCGCCGCCCTTGGGGCTGAGCACAATTCCAGTCCGCAGGTGTGCGGTGCGAATGCCGGCCTGCACCGCTGGCCCGGCCGCTTCCTCCCACTCGCGGCAAACCTCCGCCAGAAAGCCCTTGCCCGCCGGGCTTTCCTCCCGCAACGCTTCGTCGCCGCGGTTGCCGTAGTATCCAATCGCCGATCCGCAGACAAACACCTCAGGCTTCTGTTCGGCCCGCGCCAGAGCCGACGCCAGATTCAACGTTCCGGCCACGCGGCTGTCTCGAATCTTCTGCTTCTTGCCAGCTGTCCATCGCCCGAAAATGCTCTCGCCCGCCAGATGAATCACCGCGCCAAATCCCGAGACCGCCTCAGGCGCAATCGCCGACGCCGGGTCCCACACGATCTGAGCATTATCGGGAGATCTGCCCGCAGCCGCCCCCCGCACCAGCCGTACCACGGACCATCCGTCCGCACGGAGCGAGGGGAGCAGCGCCGCTCCAATCGGCCCCGACACCCCGCTGACCAGGATTCTGCCGGCTACGATTCTGGAATTCATAACCTACCGGACCCAACTCTACCAGCCACCGGACCTCCCCAACAAACTGCAGACGCCTTTGAAACCTTCGTAACGGTTGAAATGCGAGAAGGCTCTATTAAGCTGGCCTCAGACGGGTCGGACGGTGGCAATTCGAGGAAGCAGTTGGTGTAATCTCAAAGAACGGATTCTCCAACGCGTGACCGTTTTCATGCATCCAACCGAAAACGGGTCTGGATGCGAGCGTGGGCAGAAAGCACTTTATTCATGGCCTTACAATTCAAGTCTGGACTCATGCTTCTTGCCTTTGCCTCTCTGGGCTGGACCTCGCTCTGCCTGGGACAGAGCCCTCCGCCGGCGCCCACTCCAGATCCCGCGCTCGGAAGCATCAGCGGAACCGTCGTTGACCAGAGCGGAGCCGTAGTTGCCGGAGCCCAGGTCATGCTTACTACCACCGAAGCTCCATCCAGGAATCTGCAAACAGTGACGGGTGACAACGGGGAATTTTCCTTTGCCAACATAGCTCCCAGCGCTTTCCACCTCACCATCACCTCACCCGGCTTCGCCACGCAAGCCGCTTCTGGAATCCTGAGCCCGGGAGAAGTCCACCTGGTCCCCCGGATCGCGCTGACAGTGGCCGCCAATGTCACCGATGTGCAGGTCGCACTTTCGCCCGTCCAGGTGGCCGAAGCCCAGGTCAAGGATGAAGAGAGGCAGCGTGTGCTCGGCGTCTTCCCGAATTTCTACGTCACCTACGATCCCCATCCACTTGCGCTCACCCCGAAACAAAAGTTCGAACTCGCCTGGAAGACGACAATCGATCCCGTTACCTTCGCCATCGTTGGGGGTATCGCAGGAGTTCAGCAGGCAGAAAATACCTTCAGCGGATACGGGCAAGGCGCCGAGGGCTATGCCAAGCGCTACGGCGCGTCCTATGCCGACGTCGCTATAGGCACCTTCATCGGAAGCGCAATCCTGCCCTCGGTCCTGAAACAAGACCCTCGCTATTTCTACAAGGGATCAGGCAGCATACGATCGCGGGTTCTCTACGCCATCGTCAATTCCGTGATCTGCAAGGGAGACAACGGACGCTGGCAGCCAAATTACTCGAACATCCTCGGCAACCTCGCCGCCGGCGGCATCTCAAATCTTTACTATCCCGCCCAGAATCGCAACGGAGCAACGTTAACCTTTGAAAACGCAGCCATCGGGGTTGGCGCCACAGCCGCCGCCAATCTGGTTGAAGAATTTCTCATGCGGAAACTGACGCCCAATATCCCTAAACACGATCAGCCCAAGCCCTAAGGTCGAATCACAGATGCTCGTGTGGCGCGGACACTCTTGTCCGCCTCTCGCCAAGTCCACGGCGCCGCAAACTCCATCACGCAGCGCGAAAGTAGTTCAGGGTTTTGGGCTTTCCCTCGCCAGCGCCGCCGGAATGATGTACTGCGGCACGAGTTGCGATTCCCACGGAAAAAACTTGTCCCGCTCCGCGTAATCTCCCCCGGTGATTCCCACCACCATGTCGAGATCCGGCAGAACCAGCACATACTGCCCGCCATTTCCTGCAGCATAGTAGTCGCGAAACTCGCGTCCACCCGCTTTCAGAAGCCGTGTGTGCCAGGCATAGGTGTATCCGTGATCCGTATCCGAAGCAATGACGGGCGGAAACCCCGAGTGCCGCGTCACCGAATCCTTCACCCAAGCCTCGCTCAAAATGCGTTTCCCGTTCCACACTCCGCCAGAAAGATAAAGCTGCCCAAGCTTCAACTGATCGCGAGCCCGCAAGTAAATCCCTCCACGCAGGTAATACTCCCCGGTCGGCATAAGGTTCAGCGTTCCGAGCGCTCCATCCATTTCAAGCCTTTGGGAATTCTGAAAGGCCCCCACGCAACAACGGCTTGCGAGGCGCGCTCGCGGTCGAG
>JBEKWP010000020.1:0-40803 GCA_049512915.1 Candidatus Sulfotelmatobacter sp.
CGAACACAGAAATCGAGAATCTCGTCGTCGGATACACCGTGTAGAAGAGTAGTAACTCGTGGGTCTGCGTCTCGTTCGTTCCCGGAGCCGGATACGAAAGCAGGCGCTGGTACTCGTAGGTTGCCCCGATATAGTTGATTCGGGAAACCCGGACCGAATAGAACGCCAATCCGCCCTGCGACGCCGAATCAAAAAGGCCTGGAACTTCAGCCTGGTTGGGATAGTGCAAATTTGTAAACGTCCCGCTGGCACCGACCATGCTGTTCGCCGCAAATTGATAGGTGATGCCCACATTCCCGGTATTGGCGAGGCGGTCGGCAATCGGCGCAATCACCGAGAAATTCTCCCCCTCCGTACCGCCAGACACCGCCGCGGCTGACGCCAGATCCGGTTGGTTAAACACACTGGAACTTTTCTGAAAACCGTCCCGTGCGCTGAAAGTCACGTGTGGGCTGAGGCGGTACTGAAAATTGATCGAAGCATTTTCGTCCGCCTCGTTCAGGGAGCTCTCTCGCCGATAAAAGGTGAACCCGGGCGCATAGGTCAAAACCAAGTGTGATCGCGAGGTGGTCTCGTCGAGCGCGATCGTGGGCCACACCGAATAACTGACATCGCTAACCGGATGCCCGTCAACCGGCCCTATCGCGTTATCCGTGTACGCGCTGGTGAATGCTAATCCGGCGCGCAGGTAGTTCGAGCGCTCTTGAGAAGTGAGCGCGATTGGATACGATTGACCGCTTACAGGCGGCGGCGTCAGCATCCGGCCCGAGCTATCCGAAACACTCGCGGACGCATCATCGTTCGTGGACGCGCCGATTGCGGGGCCAGTGGCCGCCGGCACAGGTACAGGACGTTGCTCATCCTGCGACCAAAGGGGTGCCCCGGCCAGCAAGACCAACCCTACGCTGATCGTTTCAATCAGTTTCATTGTCATTACGGGACGATGATCGTGTCGCCGGGCTGGAGCTTAATGTTCTGCGCCATATTCTTGCCCTGACTGACTTCCTTGTAATTAAACGGGAGGCGCGTTTCTCCCGTGGAGCCCTGGCGGAGAACATAGATGGACTTCTGTTTTGCGAAATCGCGGAAACCACCGGCCAAGGCAATCGCATCCAGCACCGTCAGGGAATTGACAACCATGTACGATCCCGGCTTCGCCACTTGTCCCAGGATGTTGAATTTCTGGCTGTTGACCTGCTGCACCATCACCGTAACTTCCGGCTCCGAAATGTAATTCTTCAGCCGGCTGGCGATTTCTTTTTCCAGGCTCAACGGAGTCAGCCCGGCTGCTTGCACTTCCCCCACCAGCGGCAACGAGATTTTTCCATCCGACCGTACCGGAATCGAACGAGAGATATCCGGTTCCTTCCATACATTGATGGCCAACACGTCGTCGTTGCCGATGACGAAGGTGTTGTCGTGCGGCTTCGCTTGCGTCGACGATGCGTCGGCGTTTTGCGTGACCGGGGCGGCACTGGAGGCCGGTGCCGTTGCGGTACTTCCCGATCCCGCCTGCGCCCATAGCCCGCTCGAGACCAGAAGACATGCCGAGGCGGCAATCCGCCCGGTCCAGCGAAACCTGCTGCCTGTCTTTGTCATGGTCGTAGTGGCTCCTAAAACTTCTCACCCGGACTGGTCGCGGCTCGACTCAACTTGCTTTTCCGTTGCCCTTGACCTCTGCCGCACCAGTAAATCTCGTTTCCGGGAAGGTGGAAGGGTAGGAATCTGAAGCGCTCATGTGGTACTGGTCGATCTTGTACAGCATCGTACGGTAGCTTACTCCTAACAGCCGGGCAGCCGCTTTTCGATTCCAACCAGTTTTCTCGAGAGCCACGGCGATTGCATTCCTCTCGGTTTCCCACTTGACGCTCTGAATGAGCGATTTCAGCGATTTCGGTATTGAAGCGCCAGTGACTTCACCTTCTTCGGGTACGCGCGGGGATGGAACGGGATTGAAGGTCCGCCCGTGAGATCCATTGCCGTTGCCCGCAGAAGCTGGTTCGGATCCGGTGAGGCTGAGTTGTTTGTCGCCGGCGACCAGGTAGCGTTTTACAAATGACTCCAGCTCTTTCAGATTTCCCGGCCAGGAGTGATTCTGGCAGGCAGCCAGTGACGCCGGAGAGAATTCCCGTGCAGGAAGGCCGTAATAGCGGGCCAGCTTGTGCATGGAATAACGAAGAAGAATTTGGATCTCATCCCGGCGCTGGCGCAAAGGAGGAACATGGACGGTGAACGCACTGAGACGATAATAGAGATCGGCTCGCAGCCGTTTTTCCGCAAGCGCGCGATCCAGCTTTTCGCTGCTGGCCGCGAGAATGCGAACATCGACTGCGACCGGTTTGTCCTCGCCGGCGCGAACAAATTGCTTGTCCTGCAGCACCTGGAGAAGCCTCGATTGCAATGCAAGCGGCATGGCCGTGATTTCATCGAGCAGAAGGGTGCCCTTTTCGCCCATTTCGAGCTTGCCCAGGCTCGCCCGGCCGTTACCGGTCGAAGACCCGTTCGAGGGAGCATGCCCTCTGCCGAATAATTCGATTTCCAGCAGGTCGGCCGGCATCTCCGCACAATTGACTCGCAGGAATTTAAATCCTGAGTAGACCGATAGCTTGTGGATCAGACGGGCGACGGTACCTTTTCCACTTCCGGGCTCTCCCAGAATGAGCACAGGAACATCCGCCTGCGCGAGCAACTCCGCCTGCGCGTGGACTTTCTGCATCACCGGGCTGGCGCTGAGGAAGAACTCATCCTCACCCAGTGATTCGATATCTTCGCTCGCCATTTCCGCTTCGACTTCGTCGTTCGACGAGCCAAGATGTCTTTTGATTAAAGATTCCAGTTGCGCTTCATTGAATGGCCGGACCAGAACATCCTTGGCGCCCAGGCGAATCGCTTCTTTCTCTCGGCCCGCGTCCTGCTGGTGGCAAAGCACGACCACGGAAAGATCAGGACGCAGCCGGCGCAGCCACGGTAACAGGTGCAAGGTGTCGGCGTCGCCAGGAGGAAGATCAAGAAATAAAAGGTGCGGGGCGACGTCGGATTGCACCCGCTCCATCGCGTCCCAACCATTCGCGGCGGTTTCGAGATGCCAGGAGTTGGAGTCTGCGATGGACCAAAGCAGGCGCAGGATGGCCGAGTCCCTGCTTACGGCCAGCAAGCGAACGGTCTCAATTGTATGTGGAGACATGATGAGGGGTCCTTACCTACAGAACGAGGGCTATTTCTGGGAGCCAGCTTTCGGGGGGAGTTTCAGGCAGGTTCTACTTCGTATCCTTCTACGCGAACCGACAGCGATCGCTGGATCGCGTCGACGGAGATAATTAGTGTGCGGTCTCCATTGCAGGAGACCAAAATGCCTTCCAGACCGTCAAGCGCTCCGCTCCGAACGCGCACGCGCTGTCCGATCTTGAGGAACGGATGAGAAGACCAAGGCAGTGGCCCTTCGATCACGCTTCGAACTGAATCGATTTCCCCGTCCGGAATCGGTGTGCCCTCGCCCCGCGCGCCGACGAGCCCAAATACTCCTTCCACCCGAAGAACGCGCAAGCGATCTTCCCGGCTCGGCACAAACTTGGCGAACACGTAGCAGCGGAATAGCGGTACCTCGACTGACTTCTTGCGGTCACTCCAGCGATGCACTTCGGTGACGAGAGGCAGGAACGTCTTCACGCCTCTTTCTTCAAGTCGCTGCGCCACAATCTTCTCGTGGCGGGGGCGGGTCTGCAGCCCGTACCAGTTTTCAGCTTCCGCTTCAACCAGCGGAGCCGGGTGCGGTGACGCTAACAATAAGCTGCTGACGGCCATAGCTTCGCCCTCTAAGTCACTGCTGGCAGTGACCCCAAAATTAAACGCAGGACTGTCGCTGTCGAGATCTCAACTCCGAGATCTAGGGGGGATTACCACTAAGGGCAGGAAACCGGGGGGAAAGCAAATTTCCTGCTGGTGCAACGTCTTTAATTTCTGTAAAACTCGTTATCGTCCAATCCGACTTCAACTAAAACGATTGCGAAGATCGACTGCAAATACTGACGCTCAACAATCCCTACCACTTTGGTAGTGATTGTAGCATTTGCAACTGTCCTGTCAACAGAACTGTCTGCTGACCCTGTATCAGTGCCGAAACCAAACGGGCGGGGGAAACCAGTACCTAACCGAACAGCTGGGCTTGCTTCAATGACAACAATCCTACAAGGGAGCGCAGACCGCTGCAAGGGGTACACCCACCCATCTCCATACTTCTCATACAATCGTAGGTGTAGTGTCTCTAGATACAGAGAAACATGTACTAGAGAACCAATTCTCCAGTAGCAGCGCGGTCTGGACAACTCAACTGCCTGCCCAAGGCCATTTCTCCCGGCACGGTTAGTTTCATGTAAGGTACTGATTCTACAGGCAATTACTGCTGACGGTAAGTCCCACGCACACGCCGAAGTGTTTCGATTGCATTCGCCTTGTTTCGCCAAGTGAAGCCCCGCGGGTGGCCGTGTGCAAGGACTTGCAACTGTGCCGGGCAATTGCAACTCCAAGGAAACGCAAGGATTGCATTGTTAATGAGTTAGGCGATAGAATCGTCCGGCTTTCCATTTCGAATTCTCACCCCCAGAATTCATACAGCGCCTCAGGAGTCGGTGCAAGACTTTCAGGCGAGAGGGCCAATGCTCAGCGATTCGGACCCTCGGAAAAACAAAATCCGAGTGCTCGTTGCCGACAGCTCCCGAATTCACACTCATCTGCTCGCGGACGCCTTGAAGCGCGATCCGCTGCTGGAAGCGATCCCTTTCGACTCCGATTCTCGCAGCCTGGTTGCGGCAATGGTGGGTTTGGATATCGAGGTACTGGTGATCAGCCCCAGTCTGGACGAGCAGCCTTCCCGCGGGCTTGAAGTTCTGCGCGAGCTCCGCGCGGTGCGCCCCGTTCGAGCCGTTGTCTTGCTGGATTCCTTGAAGGACGAAGCGATTCTGGATGCGTTTCGCGCCGGTGCGAGAGGCATATTCAGCAAGAGCCAGCCTCCGGATGTGCTCAGCAAGTGTGTCCGATGCGTCTATCAGGGGCAGATCTGGGCCAATAGCCAGGAACTTGCACTGGCCGTAGAGGCATTGGCCAGCACGCCAACCGTGCGTGCCGTGAATGCGAGCGGCATGAGCCTGCTTTCGAAGCGGGAACTGCAGGTGGTTCGCTGCCTCGCCGAGGGAATGACGAACCGCGAGATCGCCGAGCGCCTGAAGCTCAGTCAGCACACCGTGAAAAATTATCTGTTCCGAGTCTTTGACAAGCTGGGCGTTTCGAGCCGCGTTGAACTCTTGTTCATGACTCTAAGCCAGACTGGCTCAGGCCATTCGCCGGCGCTAGGTGAACCCAAGGACTCCGGTCCTGGCCTCAGCGATGAATTCGCCATACTTCAGAAAGCGGCCGAGACTGGTTTGCCGGCCGCGCAACTGGCGCTGGCGCAACTCTACCTGGTTCGCCGAAAAGATCCCGGGGACATCATTCACGCCTACATGTGGCACCTCATCGCACTGGAACGCGCGTCCGAAGGCGGGAAGCATATAACGGAGATGCTCACGGCTGAGCAACTCGACGAAGCTCAGGAAAAAGCCAGCACCTGGCTTTTACGCCTGAAGGAGATATCTCCGGCCATTTCACCGGCCGTGTCACAAAGTCCGCCGACGCCTCAGCCCGCCACTCGCGCGGCGACTAAGACTCCAAAAGCCGATTACTAATCACCGCGGGAATTAAGCGCCGCGAATCCGCGAGTCGCCGGGTTGATTGCGAAAAGGATCAGACTGCAACGAAAACGGCGTGCCTGATTCGGCACGCCGCTGGCGATAAGTTCGAATTATGGCTAGTTGGTTTCGGGCATCGACGCTTGCCGACGCGGCCGCAAAGCCATCGCTCCGAGGCAACAGAGACCAGCTATCAGCAGGTACATGAGAGGCGTCCCACCCTCGGGAACGTGTGCGGTTGGGGGCGGCGGGGGTTGGGGTACGCAAATCCTTCCGAAGCCGCACGAACCGCCACCATTGCCACCGTTTCCATAGCCGCCATTTCCGTAGCCGCCGTTTCCGTAGCCCCCGTTGTTGCCGTTGTTGCCTTTGCCGTTATTGTTGTAAAGGTCGTTACCGGAGGTCAGCGCGAAGGCTAACAAGTTCGGCGCCTGGTAGTTAAGAATGGTGTGCGTCGCGCCGGCCGCTGTATTTTTCGCCGGGCTTTGCCCGAAAGCGGAAGGGAGGAAACACAACAATGCGGCAAAAGTTACAAGTCCTGATAATCGATACACAGACTTCACGGCTACATCTCCTTTGGGGGGAGAACATGGGGGGAGGGCCGCACAACAGACCCCGCTACGCATCACTACACCTGCAACTCTAACTCGAAACCACGGACTGTCAAGACTGATAATTTCTGCGACTGGCTGCAAGCCCTTGCAACATTTGTAATTCTCCATTGTTCTCAGCAAGATGAGGGTCTGACACTGATTAAGCAAGAAGCCAACTTCAGCCGGTGGCCGGAAGATTTTCGACCTCGGTAATGGGATGCTTGCATTCGATGGCAACCGCGAATCCGGCCCCTGATTCCAGCCGCTCCACCCGCACAACCTTGCCCTTACCCAGCAGTCGGATGGGATGGCGTAATCGAGGATCCTCTACCGCCATCGTCAGGCTCACGCGGGTGCGAACCGGAACCGGATCGTTGACCCTCAAAAGCAGACCGCCAACGCTGATGTTCCTGCTGATTCCTGCGAGTTCCCGGACCGCACCTCCGGAGGGAAAACTGAGCGCGACGGGAAATTCGAGATCGAATCGGCGGTGCCTGCGTTGTTTCCAATGGGGCGCGTCGAAATCTTGAGGGGAGAGCATAAACAATGAGTTGAGACAGTGCCGTTCACCGAACCGAGCCAACATCCTGGCGCGACTACTAAGGCGCCGGAATCACCGCTTGAGTAACGTTGGAGTATGCGCTCTCGCCACTCGGATCGACTGCTGTGGTCGCGTAGCAGTAAGTCGTACCATCGGCTACCACGCTGTCGGTATACGCCGGGGTGGAACTCGGCGAGGAGCCAATATTCGTATAGGAACCGCAGGCACTCCCCGAGTAGATTGCACGGTACACGTTGTAGCTGGTGACGCCGGTTGTGGTGCTGGCAGTCCACGTTAAGCTGACAGCATGTACAGGAGCCGCCGTGCCCGTGCCGCTCAGACTTCCCGCAGTCGGCGTATTGGACGCGGTACTGGCAAATGAAGCCGAGGCTGTGGCAGTTCCGGTCGCACCGGGCGTGAACTTCACCGTAAATGGAACCGACTGAGTGGTGGTGACCGTGACTGGGAACGTGAGGCCGCTGATCGAAAACTCGGAAGGGTTGGTGCCGCTCAAGCTGACCGAGGATACGGATACGCTCGCACCGCTCGCACTCAGCGTCCCGCTTTGAGTTCCGCTCGTCCCGACGACGACACTTCCCACGTTGACGGAGCTAACGGCCAATGTGCCTACACTCTGTGTAACCGCAGACCCGGTCAAACCTATGGTCAAGGTAGGATTCGTTGCATTCGAATCGATGGCGACGCTTCCTGGGAAACTGCCCGCGGACTCAGGTGCAAAGGTCACCGTGAAGGATGCGCTTTGCCCCGGGGTTAAGGTTACCGGAGCGGATATTCCCGCGATGCTGAAACCCGTACCGGCCGCCGTCGCTGCAGAGATCGTCGCATTTTCGCCGCCGATATTCTTCACCGTTTCGGTCTGCGCCTGATTCTTGCCGACGGTGATGTTCGTAAATGTCAGGCTCGCAGGTGTTGCCGTAAGGGTAGCGGGCGCCGCTCCGGTTCCGGATAGGGCAATGTCAACCGTCGTACTCGATCCGCTTACGGTGAGCGATAGGCTTCCACTGCTTGCACCAGCAACCGTCGGGGCGAAAACCACGCCAAATGTCGTGCTCTGGTTTGCCGCCAGAGTCAGCGGCAGGCTGAGACCGGTATAGCTGAAACCGGCGCCGCTAACCGTCGCTTGAGAAATTGTGAGACTGTCGCCCCCAATGTTTTTCAAGGTTTCAGTCTGTGTCTGATTCGTGCCCACCTGCAGACTGCCGAAAGTGAAGCTCGTAGGAGTTGCCGAGAGGCCGCCCGCAACCACCGCCGTGCCCGCAAGCGCGACGCTTAGCGTACTGCTCGAACCGTTGTTGGTGAGTGCCAGAGTTCCGCTGGCGCTGCCGGCGGACTGGGGGGCAAACACTACGCTAAAAGTCGTGCTTTGCGCTGGGATCAGAGTGAGGGGCAGACTTAAGCCAGTGGTACTAAATCCGGGCCCGGTAACGTCTGCCTGAGTAATCGTGAGATTGGTTACGCCCGTATTGGTAAGTGTGTCGGACTGGGTTTGGCTGGTCCCCACCTGCACATTTCCGAAGCTGACGCTGGCTGGTCCGGCAGTCAGCGTGCCGAGCAGCGGGCTTTGGCCAGTTTGGACGTTGGATTTGCTCGTGCTGAGTCCCTGGCAACCTACCATCGTCGCCAGAGCCAGTACAACCACGACCGCGTTCCAACGAGTGGGGAGGTGGCGCATAAGTGATTGACGAAGCTGTGTTTCGTCGACTCCTAGTCGAGAAGCTAGTGTGCCCTTGGCCAATCACTTGGGAAAGTTCCGAAAGGGCATGATGAAATAAGCCAGATGGACTACTCCTCGACTGGAGGCCGCACTGCCTCGTACCTGTCCTAACGAGAGGCGAGAAGCGAAAAGGGAAAAAATCCGAGGTTGGCGGTGGCTGAGGTGCGGTTCTTGAAACTGAATCGAGGCCAGCCCTGTTGGCTAGCTCGATCTTTCTTTAGGACGTGCTCCGCCCAAGACCAGTTCGCACAGGCTGTCCACAAAATCAGGAGTCAGCTTGCCGTGCCGAATTAGGAAACGCATGTAAATGGGACCATAAAGGGAATCAAGGATCAGGTCCATATCCACATCTTTGCTCAGTTCGCCGCGTTGGATCCCGCGCCGGAGCGTGGCGTAGGCCTCCTGGCGGCGCGGCCAGAGAAAGCGCTCGCGGAACGCGGCGATGAGGTCTCGATCGCTCTGGCCACCACCGAGAATCGCAGAAACAATTCGTCCTCGCCGGCTGCTGAAAATCTTGATCAGCTGGCGCATCTGCTGGCTCATGTCGGTGCGGACCGAGCCGGTATCCGGGAAGTGGAGCTTTCGGGTTGCGCTGCTGGCGAATGCATCCGCAATGAGCGCGGCCTTGTTGGACCACCAGCGGTAGACCGTTGCCTTGCCGACGCCGGCGTGAGCTGCCACGGCTTCAATGGTCAGTTCGGAAAATCCGTTTTTCCCCAGGAGCTTCAACGTGCTGCGCAGGATCGCCAGTCGAGCCTGTTCACTGCGCGGGCGCCCGGGAGGGCGCTTGCCGCGGCCCCTGCCGTGTTTGCGATGAGCCGAAGACTGCTGGCGCATGCCCCTACCCTACCATATAATCGAGACCATGCTTTAGAATCCAATACGCTTAGTATCGAATCTAAAAGGCGTTTCCGGATTCCTCGTCGTGTCTGGGCGAGGTAGCCTCTTTATTCTTGTTCATTCGAACTCCGGTGCCTAACCAATGTGGATAGTTGCATTAGCGCTCAGGCGTCCCTACACCTTCGTCGTGATGGCGATTGTCATCATTATTCTGTTCGGAGTCACCGTCTTCCGCACCCCCACAGACATCTTCCCTGATATCAACATTCCAGTAGTTTCCGTGGTCTGGTCCTATGCCGGGTTTTCGCCGCAGGACATGGCCGACCGCATCGTGACCAATTCCGAACGCGGCATCAACATCACCGTCAACGACATCGAGCACCAGGAGTCTCAGTCGGTCAACGGTTTGGGTGTCATCAAGATTTTTTTCCGTCCGGGCACCAACGTCCAGGGCGCCATCGCAGAAATCACCGCAATCTGCCAGACTACGTTGCGCGGCCTTCCCCCCGGCACGGTGCCGCCCCTGATCATCTCGTATAGCGCCTCGACTACGCCGGTCGTTCAGCTGGGACTGAGTAGCAAGACCTTGCCTGAGCAGCAACTGTTCGACCTGGGCCAGAACTTCCTGCGTAATTATGTGGCCACCGTGCCGGGAGCGGCTACGCCTTATCCCTACGGCGGAAAGATTCGCCAGATTCAAGTCGACCTGGACCTGCCGAAGTTGCAGGCCTACGGCCTCTCGCCGAACGACATTGTCAACGCTGTCAATGCGCAGAATCTGATTCTCCCCAGCGGCACCATCAAGCTCGGCCCGGTGGAATACAACGTTGAGATGAATGGAACGCCGGGGACGATTGCGGAGTTGAACGATCTGCCGGTCAAGACCGTCAACGGAGCCACTCTCTACATGCGCGATGTTGCCCACATCCGCGATGGATTTTCTCCGCAGACAAACATCGTGCGCCAGGATGGTAACCGCGGAGCGCTGATGTCGATCTACAAGATCGGCAACGCCTCCACATTGGAAATTGTCTCCGGGATCAAGAGGATTGTGACGCAGGCGGCCCAGTCGCTGCCTCCCGAGCTGAAAATCACAGCGCTGTTTGACCAGTCGCTGTTTGTGCGCGCCTCGATCCAGGGTGTGTTGCGTGAGGGACTAATCGCAGCAGCGCTCACCGCCGTGATGATTCTGCTCTTCCTAGGCGACTGGCGCCCCACTATCGTCATTTCCGTCTCCATTCCGCTTTCGATCTTCGTCTCGATCATCATGCTGGGCGCGATCGGCGAGACCATTAACATCATGACGCTGGGAGGATTGGCGCTCGCGGTCGGCATCCTGGTGGATGACGCGACCGTGGAAATCGAAAACATCGAGCGCAACCTCGCCATGGGCAAAGAGATGAGGCAGGCTATTCTTGACGGCGCGCAACAGATCGCCGTGCCCGCCTTCGTCTCCACACTTAGTATCTGCATCGTGTTTGTGCCGATGTTCTTTCTGGCGGGCGTGGCAAAGTTTCTGTTCGTACCGCTGGCGGAGGCCGTGAGCTTCGCCATGCTGGCCAGCTATCTGCTCTCCCGGACTCTCATCCCTACGCTGGTCATGTTCATCATGCGCGGCCACGAGCATCGCGCGGAAGCGCCCAAGTCCTTCCTCGGCCGCTTCCAGCGTGGCTTCGAGCGAAAATTTGAAGACTTCCGGCGGGGCTACGAGCAGTTGCTGGAAACCACTCTTGATCATCGCGTCGCGTTTATGCTTTTCTTTCTGATCTTCTGCGTGCTCTCGCTCGGAATATTCACGTTCCTGGGACAGGACTTTTTTCCGCAGGTGGATGCAGGCCAATTGCGCCTGCATGTACGCGGGCGGCCTGGGCTGCGCGTGGAAGAGACGGCGCGGCTCTGCGACGAGGTCGAGGGCGTGCTGCGGCAGGAGATTCCAAAGGACGAACTGCAGACGATTCTCGACAACATCGGTCTGCCGAACTCAGGCATTAACCAATCCTACAGTTCGAACGGAACCATCGGCACCAGCGATGCGGAGATCCTGATCGCGCTCCATCCCGAGCATCACCATCCGACGGCGGGGTACATTCGGCATCTGCGCGAGGTGTTGCCGCAGCGCTTTCCTGGCGTGGAGTTCTTCTTCCAGCCGGCCGATATTGTTTCCCAGATTCTGAATTTCGGCCTGCCCGCGCCCATCGATGTGCAAGTCGTGGGCACGGATATGGGAAGCAGTTATCTGATCGCGCAGCAGATCGCGAACAAAATGCGGCACATTCCTGGCGCCGCCGATGTGCATGTGCAGCAACTGCTTTCTCTGCCCACGCTGCATATGGATATTGAGCGCACACGGGTCACGCAGGTCGGGCTGACGGCCAGCAATGTGGCGCAGAGCGTGCTGGTTTCGCTGAGCGGCAGCTTCCAGACAGCGCCCAATTTCTGGCTCAACCCGCGCAACGACGTTACGTACTCGGTGGCAGTGCAATCGCCGCAATATCGCATGACCAGCATGCAGGACCTGATGTCCATACCTGTCATCTCGCAACAGGGTCCGCAGTTGCTGAGTAATCTGGTGCAGTTGTATCCGGTAGCGAGGCCCGCCACCGTGAACCATTACAATGTGCAGCCGGTCATTGACGTTTACGCCAGTACGCAGGATCGCGACTTGGGCGCGGTTGCCGCGGACACCAATAGAGTGCTCAAGACGTTCGAAGGCCATTTGCCCCGTGGCACCACCATCGTGGTGCGCGGGCAGGTGGTTACCATGCGCTCCTCGTTCATCGGGCTGGGCGTCGGATTGATAGGCGCCATTCTGCTCGTCTATCTGTTGATCGTTATTAACTTTCAGTCCTGGCTTGATCCCTTCATCATCATCGCGGCGTTGCCGGGGGCATTGGCGGGAATCTGCTGGTTCCTGCTGCTGACCCGCACCACGCTGAGCGTGCCATCACTCACCGGCGCGGTCATGTGCATGGGCGTGGCTACGGCCAATTCCATCCTGATGGTCAGCTTCGCCCGCGAACAGATGGACGAAGGCATCCCCGCCGTACAGGCCGCGGTCGCAGCCGGATATACCCGGATGCGGCCAGTCCTCATGACCGCGCTGGCTATGATCATAGGAATGGTTCCGATGGCGCTGGGCTTTGGCGAAGGCGGCGAACAGAACGCGCCGCTGGGCCGCGCCGTAATCGGCGGACTGCTGTTCGCCACCGTCGCCACTTTATTTTTTGTGCCCAGTGTGTTTGCCATCTTCCACGGCCGCCGGGAAGCCAAGCGGGCGCGCCAGCAGCAAGCATGATTACGATCGATCCAAGGAGTTTTCGCAGTAATCGGAGCCGAGTATGAGCGAAGAGAACGAGTCCAAACCAGCGCCGGGGCAAAACGAAGAGCCCCATGCCCGCAGTGCCCAGGCGCAGCGGGACGAGGAGATTGAGGCGATCCAACAGCATTCCAAGCACCAGCCTCCGGGAATTCAGAAGCCCCCCGATCTCCCCCCGGCATCGCCGGAAAAAGCTCTGACGATTGTGGGCATCTTATTGCTGGTACTGGTGATCGCCGGCGCACTCACTCTCTGGGAGCACGCCACCCACGAGCGCGCTTTGGCCAAGGAGACCGAGCGAGAGACCGTACCAACCGTCGCCGTAGTTTACCCGCAATCGGAAAAACCCGATGAAGATCTGATTCTGCCCGGCTCTCTGTTGGCTTATGTGGAGGCTCCCATTTACGCCCGGACGAACGGCTACCTTTTGCGATGGTACAAAGACATTGGCAGCCAGGTAACGAAAGGCGAGTTGCTGGCGAAGATCGATACGCCTGAGGTGGATCAAGAACTGAACCAGGCTCGCGCCACGCGCCAGCAAACTCTGGCGCAGATGGATATCGCCAAAATTACCACCGACCGCTGGGCGAATCTGCTCAAGACCGACTCTGTCTCCGCGCAGGAAGCGGATCAATATGCAAGCGGATATAAGCAGAGCCAGGCCAACCTGGCTGCCGCTGACGCGAACGTCCGGCGTCTCGAGCAGTTGGAGGGCTTCAAGGACGTGTACGCGCCATTTACTGGAGTGCTCACACGTCGCAACGTCGACCCCGGCGCGCTGATCAACGCTGGCTCAGGTACCGCCGGCACCGAACTGTTTCGCATGGCGCGCATCGATCCCTTGCGGGTTTATACCAGCGTCCCCCAGGCGTACGCGCCGTTTATCAAGGTTGGCGCCAAGACCGCCGTCACGCTGCAGGAATTTCCTGGCCAGAAGTTCTTCGGCAAAGTAGTGCGCACAGCGGAGGCCATTGATCCCGCTACGCGCACTCTCCTCACGGAGGTTGACGTACCCAACAAGGACGGCCGTTTATTGCCGGGCTCCTTCGGCGAGGTGCACTTCTCCGTCGGCTCCGGCGTGAATAAGGTTACAGTTCCGGTGAATGCAATGCTGTTCCGCGCCGAAGGCCCACGCCTCGCCGTTGTTGGTCCCGACGGCAAGGTGCAGTTGCGCCCCATTAACATCGGACGCGACTACGGCACGACCTTGGAGATTCTTGGCGGAGTTTCTCCCACCGATCAGATCGTGATCAATCCGTCAGATTCGCTCGAAGAGGGGCAACAGGTAGTCGTGGCGCAGACGCCTGCTCAATCCCCGCCGCCGAGCCAGCAGAAAGGCAGCGGATCGTGAAACGAGTTGCAATCTCGGCCGCTCTCGCGTTGCTCGGTTTCGCTGCGGGATGCACCGTCGGTCCGCGTTACAGCCGGCCCCCGGCCCCCGCCCCAGCGCCGGATGCGTGGAAGACACAACCGCCCTGGCAGCAAGCCGCGCCCAAAGATTCCATTCCGAAAGGCGCGTGGTGGCAAATCTATAACGACCCGGCGCTCAATTCGTACGAACAACAGTTGCTGCAGGCCAACCAGTCTCTGGTGGCCGCGCGCGACCGCTTAGACCAGGCACGCTCGCTGGCGCGCGTCGCCACTGCCGGCATGTTTCCGCAGGTTTCGGCCGATCCCAGCGCGTTGCGGGAACGTGCAGGCGCCAATCGCCCGTTAAATGGCGCGGGCCCGACCATCGTTAGCGTCCCGGGTTTGCCGCAGCCCATCACTCTTTATTCGCAAGCTAATTCTTACACCCAGAACGTCTTCACGATTCCGTTTTCTCTCAGTTATGAAGCCGACCTTTTCGGGCGCGTGCGGCACACCGTGGAAGCAGCCAACGCTTCTCTACAGTCCAGCGCCGCCGACCTGCAAAACGTGCAGTTGGTGCTGACGGCTGAACTCGCTGCTGACTATTTCTCGCTACGCGAACTGGACGCCGAGTTCGACGTAGTGCAGGAATCCGTAGACTATCAGCAGAAAGGCCTGAATCTGGTCAAAAATCGCCACGATGGAGGCATAGCCAGCGGGCTTGAAGTGGCGCAGCAGGCTGCGCTGCTTGACTCCACAGTTTCGCAGCTTGCTCTTGTACAGGAATCGCGCGCGCAGTATGAACACGCCATCGCAGCGCTGGTGGGCCAGCCAGCTTCCAGCCTCAGCCTGCCCGTGGCGCCGTTGCGTGCCACGCCGCCGCCGGTACCGCTGGGAGTGCCCTCCGACGAACTGGAACGGCGGCCCGACATCTCCACGGCAGAACGCCTGATGGCCTACGAAAATGCGCAAGTCGGAATCGCCCGTTCGGCCTTCTATCCGCACATCACGCTGAGTGGTGCGGGAGGATGGCAAAGCCGCGATCTCGGCTCGCTCCTCAATGCTCCGAGCCTCTTCTGGTCTCTGGGGGCAGATGCTTTGGAGCCGATTTTCGAGGGCGGCCGGAATCGCGCGAACCTGGCCGCCGCCCGCGCGGCGTATGACCAGTCCGTCGCCAACTATCGCCAGGCCGTGCTCACGGCGTTTCAGGAAGTCGAAGACGGAATCAGCAATCTGAGTACGCTCTCCCAGGCCTTGGCCACCCAGGGCGCTGCCGTCAACGACGCCCGCCGCGAACTCGAGATCGCGAATAATCGTTATATCGGCGGAGTCACCAGCTATCTCGATGTAATCAATGCGCAGACCACGCTGCTCGTCAGCGAGCGTCTACAGACCCAGTTGCTCGGCCAGCAGATGGTCAGCTCCGTTTATCTGGTCAAAGCTCTCGGCGGCGGCTGGGACGCCAGCCAAATCAAAGACCAACGAGTTCATCCCCAAGCTGGCCAGATATTGCAACCCTGATCTCGCCTGTTTGCAGATTGAGGTTTGCAGTTGAGGTTTGCAGGTTGACAAGGGTTCAGCAGCGGGCTTACTATTATAGCTGAGGGGAATAGCTCTTCTAACTCTTTCACGCTTGCGGCAGTAATTCAGCCCAATCTGAAGTTTTCCATCGTTTTGCGTTCTCGAAAGAGTGACCGGAAATAACTCTGCAAACTGGCAAGGACCGTCGTGTGGTCCACCCTCGTTTTGACATCTGCGGTTATCGCTCGAGCCTGGAGGAAAAAAGCATGAAGAACACCAAGTTTCTTGTGAAAGTCAACCGCAGTGGCACTCGCGCTCCGGAATACGTGCAGCGCATTGACCGCACTCCCATCCAGACCACGACCGACCGCAAGCTGGCGTTAGTCATGGGCCGATTTACTGCGGAAGACGCCGTCAAGTCCATCCAGAATTCCCGCTGCAACCCAGAGCTAATCTCCATCCAGGTTAGCGCCTAAGTCTCTCAGCCTTGGCTTCGGCCTTTAGCCATCAGTGTCTTCTCACGCTGAATACTTCCGGCGCTCGCAGACTCGCGTCCGCCGCTAATTCCGACTTCCCATCGAAACGGGCAATCACCCCGTGACTGAGAAAGATTCAGCTCCCATCGCTTGGCCGTAGTATTCTCGCGTGGAATAAATTTTCGGAATCTTTGCCTTCGCGCGAAAGGACCGGCCACTGTGGCACAAGAAGAAAAAAGTGGTTACAACCGCTTTCTCCTGCTGGTAGCGGGGCTGGGCGGATTACTGTACGGGGTCGATGTCGGCATCATCGCCGGCGCCCTGCCGTACTTGCAAGACACGTCCGGTTTGAATGCAGGCCAGCTTTCAACCGTGGTTGCCGCCGTCCTGCTCGGCAGCGTGATCTCAACCCTGTTTGCCGGGTTGCTGGCGGACTGGATGGGACGCAAACTCCTGATGACTCTCAGCGGCGTGCTATTTGTCGTCAGCATCCCGGTGATTGCCCTTTCACATGGTTATGAACCACTGATTCTTGGCCGCCTGCTGCAAGGCATCAGTGCCGGCCTGATCGGTGTAGTAGTCCCGCTGTATCTGGCGGAGTGCCTGGCAGCATCGAGTCGCGGAAAAGGAACGGGAATCTTTCAATGGCTGCTGACGTTCGGCATCATGGCGGCCGCTTTCGTTGGAATGTACTTCAGCTTTCGCGTCGACCAGGTGGCAAAACTCGGCAATGCCGTCAGGCTTATCGCATTTAAAGACACAGCTTGGCGCAGCATCTTTTGGGTCTCGCTGCCGCCCGGCATTCTCTTTGTGATCGGCAGCTTAATGGTCGCGGAGTCCCCGCGCTGGCTGTTTCGTCGAGGCAGACGTGATGCCGCCCTCTCTGCGCTCCTTCGCTCTCGCACCAGCGATCAGGCCAACCTTGAACTCAAGGAGATGGAACAAGCCGCCGACGCCGAGCAGGCCCAGACCTCAACCGGAACTAAAGTGAAGGAATCGCTCCTGCGCCGGAAATATGTGATCCCGTTTGTGCTGGCGTGTGTAATTCTCGCGTGCAACCAAGCCACCGGCATCAACTCGATCATCGGCTATAACACGAACATTCTTTTGCAGAGCGGCCTGTCCGATGTCCAAGCTCACTGGGGCTACGTTCTTTTCACGGTAGTGAACTTCCTCGTAACGATTGGCGGCGTGATGCTGGTGGATCGTAAAGGACGGAAATTCCTGCTAACTCTGGGAACAGCGGGAATTATCGTTTCCCTTGTCTGCACCGGCCTGCTCTTCCGCCAGACAGAACGGCTGCGCGTGGATTCCCGAAGCCAGGTTCAATCCATGGTCGAGCCGGACCAGAAGATCACACTCACCTATGATCAGAAGGTGGCCGGGACGCTGCTAAGCGCGGGGGGCGACGCTGCCCGCCGACTTGGTGACCGCCCCACCTCTTTGGTCGTCATCTATTCCTATGGCGACTTTCACGCTGCCACCAAAGCCGCACGTTCCGACGATACCGCCGCAACCCCAATCGTGATCACGCGCGACAGCTGCGTGCCCGCCAACAAAGTCGTGGCGTTCTTCTCGAATCCCTTCGGCGATCTCGATGCCGCGCGCCAGGCTCCGCTGAGAATCGACAATGCCCTGATCACTCCCTTGCCCAACCAGCGCAGCGGATGGAAGGTCGCCATCACTCTCTTCGTGTTCATGGCGTTCTACGCCATCGGCCCGGGTGTGGTTGTGTGGCTTGCGCTTTCCGAACTGATGCCGACCCGCATTCGCTCCAACGGCATGAGCATCGCCCTGCTGCTCAACCAGGCGGTTTCGACCGGCATAGCCGCCGTGTTCCTGCCCACGGTCGGCAAGTACGGCTACTCCACCATGTTTTGGGGATTTGCCGGCTGCACCGTCATCTACTTCATTACAGCCGTACTATTCCTGCCGGAAACGAAAGGGAAGACGCTGGAGGAGATCGAAGCGCATTTCGAGGGCGCAACCAAAAAATCCGGCCTGGCAACGGCCTGACCGTGCCACTGAAACGCGCCGCGTGCTTCTTACGTCCGCGCGTGACGTTCGCTGTTGGGCTTCGAACCGCTCAAGGCGAAGAACAAGATGTAGAGATAGCAGATCACGGGAAGAAAGAAGGCGTGGTGAATTCCGATCCGGTCGGCGATCGCACCCTGGGCTAAGGGAAGAATTGCTCCGCCCACGATCGCCATAATCATCACTCCGGATCCATCGCCCGTAAGCGGACCAAGTTCCGCCACCCCCAGCGCGAAAATGCTGGGGAACATAATAGAGTTGAAGAACCCTACCAGGATGATGCTCCACATGGCGAAGTGTCCCGTGCTCAACATGGAAATTGTCACGAGGGCGGCAGCGCACACTGCGCAAATTCCCAGCAGGTGTCCGGCCTTCATCTTCTGCAACAGACCGGATCCGATGAAACGCCCGACCATCGCTCCACCCCAGTAAAACGCGACAAAGCTCGCTGCAACTTTCTCGGTGAGTCCGCCGATCTCCGGCTGGCTGAAGTAGTTCACCAGAAAGCTTCCAATCGAAACCTCGGCGCCGACGTATACAAAGATTCCAATCGCGCCAAAGATCAGATTGCGATGCTTCCAGATCGAGTCGTTCACCTTTTCGCCGATCTGGTGTTGAGCCTGCGGGATTTTCGGTAACTTGAAACTGGCGATTGCGATCGCCAGCAGCACTAGCGCGAGACCCAGCCCCACATAGGGCATCTTCACGGTGGCTGCCTCGTGCAAGCGATAGGCACGCAGGGCATCAGGCGCCAGCGCGCGTATGTCTTCGATTGTCTTTGGAGCCGCACTCAGAATGAAAAGGCCGCCGAAGAAGGGAGCCAGAAAGGTTCCCAGGGAATTGAACGCCTGGGTAAGGTTCAATCGGCTCGAGGCCGTTGCAGGATTGCCTAGCACGGTCACGTAGGGATTGGCCGCCACCTGAAGACAGGTGATGCCGGCAGCGAGGACAATCAGTGCGACCAGAAACAGTGGGTACGATGGCACGCTGGCCGCCGGCACAAAAAGAAACGCTCCGGTGCCCATGATCAACAAGCCCACTACCATCGAGCGCTGGTAGCCAATCCAGTCGATGACCTTCGCCGAAGGTATGGAGAAAAGAAAATACGCTCCAAAGAAGGCGAACTGAATGAGCATGACTTCTGTGTAATTCAGGTCGAAAATTGGTTTCAGGTGAGGGACAAGAATGTCGTTGAGACAGGTGAGAAAGCCCCACATGAAAAATAAAGTAGTCACGATCGCCAGGGGAACGGTGTAGGATGTCGGCCCTTCGGAAGCCGACGTAGTGATGGAACTGCCGGGAGCAACGATTGCCATAGCTTGGAGTCCGCCCGCAATCAGGATTTCAGGCCTTGTCGCCAACCGATCATAGCATCGCGGACTGCCCTCCTGTAATTGGCGTCGAGGGACAGTGGTGTCTCGCAGCAGAATGTTATTGGCCGGAAAAAGCCGCTACTGCTGGACCTGCAGCTTCACCAGCCAGTTCGCCGGCTCCGGGAGGATGGCGAACGTAGGCAGCTTGCCCCGTACCATAGCGACTTCATCACAATTGTGAAATCTGGGGCAAACGTGGCAGTCCTTGTAAATCTTGTCGGGAAGATCTTCTCGTCGAGCCATCTCGAATCCCTGACGCGCAAAAAATTCCGGAGCCCGCGTGAACAGGCAGATGCAGTCCACCCGGTGCCGCTTCGCTTCCGCCAGCAAAGCCTTCATCAGCCGGCTGCCGCCGCCTTGCCCTTGCGCGCGAGGTCCTACCGTGATCGAACGAATCTCCGCGAGGTGCGTACCGTAAAGATGCAGCGCGCCGCATCCAATAATGCGGCCTTCATTCTCCAGAACCACAAAGTCTCTTACGTTCTCGCAAATCTCCGCCAGCGTGCGCGGCAACAAAGTGCCGTCGCCCGAATAGCCCGAGATCAGCTCGTAAATCTGCTGCGCGTCCGGCAAAATGGCTTTACGCGTGCGCATGGAAGTTGACCTCCTCGCACAACGCTTCGATTCTCTTTCTCGCCGCCGCAATCCCCTGCCGCACCCGCGCTGGCGCCGTCCCGCCCGCAACATCATGAATCGCCAGCACCGCAGCCAGCTTCAGGCACTCATGAAAATCGCAATCAAACACTGGATTCATAGCACGCAACTCGTCCAGCGTCAGATCCTGAAGCTCACACTGCTTTTCCACGCATAGCTTCACAGCCTTGCCGATTTGCTCGTGCGCAAGCCGCGAAGGAACGCCGCGTTTGACCAGGTAAGTCGCCGCCGCCCACGCATTCATGAATCCCGACTGCGCTGCCTCGTTCATGCGCTCGTGGTCAAACTCGACCGCTTTCATCCACCCGGCAACCAGCGGCAGCAATCCGAGCGCTGTATCGGCGGCATCGAACAGCGGCTCCTGCGTTTCCTGCAAGTCTTTGTTGTAAGCCAGCGGTAAGCCCTTCAAAGTCACGAGCACCGTCGTCGCACTCCCGATGATGCGCCCGGTTTTGCCTCGTACCAGCTCCAGAAGATCTGGATTCTTCTTTTGAGGCATGGCGCTGCTGCCCGTGGAGTAAGCCTCAGGCAATCTCACAAAGCCAAACTCTTGCGAAGAAAAAATAATCATTTCCTCCGCCCACCGGCTCAAGTGCAACCCCAGAAGCGAGAGCGCGTTGACGAACTCAAGCACGAAGTCGCGATCGCTGGTAGCGTCGATACTGTTCGCCGTCGGACCGGCGAACTCAAGTTCTGCTGCCATGAACGCCCGATCCAGCGGCAGAGTCGCACCCGCCACGGCGCCCGATCCCAGCGGACACACGTTCAAACGCTTGCGGCAATCGGCAAGCCGGCCCGCATCCCGCAAAAACATTTCGACGTAGGCCAGCTGCCAGTGCCCCACCAACACCGGCTCGGCATGCTGCAAATGAGTGTAGGCGGGCATCGCTGCGCTGCCGGCCTGCTCCGCGCGATCGGTGAAAGCCGCGCACACCGCTGCGATGTCCTTCCGCAACTCATCAATCACCGCCCTCACAAAAAGGCGAAGATCGGTTGCGATCTGCTCGTTGCGACTGCGTCCGCTGTGCAGCTTGTAGCCCACGTCGCCGATCCGGGCTACGAGCTGTTTTTCGACAAAATGATGCACATCTTCAGCTTCATCATCTTCCACAGATCCTTTGGAAGCAGCCGCCATCTCACCAATCTGCTGCAGCCCTTCCAGCATGCTGATCAGTTCATCCGCAGACAAAACACCTGCATTTTTCAGAGCGCGAGCGTGCGCCCCGCTCGCCGCGAGTTCATAACTGAGCAGCCGCCGGTCGAAATCAAATGACCGCTGCCAGCGTTCGAATTGCGGATCCAGCGCCTGCCGGAACCGCCCCGACCACATCTTCATCGCGAAACCTCCACGCGCGCCCGCGCTCGCGTGCGCGATGGCAGTCCGAGAATACGAATGAAACCAGCGGCGTCCTTCTGGTCGTAGCCATCGCCCATCGTGAATGACGAAAGGTCGGTGCGATAGAGCGAGTGCTCCGACTCACGGCTCACCACCGAGACGTTCCCCTTATACAAAGACAGCGTGACGCTTCCGGTCATCTCCACCTGCGTGCTGGCGACAAAGGCGTCCAGCGCCTCGCGCAGAGGCGTGAACCACAATCCGAAGTAGACGAGCTCCGCATACTTCAGTCCCACATGCTGCTTGAAGTGCGCGACCTCGCGCTCCAGACACAGAGCTTCCAGCTCGCGATGCGCCGCGATCAGCAACGTTCCCCCAGGCGTTTCATAACACCCGCGCGATTTGATTCCCACGAAACGATTTTCCACCAGATCAACCCGGCCGATGGCGTTTCGCGCTCCAATTTCGTTCAGCAACTCGACCAGCGAGACCGGCTCAAGCTTCATGCCATTGACTGCAACCGGAGTCCCTTTCTCGAACGCGATTGTCACCTGCTCATCTTTGTCCGGAGCGTCCTGTGGCGAGCGCGTCATCTGCCACGTTGTCGCGAGCGGAGCATTCCCGGCATCTTCCAGTTCTCCACCCTCATGACTCAGGTGCCACAAATTGCGGTCGCGGCTGTGGATTTTCTCACGGCTCGCCGCCACCGGAATCCCGTGCTGCTCGGCGTAATCGAGACAGTCTTCACGAGATTTCAACGACCACTCCCTCCACGGCGCGATCACTTTCAGTTCGGGAGCGAGCGCCTGATAAGTCAGCTCAAAACGAACCTGGTCGTTCCCCTTGCCGGTGCAGCCGTGCGCCACTGCCGTTGCTCCTTCGCGTAAGGCGACCTCGACCTGATGTTTTGCGATGACAGGACGCGCCAGCGATGTACCCAGCAAATACTTATGTTCATAAACCGCACCCGCCCGCAGCGCGGGAAAAACATATCCAGTCAGAAACTCCTCGCGGAGGTCCTCCACGACCACCTTGCTCGCGCCCGTCGCATAAGCCTTCTCGACGACCGCTTCAATGTCATCTCCCTGGCCGACATCGCCGACCATCGCGATCACGCTGTAAGAGTAATTCTCCTTGAGCCACGGAATGATGATGGAGGTATCGAGCCCCCCAGAGTAAGCGAGTACAACTTTTTCAGGCATGAGCACTCCTTGCGGGCAAACGATCGCCGCCGCCCAACAGCAAATAAAGTATCGCTTTCTGCACGTGCAGGCGATTTTCTGCCTGTTCAAAGACCACAGACTGCGGCGAATCGATCACCTCGTCGGTCACTTCCAAACCACGATGTGCCGGCAGGCAATGCATGAACACCGCATGGGGCGCGGCTTCTGCCATGAGTTCTGCATTGACTTGATAAGGCGGAAACACCTTTGCCCGCTCATTTTCTTCCCGCTCCTGGCCCATGCTCGTCCATGCATCAGTGTAGATCGCGTCGGCTCCAAACGCCGCCTCGTGAGGATCGGTTAGCAAATTTATCTCAGCCCCAGTCTCTTCTGCAATTTCACGTGCGGCGGCCACAATCTGCGGATTGGGAGCGTATCCAGCCGGGGTTGCGACGCGAATCGAAGACCCCAGGCACGCGCATGTCAGCAACAACGAGTGAGCAACATTGTTGCCATCGCCAACGTAAGCGAGGCAGCGCTCCTTCACGTCACCAAACCGCTCAAGCAGCGTGAGGTAATCGGCCAGCGCCTGGCACGGATGCTCCACATCGCTGAGCGCGTTAATCACCGGGATAGACGCATGCTGCGCCATACCTTCGATGGTCTGCTGCGAGAACGTGCGCAGCACAATCAAGTCCACCCAGCGTTCCAGATTATGCGCCACATCGCTCAACTTTTCGCGCGCATCGAGCCGTTCGTGCGTTTGATCGACGAACATCGCCGACCCGCCCAGGCCCACGATTCCTGCTTCGAACGTCAGCCTGGTCCGCAAAGACGGCTTCTCGAAGAACATGACAATCTGCCTGCCGGTAAGCGCCCTTTGAAAATCAGCCGGACGCGACTTCATGATTCCAGCCAGATGCAACACCGCATCTACGCCGGCAGCGCCAAGATCGCGAGTCGACACCAGATCCGGACACCAAAACACTTGCGGCACTCTCTCAGGAGCCGCCGCCATTCTGCCTTGTATGTGTGTATTCAACTTTTGACTCCTTCTTCTGAACTTGTGTACCTGCAAGGTTGCGATTTGTAACCGGCGGCGACTGACTGCCTCATGAGTAAGTTACCTCCGTACCACACGAGAGCTTGGTCAGATAGAACTGCGGCAAGATCTCCGCCTCATTTGCCGGCAGAATTCTCACTCGTCCCACGCCTTGCTTCAGCGCCTGTCCGCAAGCTTGCAACTTCGGCAACATGCCGCCGCTGATGATCGAGTCGGCGGCCAATTCCGCGGCCTGCTTGGTGCTCAGCCACGGCATCACGCTCCCTGCGGCATCTTTTACTCCGGGCACGTCAGTGAGAAAGATCAGCGCGTTGGCATGGCACGCCGCGGCGCACGACGCCGCCATTTCATCGGCATTCACGTTGTAGTATTCGCCGTCGGCGCCCAGCGCGAGGGAAGCCAGCACCGGAATTCCTCCCTGCTGCCACAGAGCCTCGATCCAGCACGGTTCCGCAAAACAAATCTCGCCCACAAACCCCAGGTCCCGGCCATGAACAAATTTTTTCCGCGCGCGAAACGTCATACCGTCGCCACCGCAGAATCCGATCGCCGGCATCCCTGCGGATTGAATCGCCGCCACCAGCTTCTTGTTGATGATGCCGGCCAACACCATAAGCGCCGTGTCCCGAGTCTCCGCATCGGTGACCCTCAACCCGTCCACAAACTCGCTCTTTTTCCCTAGTCGATTCAGCATGCGGGTCAACGCGCTGCCGCCGCCATGAACCACCGCGACACGGTGGCCATCCTGCGCCAACTCCGCGATCGATCGTGCGCATTTGCGCAACGTCGCCGCATCCTCGATCGCCGCTCCGCCAATTTTCACCACAATCGTCACTGCAAACCCTCCCGCTCTTCCCACCCGTACATCAGATTCATGTTCTGCACTGCCTGTCCTGCCGCCCCTTTCAGCAGATTGTCCACGCAGGAAACCAGCACCAGCCGCCGGCCGTCTTCCGCCAGGCAAAAGCCGAGGTCGCAGTAGTTCGTATGCAACGAAAACTGGAGCTGCGGCAGCTTCGGCGTGGCAAACACCCGCACCCAATGTCTGCCCGAATAAAAATCGCGCAGACAGGATTCCACTTCCGAAGGTTTCATCGCCTGCTTCAGGTGCACGTAGATGGTCGACAGAATCCCGCGCGGAATCGGCAGCAGATGAGGAGTAAAGGTGAGTTCCGCATCGTCCAGCCCCAACTGCTCGACCATCTCTCCCAGATGCCGGTGATTGAATACCGAATACGCGGACAGATTGTCTGCCACCGAAACGAAATGCGTCCGCGACGTGGGCGCCTTACCCGCTCCCGAAACTCCCGACTTTGAGTCAGAAATAATTCCGCGCTCCCGGTCGATCAGTCCTGCCTTGAGCAGCGGCGCCAAAGCCAGAATCACCGAGGTCGCATAGCAGCCGGGATTCGCCACCAACTGGGCGGCGGAAATACAATCGCTGTTCAACTCCGGCAAGCCATAAACCGCCTTCGCCGTCAGCGCCGCAGCCGTGACCGCATCGGCGTCCTGAAACGAGTAGATCGCGCGATGCTGTGCTTGCTTCAGCCGCCACGCCCCGCTCAGATCGATCACGCGCAACCCTTGCGCGACCGCCTCCGGCGCCAGAAAACGCGATGCTTCATGCGGCGTAGCCAGAAAAAGTAACTGCACGCCCTGACGCTTCAGTTCCGGCCACGACAGTGTCCGCAGTGGATAGCCTCCGTTGCCAGACAACTCCGGGAAGACTTCCGCCAAGTCCGCCGCGCCATCGCTGCCGCCCTCACGCCGCAGCAGCACAGGCCTCTCGAGCCCCGGATGGCGCTCGAGAATGCGCGTCAGCTCCAGCCCCGAATAGCCGCTCGCTCCCAGCACCGCGGTCTTAAGCTTCGCAGGCATCAGCCCAGCATCTCCTCGATCCGCGCCGCAACTTTCCGGGCAGCATCCTTGTCGGGACAAACAATCAGAATGGCGTCATCGCCGGCAATTGTTCCCACCACTTCCTCCCATTCCCGTTCATCCAGCGCCGCGGCCACCGGCTGAGCACTGCCCACGATGGTTTTCACCACCAGGAGGTTTTGCGCCGGCCGCACATCCAGTACAAATTCTCGAACCAGCCGGTGCACTGGGGGCAGCGCCAAACCCGCAGCGCCTTCGCCCTGAGGCAAGGCGTATCCAGCGGCCGTCTTGCTCAGATTCAGGTCATGAATGTCCCGCGACAGCGTCGCCTGCCCCACCTTGAATCCTCGCTTGCGCAACGCCCGCTGCAGGTCTTCCTGGTTGGCGACCGGGCCCTGCTTCAACGTTTCCAGAACGGCTCTCTGTCGCAGGGCTTTATTCATTATGAATATTTATTCATTATTATGAATAAATATTCCTCATCTTACAGGCTGCACCCTCCCTGTCAAGCGAAAACGCCGCCCCTCCCATTTTTGGTAATCGGCCCACCAGGCCAGCCCAACCGCGGAGGAAGCTCTCCGCAACTTCAAAACTGAAGCCCGGCTCAAATCCTTGCTAGACTACTCGCGGTTGAAAGCGCCGAGTCCCCGCAGGAGCCATGCCGCATGAGTAACAAACCCACCCTGGCAGCTGAGTTGATGGCCGAGTTCCTCGGGACGTTCGTATTGATGCTCTTCGGCATAGGCGTAGTCGCCATGGTCGTCCTCTTCCCCTCAAACACTCCGGGCGCCACAGTCCACGGCGGCTACACCAACATCACGCTCGGCTGGGGATTGGCGGTAACCATGGGCCTCTACATTTCTGGAAAAGTTTCTGGAGGGCATCTCAACCCCGCCGTCACCCTCACCTTGGCGGTGTTCCGTGATTTTCCCTGGCGCAAGGTGCTGCCTTATTCCATCGCACAGACGGCAGGCGCATTCCTCGCCGCCGCTTTGGTCTACCGCAACTACCTGCCCGCATTCCACCAGGTCGATCCTCACCTGGAAAAAACGGCGGGCGTGTTCACAACGTTCCCCACTTTTCCGGCGTTGCCGCAGGCAGGATTTCTCGATCAAGTGATCGGCACAGCTCTGCTGCTGCTCATGGTGTTGGCCATCACCGATGAACTCAACGTTCCCCCGGGCGCCAACCTTGGGCCCTTGATGATCGGCCTGGTCGTAGTCGCCATCGGCATGAGCTTCGGTGGCATGCACGGATATCCAATCAATCCCGCGCGCGATTTCGGTCCGCGCCTTTTCACCGCGGTCGCTGGATTTAAGAACAACGGCCTCACGGACGGCGCTCGCGTGTGGTGGGTCCCAGTGCTTGCGCCGCTGCTGGGCGGCTTGGTCGGCGCCGCAGTCTACGATTTCGGCATTCGACGATTTCTGCGCGCGTCCGAGCCGTCGTCCCAGCCTTGAACCTGGAACCTTCGGCAGAAAACAGGAGACCTCTTGCCTTACATTCTCTCTCTTGATCAGGGCACCACAAGTTCCCGAGCCCTCTTGTTCGACCATGACGCTGCAGTCCGGTCCATCGCCCAGCGCGAGTTCAAGCAAATATTCCCTGAGCCCGGATGGGTCGAGCACGATCCCCAAGAGATCGCGACATCACAAATCACCGTTGCCCTGGAAGTGTTGGCCAACGCCAATGCCCAGCCCCGCGACGTGGCCGCCATCGGCATCACCAACCAGCGCGAAACCACCATCGTCTGGGATCGCACCACCGGTAAGCCCATCTACAACGCCATCGTCTGGCAGGATCGCCGCACCGCCGCTTTCTGCAACCAGCTTAAGTCGCAAGGCCACGAACATCTGATCCAGCAACGCACGGGGCTGTTGATCGACGCTTACTTCTCCGCCAGCAAGATTTCCTGGATTCTCGAACACGTTCCGAACGCACGCTCACTCGCGGAATCGGGCCGTCTCGCGTTTGGCACTGTCGATACCTGGCTGGTCTGGAAGTTGACGGGCGGCCGCGTGCACATCACCGACGCCAGCAATGCGTCCCGCACTATGCTTTTCAATCTGCATTCCGGCCGTTGGGATAACGACCTTCTCGATCTCTTCCGAATCCCGGCATCGATGTTGCCGGCGGTGCGGCCCTCGAGCGAAGTCTACGGAGAAATAAGCTCGGTCCCAGGCCTGAACGGCATCGCCATCGCAGGCATCGCCGGCGATCAGCAGGCCGCGCTTTTCGGGCAAAGATGCATCAGCCCCGGCCTCACCAAGAACACCTACGGCACCGGCTGCTTCATGTTGCAAAGCACCGGCCATCGCGTGGTCGCATCCACGAATCGCCTGCTCACGACGGTGGCCTGGAGAATCGCCGCCACCACCGATTACGCGCTCGAAGGCAGTGTGTTTGTAGGCGGAGCGGTGGTTCAGTGGTTGCGCGACGGTCTGGGAATTATTCACAGCTCATCGGAAGTGGAAGCGCTGGCAAATTCCGTCCCCGACAACGGCGGAGTGTATTTCGTGCCGGCCTTCGTGGGTCTGGGCGCTCCGCACTGGGATTCCTACGCTCGCGGCGCAATCTTCGGCCTCACGCGAGGCAGCAAAGCGGGTCACATCGCGCGCGCCGCCCTCGAAAGTATCGCCTACCAGGTCGCCGACCTGATGGACGCAGTTCAAACTGATACCGGCACTCCTCTGAAGGAGTTGCGAGTGGATGGCGGCGCATCCGCCAACGATGCTCTCATGCAATTTCAGGCGGACATTCTCGGCGTGCCAGTAGTGCGTCCCGCCATGACGGAGACGACCGCGCTCGGCGCGGCGTTCTTGGCCGGTCTGGGTGTCGGTTTCTGGAAAGACCTGCAGACGGTCTATGAAATGCCGCGTGCGGAACGGCGGTTTGAACCATGCCTGCCGCGCTCCAAAGTAGACGCCATGCGGCAGCGCTGGAACGAAGCTATCTCCCGTGCGAAATCATGGGAGCAAGTCTAGCGAGCAACCGGCGCTTCCGCTACGCCGACATTCGTGTCCGCGCCCCCGTAGTAGAAGAGATATCGCTCCCCTCGCCGCACCATCCCTTCCACGAACACGACATTCGGGACCTGGCCCACTTTTTCCCATGGCTTTTCAGGAGCGAAAATCCCATCTTCCGTGCGCCAAATCAAGACCCGCGGATCATTTCGATCGAACACCGCCACACCGGTGCGGTATACGAGCTTGTCGTCGGCGCCATTGAAGATCAGAACAATTCCTTTCGGCGTGACGACCGGAGCCGGCCCAGGCTCAGCCACGCGGGAATCAAATTTTCCCGCCCGCACCGGCAGCACCGGGGCATCGGTCGCATCCGTCCAATGCAGTAGATCGGTCGAAGAGGCCAGTCCTATCTGATCGTTCTTATCCGGAGTCGTCCCCAGATAATACATCCAGTACTTGCCGCCAATCTTCTCTGGGACAATCGCTCCCGACTTAGTCCAGCGAACGTTCCAGCGCCCCTTGTACGCTGGGAGAATCACGCCTTTCCGCTCCCAGTGGATGAGATCCTTCGAAGTCGCCAGGCACAATTGCGCGTCTTTCTTGTTGTAGCCGGTATAAGTCAGATAGTAGGTGTCGCCGAAGCGGACCAGCCGCGGATCTTCCACCCCTCCATCTTTTTCGTAATCCTCTTCAGGTGAAAGGACAGGTTCTCTCCGGCGTGTGAAGTGGATTCCATCCGCGCTCTCGGCATAGCCCAGTCGTGAGGTGCCGCCCTTGTCCTGAGCACGGTAGAGCATCGCGATTTTCCCGTCGCGAAAAACCACGGAAGGGTTGAATGTTCCCGCAGACTCCCATCCATCCCCTCGCGGCGAGATCACCGGGGTCTCCGAAACACGGTGCCACGCCCCGAACGGCAAATTTGCGCTATCCTGTGAAGCCAGCGCCAGAAGCAGCGCGACCAGTCCTGCCCAGGCTTTGGAATGAATGGTATGCATCATCGCAATTGTGACCGCTAACGCCAGTTGCTGCTGCAGCGAGATTGCCCTATGCCTCGACCTCGATGCGCGCTCACCGATTCTCCGCTAGTTCATTCGTTCCCGCAAGCATTCGGTTCGCCTGGGACCCTCGCATGAGCAAGCGCAACATCATCGTCGGTTTGGGCGAACTGCTTTGGGACTTATTTCCGTCCCGCAAGCAACTGGGCGGAGCGCCGGCCAACTTCGCCTACATCACCTCTTTGCTCGGAGACGAAGGAATTCCAGCCAGCCGTCTGGGCGGCGATTCTCTGGGCGCAGATGCGACCCGTCGCCTCGCAGAACTCGGTCTTTCAACTGAGTTCATTCAGAAAGACGCGGACCATCCAACAGGAACGGTGAAGGTCGCGGTGGACCGCGCCGGCCAGCCGCGCTTTGAAATCTTCGAGTCGGTGGCGTGGGATTTTCTCGAGTGGACACCGCAGTGGCAGAAGCTGGCGCAACAGGCCGATGCGGTTTGCTTTGGTTCGCTCGCGCAACGATCGGAACACAGCCGTGCCACCATCGGCAGATTTCTGCTGGCCTTGCGCAAAAGCGCAGTGCGGGTTTTCGACGTCAACCTGAGGCAAAACTTCTATTCCGCGGAAGTCCTGTCAGAGTCGATGAAGCTGGCAACCATCGTCAAGCTAAACCACGAGGAACTTCCAAAGATCATGAGCTTGTTCGAGTTGGAGATTCGCGGAGAAGAAGCCTCGGCTCGACAGTTGCTTTTGCATGGAGCGAAGCTGGTTTGCGTAACACGCGGCGGCAACGGCAGCCTCCTGGTGTCCGCCGGCGAGAGCAGCGAACATCCAGGCTTCAGGGTAAAGGTCGCCGATACCGTCGGCGCGGGCGACGCATTCACCGCGGCCTTGGTGCATGGATATCTCCGCGGAACATCGCTTGCGCAAATCAACGAAACCGCAAACCGCGTCGGAGCGTGGGTCGCCAGCCAGCTCGGTGCGACTCCCGCCCCAAAGGCGGGAAGCTTGGCCCAAAGCTTGGCTGAGATTAACTAGAATTCGTCATTCGCACTCGCGCACGCATCACTGCGCGTTTTGGTTTATTCTGTCAGGTTTGGTGTTCGTCGCTCAGGGGGCCCAGTGATCAGATCTAAAGCATTTGTCTGCCTATTCGTCTGCCTCTCAGTTTTCCTGTCTATCGCGTCAAGCGCCGCGCAAGTTCCAGAAAATACTTATCAGGATCTGCATTGGCGCATGATCGGCCCGCTTCGCGGAGGTCGCACCAGGGCCGCCACGGGAGTCCCCAGCCAGCCGAATGTTTTCTATGTGGGCCAGGTGAACGGAGGAGTCTGGAAGACGGACGACTACGGCCGCACTTGGACGCCGATCTTCGACCACGAGTCTACCCAGTCGATTGGCGCCATCGCAGTAGCTTTGTCCAATCCCGATACCATCTATGTGGCCAGCGGTGAAGGCCTCCATCGCCCCGACCTCTCGATCGGAAACGGAATCTATAAATCGACGGACGCGGGAAAAACCTGGACTCATCTCGGCCTGCGCGACGGTTTCCAGATTCCAGCTCTCGCCATCGATCCTCGCGATCCCAATCGAGTCTTCGCGGCCGTGCTCGGCCATCCCTACGGTCCAAATAACGAGCGCGGCCTTTTCCGTTCCACCGATGGCGGCCAGACCTGGCAGAAAGTAATCAGCAAAGACGAGAACACCGGAGCGTCGGACGTCGAGATTGACCCCTCGAATCCCGACACAATCTATGCCTCCATGTGGGAAGCTCGCGAGGGCCCATGGGAGGATGGCAACCTCTTCAACGGAACCGGTGGCGGTTTGTTCAAGTCGACCGACGGCGGAAGCACCTGGCATGCTCTTACCAACGGTCTCCCCAAGGATCTGTCGCAAATCAATGTCGCCATCGTTCCCACGAATTCGCGCCGCCTCTACGCTACGATCGCTATGTCCTCAGGCAAGCTCGCCTTCTACCGTTCCGACGATGGCGGGGATGACTGGGCGCAGACAACAGATGATCCGCGCCCCTCAGGCCGCATCGGCGGCGGCGATCTTGCCATCCCTAAAGTGGATTCGAAGAATGCAGACATCGTCTATTGCGTCAGCACCGTAACCATGCGATCGACAGATGGCGGCAAAACCTGGTCCGGATTTCGCGGCGCGCCCGGCGGCGACGACTACCAGAATCTCTGGATCAATCCCAACAATCCGAACATCATTCTCATCGTCAGCGACCAGGGTGCGATCATCACCGTGAACGGCGGCGCCAGTTGGAGTTCCTGGTACAACCAGCCCACCGCGCAGATTTATCACGTCGCTATCAGCGATACTTTCCCCTATCGCGTTTGCGGAGGCCAGCAGGAGAGCGGTTCCGTCTGCATCTCCAGCCGCGGCAACGACGGCGCCATCACCTATCGCGAGTGGCATCCCGTAGGCGTAATCGAATACGGCTACGTCGCACCCGATCCCCTCGACACCGACATCATCTACGGTGGCGGCAGAAGTGAGGTCTCGAAATTTCACTGGTCTACCGGCCAGGTCCAAAACGTTACTCCCATCCCGCTTCGCAGTCCGAAATACCGCACCGATCGCACCGAACCCACGATGTTCTCGCCAATCGACCCGCACACCCTTTACTTCGCCAGCAATGTTCTTTTCAAAACCACCGACGGTGGAAGCACGTGGCAGACCATCAGCTCCGATCTCACGCGCGAGAATCCCGGAGTCCCAGCCAGCGTGGGCGATCTAATTCCCAAAGGCGCGGAGAAGCAGCGCGGCGCAATCTATGCTCTCGCTCCTTCATTCAAGAACATCAACACATTATGGGCGGGCACCGACGATGGCCTGATCTGGCAGACTCGCGACGGCGGCAAGAAGTGGAATGACATTACTCCAAAAGAACTGACGCCCTGGAGCAAAGTCACGCAGATCAGCGCCTCGCACTTCGACGACGACTCCGCCTACGCCTCGGTAAGCCGCTTTCGCATCAACGACGAGCGGCCTTACATCTACCGCACGCACGACGGCGGCAAGACCTGGAAGCTGATCACAACCGGCCTGCCTGAAATTGGTCCGGTCGATACAGTCCGCGAAGACCCCGTGCGCAAAGGGCTCTTATTCGCCGGCACGGAGAACGCAGTCTGGGTTTCATTCGACGACGGCGATCACTGGCAATCCTTGCAGCTGAACCTGCCGCACACCTCGATGCGCGATCTGTGGATTCACGACAGCGACCTCATCGTAGCCACCCACGGCCGCGCATTCTGGATCCTCGATGACATCACGCCGCTGCGCGAAGCCAGCGCTTCGCTCGCCGCCAGTGATTCCCATCTCTTTGCTCCAGCGCCCGCCTATCGCGTTCAACGCGACACCTACTCCGACACGCCGCTTCCGCCCGACGAGCCCACTGCCGCCAATCCGCCCGATGGCGCCATCGTCGATTACTACCTGGGGCACGCCGCTTCTGCTCCCGTGACTCTCGAGATCCTTGACGCGCGCGGCCAACTCGTTCGCAAATTCTCCAGCGCGGACAAACCCGACGTCACCGAGGCCGAGCTAAAGAAACAACTCATCCCCCTCTACTGGCTGCGTCCTTTCCGCTCGCTGTCGGCAGATGCTGGAATGCACCGCTGGGTGTGGGACCTGCACTATCCTGCCCCCGATTCCACGCGCCACGACTATCCCATCTCCGCAATTCCCGGCGACACGCCTCGCTACCCGCTCGGCCCGTGGGCTTTGCCCGGTTCTTACACAGCCCGGCTCACCGCGAACGGAAAGAGTTATACCGCGAACTTCACCGTCAAGATGGACCCGCGCGTAAAAACTTCGGCCGCCGGCCTCGACCAGAAATTTCAGCTTGAAAGCCGCCTGGCTTCGCTTTTGAGCCAGACTTCAAAAGCCGTGATGCAAGCCGGATCGATTCGCGAGCCGCTGCAAAAACTGAGCGACCAAGCCACTGGCTCCGCCCACGATTCCGTGGAGGCTTTCCAGACCAAACTCACCGCGGTGCTTGGAGCGCCGTCCGGTTTCTTCGCGCCCCCGTCCGCCGAAGTCACTCTCGCGCAAGTGAACGGTCAGGTCACAGTGTTATACAGCCAGGTCTGGCAGGCCGATGCCGAACCGACCGCGGCGCAGTCTGCAGCCGCAGCGGTAATCGAACATGACGCATCGGATGCGATGAAGCGCTGGGATGCGCTCAAGACTACAGATCTCTCCGTGCTCAATCAGGCACTCCACACGGCTAATTTGCCGGAAGTACAAATCGAATCGGACCCGCACGGGGACGAAGGAGGGATGGACGAAGAATAGGTCCAGCACGATCTAACTCGCTGCCATCTACAGGGCTTCTACGGCTGTCTGAAGTTCCCGTGCGATCTGCTCCGGATCGCTTCCCGGCGCGAACCGCATCGGCTGTCCTATGCGGACGCATATCTTCCATGGCGCTGCAAACTTCTTCCCCGCCTGCTTCAACTCAAACAATCCGCGAATGCGCATGGGCAGCACCGGAACGCCGAGATTGTTTGCCAGCAGTCCGATCCCCGCGCGAAACGGATTCATCTTGCCATCCGCAGTATGCTGTCCTTCGGGAAACACCAGCACGCTGTACCCGCGATCGACCGCCTCACCCGCGTAAGCGAAGCTCCGCCGGAATCCGGCTTCGCGCGGCAGCGGAAACAGGTTCAGCAGCGAAACTCCCAGCACCCATCGCACCCGGTCGTAAATTCCCGAGAACCATCCTCTGCTCGCAGGCGGCGTGTGCAACGCCTCCAGATCTTCTCCCCGAGTCGCGGTCGCGATCCGGTTTCCCAGCCGCGCCGGTAGTGCTGCCTGCACGAACGCAAAATCCACGTCCGTAATGTGATTGCACACCACCAGCATCGGACCACTCCATCCCCGCAGATTTTCCCGCCCTTCAATCCGCGGCCAGCCCAATAAAATCATGGCCGGTCTCCCCAGGAAATAGTGCACAACTAATCGCACCCACGTCACCGGCCACCGCAACACCCATCGCGGATAGTGATACTCCGCGCGCACCCGCGTCTCGCCGCTCAGCATCCTCTCCACATCGCCAACGGTCCGCGCCGCGCTGAAACGCGTCTCGCTCAGATCCACTTGGTATCGATCTTCCAGCGCGCTGATCAGCTCCACGCGATCGAGCGAACTGAGCCCAAGGTCGGAGTCCAGCGCCGCCTCTGCGTTCAACCCACGAACGCTGCGGCCGCTGATGCGCCCAATCAATTCCCCCAAAGGACTTTCACCCGCGCTCGCAATCTCCTCGCCCGGCCGCCGAATTTCCTTCGCCGCGAATTCCGCAATCAAATTCCGCCGCGGCTTCTGCGTATTCGTGCGCGGAAAGTCTTTCTGCGGCCACTCGACCCACATCCGCATGCGCTGGAAGTCAGCGAGCGACTGGTTCGCCCGCTCCACCACTCCTGCCATCCGAGCTTCGCCCCGAGCATCGTCGCGCAAAATCACGACCGCGCACGGCTCAGCATTTCCTCCACGCTCAATCCCGACCACGACACAATCTTTCACTTCCGGCTGCCGCCGCAACGCCGCCTCCAAATCCTCCGGATAAATATTCAATCCACCCGGCGTAACGATGACTTCTTTCTTCCGCCCCTTGAAATAAAGATTGCCGGCTTCATCGAGCGCGCCCACATCCCCAGTGCGGTACCACCCGTCTTTATCAGTGACTCCGCCCACCGTTGGTCGGCCTCCATCCCAATACCCCGCAGTGACCCCGCCGCCCCGAATCAAAATCTCGCCATCTTCTGCGAGCTTCACCTCGCGCCCCGCCAGCACCTTCCCAATCGACCCCTTCCCCAACTTGAATGGATGATTCACGCTGATCAGCGAGGTCGTCTCCGTCAGCCCATATCCCTGGATCGCGGCATAGCCAAGTCGATCCCAGAACTGTTCGGTCTCAGCGTCCAGCGCTGCGCCTCCGCAAATAAATGCCCAGAACTTCCACCCGAACTGCCGGCGAATCCCGCGAAAAATCCACCACCTACGCAGGAAGTGCTTTCCCTCCGAGACCCGAAACCGCCGCCGAAAGTCCTCGATCTTCTTCTCGCCCTCGGAGCCGCCATCTTCCAGATCACGCTCGATCTTCTGCTTCAGCGACTGCAAAACTCTTGGCACACTCACCAGCACCGACACCCGCTCGCGCCGAATCGTATTCACAATCTCCGACGGTCCAAACTCCTCCTGAAAAATCACGTTCCCACCCAGCAGCGGAGGCAGAAACATTCCAAGGAATTGCCCGAACACATGGCTAAGCGGCAGCAAATTCAAAAACCGCACTGGGTGCACCCAGCGCTCATACTTCAAGTACCGCTGCATCTCCTGCTCCAGCGGAGCGATGTTAGCCAGCACATTCCCATGCGTAATCACGACGCCCTTGGGTTCAGCAGTAGTCCCCGAAGTAAACACAATTTGCAGGATGTCGTCGCGCCCAATCGCCACAGAAGACTCGCTCAGGGTGCCCCGTCCTTGTCGGGTTCTTCGCGACAGGGCGGGGATTTTGACATCCTCAAGGGCCACTACAGGAACTGGCCCAGCGTTCTCACCCGCATGCCTCCGCGAACAAACCCACAGCCGAGCCTCAACCTGCCCCGAAACCCGCGCCGCAAACTCAGGGGACGCCCCATCATCCATCGGAACCACAACCACGCCCCTCAAAGCGCATCCAAAGAACGCCGCAACCCACTGCGCGCAATTCTCACCCCAAAGCATCACCCGCTCGCCCTTGCCGATGCCGCGCGCCTCCAACTCGCCAGCGAAACCAATTGCCATTTCCAAAACCTGTTCGTACGTGAACCATTCCATGCGGTACCCACACCGCTGCCCATAAGCGCGCTCATCGCGGTGCGCCTGAAAGTTTGTCAGGAAAAGCTCTGCCAACGATTCAGCCATCCGTTGAATCCGTGTGCGGTGCCGCTACCCTCTAAGTTTAGTGGAAGAGGGAAAGAGCAGGCGGTGCGGAGTGCAGCGTGCGAGGGAGGTCGGTTGAGGCGCGGGAGTGGTGCGCGGTCCGGACTGTGGATTTCGTACGAGAAATAAATTTTCTTCGACGCTGGCGTAAATGGCTGGAGTCAGTGAAGAATCCAGATTTCGGATGAAATTTTTTCTTCCGATACCTCTGAAAGCCGCGTCCAGCGCGGACTTCGCGAAAGCGTATTTTGTAAAATCTTGCTGTCAAAGAACTTAGATCTCAAAATCTTGAGAACAAACATCTTAGGACGGCAGGAATTGGCTTCTATGGACCGTCACTACCTCGACTATGATGGCGCAATTGCGGAATGAAGGAAAGGTCAGATGTCACAGTGCCGCTGTGGAAAAAGGGAAGCTACACCGCACGGACCGTGATTTTGTCCTCCCCAGGCCATTGGGTTTTGTACAATGTTGAAGGCGACCGGAGGTCCTCATGCTGCCGCGCATAATTGCGATGCTCGCCGCTCTTGCCTTTCTGAACGCACCCGCCGCTCCTGCGCAAACGAAAGAGCACAGTCCAGATGATCTGCTGGCGCGACTCTCGTACAACAGCACCTATGTCTGGGATGTAAGCGATGACCGCTCGCCACAGATTTGCTTTGCTCTGTATCGCGATGGATATTTCCGCATATCGAGGAGATCGAGGCAAGCGCAGGACGGCACCGTGAGTCTTCAGGGCACGCTGCCCCCGGATCAACTGACGCGCTTCCGCACGCTGCTAAAGAACCTCGATTCTCAGACCGGGGTTGGCACGATCTACAAAGCCTCGGAGTCGCTCACGGCGGAAGTGATGCGCGACGGAAAGATCGTCCATTTTTTGTGGATTGATCCCGATCATGAGCGTCCATTTCCAGATTCAGTGGCCCGCGTTGTCAACTGGCTACAGGATTTTGCGCCGCAAGGCTCCTCACCCCTCACCTTGCGCGAGCTAAGCGATCAGCCAATCTGCCCGTCCGCATCCGAGAAACCGCTGCATCCGGTTGTCGCCAGTGTCGAAGGCATGCCGGAAGACACACTGTGCGTGACCGAAGGTGCGAATCGGTAACTTGAGCCGGCAGCAGCGCTCCACTAAATCAGGAAGGGATTACCGCTTCATGGTCTGATCTCGATTGGGGTGCCGACGCGGACCAGTTTCCAGATTTCGTCCATCTCCTGGTTCGTGACCGCGATGCATCCGTCCGTCCAGTCGCGCAGAGTATGCTCCCTGCCCACCCACGCATATTGCCTCGGAAGTCCGTGCAGCATAATGTCTCCGCCCGCGCTAACGCCTGATTTCTCGGCGGCTGCGATGTCTCTCGAGTTTGGATACGAGATATGAAAGGCCTTATAAAAGCGGCTGTTGGGATTTCGCGAATCTAGCGTATAAACCCCCTCAGGGGTCCGATGGTCACCCTGGCGAGCTTTCGGTCCTACAGGTTCGCTACCCAAAGCAATCTTGTACGACCGGAGTTCTTTTCCTTCTGACAGAAGCACCAATTTTCGTTCTCGCTTGTAAACGACAACGCGGTCCGCGTTTGCACCGGGTCTCTGTCCGAACAGGAGGGGCAGCGACGAGACGAGGAGGATGCCCGCTAGAATGCGCCGCGCCGGAGCATAGTCGATTCGTAACCTCACTCTCTCCCCACCCCCAACGCATCCGCCACCCGATTAATGTAGTTAAACCACGACGCAATCAGCGTAATCTGCAATATCCCGCGATCGTCAAAACCAGCCGCCCGCAGCCCCTCAATGTCACCCTTCCAGCACTTGGTGGCATCCTGGGTCAGCTTGACCACATAGTCCAGCATCACGCGTTCCTGCGGCGTGATCGGCGCGGTCGTGTAATCCTTCTCCAGCGCCTCCACCAGCTCTTTATCCAGTGTCACTCTACGCAGAAACTCTGCGTGCGACTCGATTCAATACTTGCACCGGTTGGTCACCGAGACCATGGTGGTGATCATTTCGTGCTGCCGCCGGCTCAGCGGAAGGTCAGGCGACATGAGCGCTCCAAACGTGGCGAACGAGTGATAGAGCGCCTCCGGAATCAGGGTGTGCGACCCCACAATCGTCGACCCACCCGACTCATCCGGATGCACCGGCTCGAAGTACTCCTTGGGATACATCCCCTTCTGCCCCTCCACCGCCTGCCGGAGCTTCTCATCGGCCTCTGACATCGGTATGGTTCGAATCCAAGTCATAATCGCGATCACCCTTCATCCCGGAGTTTCAATAAATTGCGCACCGCAAGGCTACACCGCCAGCGCTCCCCTCCACATACCAGCTTTGTACTAGACGCGCGCCATCCTCTTATATAAGGGCGAATCTGCCAAATCCCCCGGTACCCCGGCATTGATTCCCTTGGTAACCCTTTCGTACACTCCCTTTCGGTAACCCTTGGTAACCATGCGGTTCCCCCTGTCCAGCCGTACAATTGCCCTTGTCCGAACGGCCATCTCCAAAGAGGAGTTTGGCCACGTGGACTTTGCCGGGGCAGCGCTCCGAGGAGCCGTCAGTTTCCAGTTGTAAGGGTTTCTCGGGAAAATGTTTCTCGGTGGTGAGTTTCTCGGCTGTGTGTTTCTAGGTCAGACCAGGTTCTGGAGTTCGTACTCATATGGCGTTCGGTTTCGGTTTCAACAAACAGAAAGTTCTCAGCGCTGCGGAGAAGTATGTCCAGCAGGGCAAGATGCAGAATGCCATCGCTGAGTACGAAAAGGTCCTCAAGGCAGATCCCAAGGACCTGACCGTCACCAACACCGTCGGCGATCTCTACTCCCGCCTCGGGGAAGCCAGCAAAGCTACCGAATGCTTCAAAGCTGTCGGCGATGCCTATGCCAACCAGGGTTTCACGGTCAAGGCCATCGCCATGTACAAAAAGATCAGCAAGCTCCAGCCATCGCTCGAGAGCGTGCTGAAACTGGCCGAACTCTACACCCAGCAGGGACTCTTCAATGATGCCCGCGCCCAGTACCTGCAGGTCGCGGAAGAATTCCTGAAGTCGGGCGAGTTGGACAATGCCGTCCGCATCTTCCAGAAGATTCTGGAAATGGATCCGGAAAACACGACCATGCGCATCCGCCTGGCGGAAGTTTATGTCCGCCTGGGCAAGAAGACTGAAGCCTGGCAGATTTTCTCCGCCGCTGCCGAGACTTTGCGTTCCAAGGGTTCGCTTCCCGCCGCCGAAGAAGTTTTGCAGCGCATGCTCACCCTCGACCCGGGCAACGGATACGCGCTGCTCATGCAGGGCCGCAATCTGCTCGAGGCCGGCGACGCCGAAGCCGCCATCGAGTCGTTGCAAAAAGTCTCCGATCTCGATTCCAATCCCGATGGCCTCCGCGACCTGCTCAAGGCTTACCTGAAGACTGGACGCCTCTCCGATGCCGGCACGTTGGCCAGCAAGCTCCTGACTGTCCACAATGACCTGGCTTCCATCTCTACCTTTGCCGACGCTCTCATGCAGGCCGGCCAGTTCGAGAACGCGCTCCAGGTTTATGACCAGCATGCCGAACGCCTGCTGGCTGAAAATTCCGACAAAGTTTTAAAGAACCTGCATTCCGTCATCGGGCATGTGCGCGACAATCCTGCTTCGCTCGAAAAACTTCTCGATCTCTTCCACAAGGCAGGAGACAACTCCCATACCACCGAAGTCATCGAGCTCCTGGCACACGCCTCAGTTCAGTCCGGCGACCTGCCCCGTGCTCGCGATCTTTACCAGAAGTTAACCACCATGGAGCCTGGCAATCCCCTGCACATGAGCAATTACCAGCAGGTAGCCAGCCAGATCAGCGGAGATTCCGGCGCCACCCTCATTTCTCCGGAGGAAGCCACCGTCATCGTCGACGAACTGGAAGCCACTTCTCCCTCCATCCATCAGCACTATTCCGATGCCGTCGCCCTCGCGGTTCGCTCCGCGCTCACCGACGCCGAACTTTTCATTTCGTACAACATGCCGGCCAAGGCCATGGGGCCTCTTCTGACAGCGTTGCCTCAGGCGCCGAGCGACCTGCGCCTGAACCAGCGTCTGGCCTCTCTGCACACCCGGGCCGGGCGTTTCGCCGAAGCTGGTGTCTGCTGCCGCACTTTGCAGGACGTCTACTCCGAGGCCGGATATCCGGAAGAGGCTACCCGTTACGGCGAGCTCGCCGATCGCTATCAGGAGCGCTCCGGCGTTGCGCTTCTCACTGATTCCGTGGACGAAGAGGCGGTCTCGACTGAACCCCAGGAAGAAGTTTCCGCCCCGGCAGAAGCCTCGGCTCCCTGGCCGGCAGCTCCGCA
>JBEKWP010000021.1:0-60574 GCA_049512915.1 Candidatus Sulfotelmatobacter sp.
TGGCCGCCACTCGAAAATCCCGAAATACGAATCCGGAAACTTCGTGAAGCCCACAATTCTCGATGACCTTCCGGCGACCAGCGACCTCGCCGACACGGAGATTTTCGGTCCCGTGCTCAGTCTCGTTCATGCCGACAGCATGGACGATGCTCTCGCCTTCCTCGAACGCAGCGCCTACGGCAATCAGGCGTCGCTGTTTACGTCGAGTGGATCGGCGGCACGACGCTTCCGCTACGAAGCGCCGGCGGGAAACATCGGCATCAACATCGGAGTCGCCGCGCCCATGGCCTACTTTCCCTTCAGCGGATGGAAGAACAGCTTCTTCGGCGATCTTCATGGCCAGGGCCGCGATGCCATCGAGTTCTACACCGACAAGAAAGTTGTCGTAGAGCGCTGGGCCAAAGAGCACAGCCGAAAATTCTAGAGGATTGAGTGATCGAGCGATTCAGTCATTGCGCGATTGAAAATCCAGATGCGTCGTATGCTTTTCCAATCGCTCAATCACCCGATCGCTCAATGACTCAATGATCTGCGATGATGCGATCAACAAACTGAGGATTCCATGACCACAACTCTGACCACTCCAACAATGTCTGGCAAGGAAATCGTCGACCTCGCGCGCAAGCACACACTCTATGAGTGGTCGGCTCAATCCAAGGTCGACCCCATTCCGGTCGCTCATGCCAAAGGGATTTATTTCTACACGCCGGAAGGCAAGCGCTTTATCGACTTCAACAGCCAGCTCATGTCGGTCAACATCGGACACGGGGACGAGCGGGTGATTCAGGCCATCAGCGAGCAGGCGGCGACGCTTGCGTATGCGAATCCCTTCATGGCTACTGAAGTGCGCGCGCGACTAGGTGCGAAGCTTGCCGAAATTACTCCTGGCGACATCGATACCTTCTTCTTCACCAACGGCGGCGCTGACGCCAATGAGAACGCCATCAAGATTGCGCGCTTCTTTACAGGTCGCCACAAAATTATCGCGCGCTATCGTTCTTATCACGGCGCGACTGCTGGCGCCATGAGCCTTACCGGCGATCCGCGCAGATGGGCCGCGGAGCCGGGCATTCCGGGCGTGGTGCACGTGCTCGATCCTTATCACGGGATCGAACGCGGATGGGAATCGGCTGAATCTTCGCTGGCCATGATTGAAGAGACCATTCAACTCGAAGGTCCGCATACGATTGCTGCGTTCATTCTCGAACCAGTCACCGGCACGAACGGGATTCTCGTTCCGCCCGACGGATATCTCGAGGGGCTGCGGAAGATCTGCGACAAGCATGGGATCCTGATGATTGCCGATGAAGTGATGGCTGGTTTCGGACGGACGGGCGAGTGGTTTGCCGTCGATCACTGGAAAGTTGTTCCCGATCTGCTTTGCATGGCGAAGGGATTAACCTCCAGCTATCTGCCGCTGGGGGCGGTAGGCATGCGGCATCACATCGCGCAGCACTTTCAGGACAAAGTCTTCTATGGCGGCCTTACTTACAACAGTCATCCCATGGGGTGTGCAGCGGCGCTGGCTACGATTCGCGTGTATGAAGAAGATCGGCTGATCGATAACGCGAAGAAAATGGGCGTGGTGCTGAAAGAATTGGGAACGGAATTGCAGGCGAAGCATCCGTCGGTGGGCGCGGTGCGGTCGATCGGACTTTTCGGTATCGTCGAGCTGGTGCGCAGCCAGAAGACGCGCCAGCCACTGGCTCCGTTCAACGGCACATCAGACGAGATGGCTGCTCTGGGACGCTTCTTTCGCGAGCAAGGGCTCTACACATTCGTTCGCTGGAACACTTTCTTCACGAATCCTCCGCTGTGCATCAACGAGCAGCAGATGCGCGAGGCGTTTGCCATTATCGATCGTGGGCTCGCGATCACTGACAAGGCTGTTGTCGATTAGTTGCTCGTGTGGGGCGGACACTCCTGTCCGCCTCCTCCACCTCCACAACCCTCTTATCATCCTGTGCGGGTGCGACCGTGGTCGCCGCCTATCGTAAAAAGAGGCGGAGAGCGCGCGCTAGGAATGAAAAGGCTCTTAAATGGAAATCAGGTACGCCAGATGCGCTGCTGGGTGTCGAGGGAGGAGAACATTACGGGCTCGTGATGGACGCTGGTGGCGTGGCGATTGATGGCGGTGGCGGCCTGGGTGCGGAGGTTTCCGTCGCGGGCATCGAAGTCGAGGGTGCTGACGTGGTGGGCGCAGCGAGTGCAGGTGAATTTCATGCCGCCCTTGATGCGTCCGATGGTGTAGTGTCGCTTCACAATTCGAGTGTAGTCGTTTGGCAAGAGAGTGGCGTGCACGTCGGTGGGGCGGCGAAGGTAATCAGAGCGCGATGGTTAGGGTTTTTTAATTTGGTGAACGAGTTGGAGAGCGCCCCTGCACGAGCATTGCAGCAGTACACAGCGCGCCTCGCTGCGCTCCGCTGAACCCTTCGGCTTCCCCCTCGGCTTCGCCGGGGCTTCGGCAGAACAGGGGGCAGGCTCGCGAAGGCGGCGGTTCACATACCCATCCCACGCATTTCACGCATCCTCGCGCGAACTCTGACGACGTATAATCGTTGGCGCGGAAAACTTGTCGTGGGGGGGAACATGGAAGGCTGGAAGAAGGCGGTGGTGGCGGGTTCGATTGGGGCGGCGACGGTTTTGTTCTTGAAGAAGAAATATCCGGCGGGCGTGCTGGCTACGGGCGTGGGGCTGGCAGTGGTGGCGTCGGAGTTTCCGGAGAAGTTTGAGAAGGTGCGCCGCGCGCTCCCGGATTATTTTGAGCGGGGCATGCAGGTGATGGAGATGGCAGCGCGCGCCGGGAAGCGCATTACCGACGCGGCGGGGCGGTCGGCTTATGACGCCTGGGAAGAGATTGGCGGGTGAGAAAGACGGGCTTCGGGCTTCGGCTTTCAGGCTTCGGCTCAAAACTCAAACTTTAATAGTAGTTTCCGAGCGGCTTCGCCGAAGCCCGGAGCCCGAAAGCCGAAGCCCCTACTCGATGCCGAGTTGCTTTCTGGCGTTGGGGCTTAGGCGCTCGGGGGTCCAGGGCGGGGTCCAGACAACGTTGACGGCGGCGTTGCGGATGCCGGGCAACTGCTCGAGCCGCGACTTGACCTGGGCGCTGATGTTGACGTGTTCGGGGCAGCCCTGCGCGGTGAGGGTCATGTCGATGACGACGTCCTGCTTATCTTGCTCGGGTGTGTCGGCGACCGGTGCGAAGTTCACCTTGTAGATGAGGCCGAGGTCGACGATGTTGACGGGAATCTCGGGGTCGTAGCAGCTTTTCAGGGCGCTTAGAACGTCTTCTTCGGTGACAGTAGGCATTCTGGATTACCTCCTCGAGAGCCGGCTTCCCGGCCGGTTGCTTTCAGTCCGGCGGCTACGCTTGTCAATTCCCCGGCTCCTCCAGTCTACCTCCTTTGAAATCATTCGTGTTTGTCGGACGATCTGGTAGAGTTTTGCGCATGATGAACGAAGAGGCGAAGAAGTGGATTCAGATTGCCTTGGGCCTGGCTGTCGTGGTCGCGGGAGTGCGCGCCGCGTACATCCTTTATGAGCGGCATGAGGAGTATGTTGCCGCCGAAAAGCAGGAGCAGGCGAAGAAGGCCGGCTACTCGAATGCCGACTTCTATGTGAGGCCGAAGAAGCTGTATCCGTTCGATGTGAAATCGGCGAAGCAGTTGACGCTGCAACCGGTGTGGGTGGTCGACGGATACCGTTACACCTATTACCGGTACGTGCCGGTGGTGAAGAGCGTCGATTTTGCGCATGATGCAGGATTGCTGGGGCCGCTCGAGCGGCTGGAGATAAAAGATGTGATGGCGATCGCCGCGCCGGGCGGGCGGAAACAGGTGGTGGCTACGTTTGAGAAAGACGGGCACAGCTTTGCGGTTCCCATTGGATTTGAGAGCGATGGGCAGTACAAGATTTATTCCGACGAGATGTTCTACGTGGAGGATCCGCACGAGCTATACAAGCACTGGCCGGCGGATGTTTGGCAGGCAGTGGAGCAACATGAAGTGAAACCGGGGATGAACGAACAGCAGGCGGATTTCGCCGTGGGGATGGGCGTTCCGGATGCAGGCTCGTCGTCGGAGGAGAAGACGGTGCGGTATCCAAATGGCGGGAAGCCGCTGGTGGTGATTTATCGGGATGGGAAGGCGGCGGAAATCAAGCCGGGAACTTAGAAGATCAAATTCCCACCCCATCGGCTTCGCTCATCGCGAAAAGCGCGAGAAGGGTGGGGACCCGCTTCCGATCGATCGATGACTTTTACTTTACTCCGGCAAGGGCTTGCGAGACTTCCTTTATGTCGGGGACAACGGGGATGTCATAGTTTTTGTGCCACGCCAGGTTGCCGTTGCGGTCGATGATGAAGATGGCGCGGCCGGTGATGCCTTTGTCTTCGAGATAGACGCCGTACTTGGCGGCGACGGCGCCGCGCGGTTGGAAATCGGCGAGCAGCGGGTACTGGATTCCCATCTTTTCGGCATAGGCCTTGTGGGACCACACGCTGTCGACGCTTAGACCGAGCACCTGGGCGTCGAGCTCCTCAAACTGCTTCTTGTCGTTGACGATGCAAACGTGTTCCTTGGTGCAGACGGGACTCCAGTCGAGCGGGTAGAAGATGAGGACGACGCGCTTCTTGCCGCGGAAATCGCCAAGCTTTACTTCTTTTTGATCCTGGTCCTTCAGTGAAAATTCCGGTGCGGGTGCGCCGATGGTTGCGGGCATGATTCCTCCGTGAGATTTTATTTTAGCGTTTTTTCGTTCCTGCCGCCTGGCCTCACTTCACAACAGGAGATTTTGCGTCGGCGGGCTTTTCTTCATCGGCGTGGATTTTGCCGTCATCTTCAGCGTAGAAAGACCGGTGCTGGGCGTCGAGCTGCTTGGGCGTCATGGTCAGGATAAAGCTGTCTTTCTTGCCCTCGAAGCTGGCAGTGTAATCGCCGCGGTCGGGGTTGACCATGCGTTTGGTGAAGGATCCGGAGTGGACGAGTTCGGCGAGGGTCGTGGCGAAGTGGTTGTACTGCTTGTCGAACTGATGCTCGGCGCGGATCACGACCCGCATGTAGGCGAGGGCCGCGGCTTCAGAATCAGAGCGCGCCGGGTCGCCACGAAACTTCGGCTGATAGGTCGGGGAAGCGGCCTGGGGCGCGGCGGCCGGCGCCGGCGGGTCCTGCGCGAACACAGTCGAAGCGGCGATGATGAGGGCGGCTGTTGCGGCAAGAAGACAACTGGAAATTCTTCTCATGCTGAATCTCTTTTCCCGAGTGGCGTCGAGAATTATCCCGCCAATCTGCGTTGTGGAGCGGCTTCTCAAGCTTCTTTTTCATGTTACTCCCGTAATTTAACTTCAGTCACTTCTCTTTGCACTGAGGCGAAATACCGCCTATGCTCTAACTAAGCAATTACGCCTTATAGGAAAACTATGAAAGCAGCAGTAGCGAGAAAACCGACTATCAAAATCGCCGTAGTGGAGAGCGACCCGCTGAGGTTTGTGGGCTTTCGCGCCTTGTTCGACTCGGAGCCCGAGTTCGAGCTGGTCTCCGCCGGCCTGCCCGAGATTTCCACGCTGCAGAATGTCGATTTGATTCTGCTGGGAAATCGATCGGGACAAAACCTTTTCGATGTGATGGCGAGCCTGAAAGCGACACGGCCGGATCTGCGCATTATCGTGACCGGGTCGGGAGTGGATGAAGAAACCATTCTTAAAGCGATTGCGTCAGGAGCCAAGGGCTATGTGGATGAGGCGGCTTCGCCGGCTGAATTTGCGCAGGCCATTCGCATTGTGAGTCAGGGATCGGTTTGGGCGCCGCGGCGAGTTCTTTCCATGTTCATTGAGCGGGTGTCTTCGGCTCCGGGCCGGATTTTTCCGGCGGGCCGCGTGACCTTTACAGACCGCGAAAAAGAAGTGCTCGAGATGCTGGTGGCAGGGCGGTCGAACAAAGAGATTGGCGCTCAGCTCGGTATCGAGGAGCGCACGGTGAAAGCACACGTGGCGAAATTGATGCGCAAGGTGGGCGTGCAGAACCGGATTGCACTCTCCGTGCATGCCATCACGCATTCGCTGGTGGCGGCGAAATAAGGGATTTTCAAGCAGGTCTGCCCGGGTTACTTCGGGACACTGACCTCGGTAATCTTGCAGGAAAAGCGACTGCGACGCATACTCGCGTCACCTACCACAGAACCTGGGAGACGGGGCTGAGAGTGGCGATTAGGGTCACTACTTTCAGCCCCGATTTTTTTGTCCTCCAGAGTCACCCACAATCCTTGCGTTGATTTTAAAACTTCCTGCGTTTCCTTCCTGACACAACCTCGGGCACATCGTTTACAATCCAGATCATTGCTCCCAGAGAATCTTTGTGAACGAGGAACCATGAAAAAGCTTTTGCTGCTTACGCTAGTGGTGTGTCTGTGTGGGATTTCCGCGGTGGCTGACGATCAGGCGAGAGAATCGAAGGCTTCGGACCGGGTGCAGGCGGCGGCCGATGTGCTGGACGAAATCCAGGCGGCGCCGGATAAGGGCATCCCACAGGAAGTTTTGGGGTCGGCGGAGTGCGTCGCGGTCGTGCCTTCGATGTTGAAGGGCGGATTTATCGTGGGCGCGAAGTATGGCCGCGGGCTGGCCAGTTGCCGCACTCCGAAGGGGTGGAGCGCTCCGGCATTTTTTGTGGTCACGGGTGGCAGCTTTGGGTTTCAGATCGGCGGGCAGGCGGTTGATCTGGTGATGCTGATCATGAATAAAGATGGGATGAAGCATCTGCTCTCGAGCGAGTTCGCGCTGGGGGCGGACGCTTCGGTGGCTGCAGGTCCGGTAGGCCGGCATGCCGAGGGAAATACCGACTGGAAGATGCGGGCGGAGGTGCTGACTTATTCGCGGGCGCGCGGTTTGTTTGCCGGCGTGAGTCTGAACGGAGCAGTGGTCAAGCAGGACAAGGACAGCACGCGGGAGTTTTATGGGCGGATGGTGCCGTTCCGGACGTCGCTGGTGGGGGAGATTGATCCGCCGGCGGGGGCGAATGCTTTTCTGAGTTCGCTCGCTAAGTGGGCGCAGGAAGCGGCGAAATAAGCGGGCTTCGGCTTTCGGGTTTCGGCTAAATTCTTCAACACAGGGGATACAGAGGTTCACGGGGTAAACCTTTTTGGATTTTTGTGTTCCCCATCCGTTTGACAAGTAATTTTTGACGGAGTACCGTTCCGCTTCCCCTAATGCGGCAGCGACTTGAGTACGCGGCAGCCTGGCCGTTCATCAAGATCATGGGTATTTTGCCGCGCCCTTTGGCTCGGGCTATCGGCATGGGCCTGGCCTGGGTGATTTATCTTCTGCACGTGCGATTGCGGCAGGTCGGAATGCGCAATCTCGCCCTGGCGTTTCCCGAAAAAAGTGAAGCGGAGCGGGCGCGGATTCTGCGTGGGGAGTTTGCTTCGCTCGGGCGGCAACTGGCCGAAGTCTGCCACTTTCCTGAATACACGCTTGCGAACGTTGACGAAGTCGTGGTGTATGACGGGTTCGAGAACTACGAACGCGCTCACGCTCGCGGCAAGGGCGTGCTTTTGTTTGCCGGACACTTCGGGGGATGGGAGCTTTCGTCTTTTGTTTTGTCGATGCATGGGCACTGGATGCATGTGCTCATGCGCGGCATGGATAATAAGTATCTCGGCGAACTCATCCTTCGCTACCGGACAATGCATGGCAACAAAGCTGTCGACAAAGATGATTTTGTGCGCGGGCTGCTCTCGGCGATGAAGGCGGGGGAAGTGGTGGGCATGCTGATGGATACGAATATGACTCCGCCGCAGGGGATCTTTGTGGATTTTTTCGGCATTCCCGCGTGCACGGCTGCCGGGCCGGCTCGGATTGCGCTGCGCACCGATGCGGCGGTGGTGCCGACGTTCACGATCTGGGACGCGACGCTCGGGAAATACCGGTTGCGGTTTGATCCGGCGGTGGAGTTGGTGCGCACGGGCGATCTGGAGGCCGACATCAAGGCCAACACGCAACGATTTACTTCGATCATCGAGGACTATGTGCGGAAGTATCCGGAGCAGTGGTTGTGGGTGCACCGGAGGTGGAAGACGCGGCCGCCGGGGGATGCGCCGCTGTATTGAGGCGGCTTCGGCTTTCGGGCTTTGGCTTCTGGTCTGCATCAGATGCGTCCCCCGCCGTTGCTACGGGATGTAGCGTCGCTGTGGATCGCGGCCCCAAAATAAAGTTTGGAGCGGGGTTGCTGCGGGCGTTGGGATCGCTTAGCCTTCGATGGAAAATCGGGTACCCCCCTCCCCCCCTCCCCATCTCTGGAATCATCACGTTAGCAAGAAATTCCCCGCAAAATACGGATGTCAAAGAACTTAGATACTAAAATCCGTGAAACAAAGGACTTAGACGCGCGGCGAGCTGGCTTGTGCCGACCGTCACGGCCTCGACCATGATCGCCGATTTTGAATTGGCAGACAAGGTTGGATGTCACAATGGGGTTGTGGAAATTTATCAAGCGGCTGGGTGATTTAAGGATGGGTCCATGTTACGCAAGCTAGGCCTGGCAATTTCGTATTTCATTGCCATCGTTTACATCCTTTTGATTCTGTGGCCGCTTCTTTACTGCTACCAGCATCAGTGGTGCAAGGGGCCGGGTGAGCTGGATGCCTTTATGCCCGCCTTCGCTCTCACTCCGCTTGGCGCAATCGCTACGGCTTTCTCATTGCACAATGCCATACGACAGATTAGAAAAAGACAGTCAGGGTCCTGGGTTTTCTGGCCTCTTGCAATTATTTTCGCGATTGTTCTCCTGAGTGTAACTGCGCTTGTCGCGCTCGGAATTTATTACACCGCTTCTCATCGTTAGGGGGTTGTATTGACCGCGAGATTTGCGTCCGGTGGACGCCCGACAATAGCCCGGCGTTTAAAAGCCGGGTAGGTTCGGGAATCCAGGCGCGCATCCCGTAGGGATGCCTGAATCATTGCAACCAGGGCGTTTGGAAACGGGATGAGATAGGCGGCAGCAGCGGGACGGGTTCATTCGTTGCTGCTTTAACCCGGCGTTGAAACGCCGGGCTATGGTCAGGCGTCCTTCGGACGCTTTTTCTTTCCCAGAACGGTACGCGGGTGCGGGTTCCGGTAGAATCAAGTCTTCCTATGAAAACTTTTGAACAGATTGCGGAGTTGGAGCGGCGGTATTTGCTGGGGACTTATAACCGGTATCCCGTAGTGTTGACGCGGGGTAAGGGTGTGTTTGTTTACGACATTGACGACCGGCGGTATCTCGACTTTGTTTCTGGCCTGGGGGTGAATGCGTTGGGGCATGCGCATCCGCGGATCGTGAAGACGATTCGGGAGCAGGCGGGGAAGCTGATTCACGTTTCCAATCTTTATTACCACGAGTATCAGGGGGCGCTGGCGGAGAAGTTGGTTACGCTTTTGGGCAGTACGTTTGGAAATGCTCGTGCTTTTTTTTCGAACAGCGGGACGGAGGCGATTGAGGGGTCAATCAAGCTGGCGCGGCTGGCGGGACATCGGGCTGGGGGCGAGGCGAAGTCGCGGCTGGTGGCGCTCGAGGGGTCGTATCACGGCCGGACTTTTGGGGCTTTGTCGCTGACCGGGCAGGAGAAGCATCGCAAAGGGTTTGAGCCGATGCTGGAAGAGGTGACGTTTGTCCGGCAGAACGACATCGAGGGATTGCGAGCGGCGGTCGACGACAATACTTGCGCGATTGTGCTGGAGCCGATTTTTGGCGAGGGCGGAATTTATGAGTGTTCGGTGGAGTTTCTGCAAGCCTGCCGGGCGGCGGCCGACCGGCATCGTGCGGCGCTGATTTTTGATGAGATTCAGTGTGGGCTGGGGCGGACCGGGACTATGTTTGCGTTTCAGAGTTTTGGAGTGACTCCAGATATTGTGGCGATTGCCAAGCCGATTGCGGCGGGGCTGCCTTTGGGAGCGTTCATCGCTCGGGAAGAATTTGCTAACGCGATTTCGCCGGGGCAGCATGGGACTACGTTTGGGGGTGGTCCGCTGGCCTGCCGGGTTGCTTTGGAGTTTCTGGCTATTGTGGAAGAAGAAAAGCTGCTCGACAATGTGAACAAAGTTGGGGCTTATCTGCAGCAGGAATTGAAATCGATTGTCGAGAAGAGTGCTGCGGCTAAGGAAGTTCGCGGGCGCGGGTTTATTCAGGGGATCAATCTGGAGATTCCGGCGCGGCCGATTGTGGATGCGGCTTTGGCCGAGGGAGTACTTTTTAATTCCACGCAGGATACTGTGGTTCGGTTCCTGCCTCCGTTTTTGCTGGAGGAGAAGCATGTGGATAAGGGGATGCGGGTGCTGAAGAAGCTGCTAAGGAAGAAGCGGAAGGTGGCGGCGTGAGTGGCTGTGCGGGGATGGAAACTCCTTGCGAGGCTTGGGGCGGCGCCGGCGGGTATGGGGTCCTTCGACTGCGTAACAGCTTCGCTGGCGCGAAGCTGTTACTTCGCTCAGGATGACAGTGCGAGGCGGTCAAAAAAAAAACGGGGAGCCGGAGCTCCCCAAGTGAAGTGAACAGAGGCGATGTTCATTTCAATAGAGTCTGGCGGGGCGGGAAAAGTTGTCCAGAATTGCGAAGAATTGGAGTGGGAAGACTTGGCTGTGATGGCGGCAGGCCGGGAAAGTTCTACGCCGCAATCTGGCTTTGCTCCGGCGCTGGGCTCCGGGGTGGAAGAGTGCTGGATGGAGTTCGATGGGGCGCGCATGCGTTACCTGCGCACGAAATCCCCACTTCTCGCAAAAGACGCGAGAAATGGGGCACCCAGTACGTCACTGATTCTGCTGCATGGGCTGCTGGGGTATTCGTTTTCCTGGCGATTTACCATGCCGGCTCTGGCACCTTATGCGGCGGTGTATGCGCCGGACATGATGGGTGCGGGTTTCTCGGACCGGCCGGTTGGGATCGATCACTCCATGCGGGGGACGGCGCGGCGGCTTCTGCGATTCGTTGAGCGGCTGGGAATTTCTTCATTTGATTTGCTGGGGACTTCGCATGGCGGCGCGGTCGCGATGATGGCGGCCGCGGAATGCCTGAGCGGGAATGTTGGTTTGCACATCCGGCGACTGGTGCTGGTGGCGCCGGTGAATCCTTATTCGGCGCATGGGCGGTGGCTGGCGCCGTTTGCCGGCAGCAGGTTTGGGACGGCGCTGTTCCGGCTGACGAGCGGGCACATGCGTTTCTCCTATCCTTATTGGCATGCTCGCATGTATGGCGACCGCGGCCGCATTCCTGCGGGAACTCTGGAAGGCTATATGGCGCCGCTGGCTAAGCCGGGATTGTTCGAGCACGCGCTGAGCATCGTGCGCACGTGGACGGCAGACCTGCGCGAACTGGAGGCCACTCTGCCTAAGTTGGCCGGCATTCCTACTCTTCTCATGTGGGGCAGCAGGGATTCGGCGGTGTATGCTTCCTCGGCTGCACCGCTGGCGAAATGCTTTCCGAATTCCCAGTCGATTGTTTTTCCGGGGGTTGGACATCTGCCGTACGAGGAGTGTGCGGAAGAGTTCAACCGGGCGTTGATTGAATTCCTGACGAGTGAGAAGGCTCCCGCCTGAGCGAGTGCAATAAGGAAGCGAGCCAAACGCGCCCTTCGGTCGCTGTCGCTCTCTCAGGGCAGGCTCCGTGGATGCGCGCGGCTCGCCCGGGTCCGTCGTTCGCGCAAAAGGCGCGCTCTCTCAGGATGACAAGCATGCGGGATGACAAACTTAAATCATGACTCACCACATTTTCGAGCTGCTGCGGGGCGCAGTGGTGCACTACGGGTATTGGGCGGTGGCTGCGCTCCTGTTGCTCGAGGGCGCGGGCTTGCCTTTGCCGGGTGAGACCATTTTGCTGCTGGCCAGCTTCCTGGCTTATTCGCAACATGAGTTGCGGTTTCCCTGGGTCATTGTGGTGGGGATCGCGGCCACGACGGCGGGCGGAGAAATTGGTTTTGCCCTGGGGCGGCACGGCGGGCGTCCGCTGATCGAACGCTACCGGCATGTATTCTCCATTCGCGCAGAGACGGTGGAGCGGGGAGACCGGCTTTTTGAGCGGTATGGGTCGGCCACGGTTTTTCTGGCGCGATTTCTCTTCGGCATGCGGGTGCTGGCCGCGCTGCTGGCGGGAGCGCTCCACATGCCGTGGCGAAAGTTTTTCCTCTTTAACTTTCTTGGAGCCGCGGTTTGGGTGAGCGCGATTTGTGCGGCGGGATATTTGTTTGGCGGACATTGGGAGCGTTTGGCCCATGATCTCAAGCGCTTCGATTTGGCAATTGCCGGAGTTATTGTGGCAGGCGGGTTGTGGTGGTGGTGGAGAAGCCGAAAGGGAGGGGACGGCGCGTAGGGAAGCGTAGCTCAGGCGCTGAAGCGCGGAGGCTTCGATGACCGCTCGCGGCACGATTGAAATCGTGCCCTTCCCGAAACCCTCGCGAACCAGACTTTTTCGTGGCCGCTGGAGACGAGCATCTTAAGAGTCAACTCATCCACAGGGGAATTTTGCCGGGACGCGACTATACTGTGCGGGTGTCGCGGGAATCCTCGTTCGAAGAGGGCCGTGGCCATTGATCTTACCGGCGGCGTCCGCGCCGGAATTCGGACGAGGAGGAAGGCATGAAGAATATCGGGTTCTTGACTCTCTTGATCACAGCAACGCTACTATTAGCCCTGGCTTTGCCGGTGGGGGCGGCAGGCCCAAAGGCAGCAGCGGCGCCAGTTCCGGCAGCAGTTCCGGCTGCGGCAGCAGCGCCGGCGCCTGCGGCGGCGTCACCCGCGATGCCACCTCATCCGGAGATCGCAGCGGCGTTGGAGGCGATGCATAACGCCCACCACCATCTGGAAGATGCGGCTCACGATTTCCACGGGCACCGCCTGGAAGCGATCAAGCATCTGGACGCGGCGATCCACGAGGCTGACATTTGCATGCAGGAGCCGTAAACGCTTTTTTGGGAAAGCGAAAGGCAGCGTCGAAGAGACGCTGCCTTTTTTATTGTTGCCGCCGGTCTGGTTTCCTGGTCTGGTGACGCCGGATTACTTGCCGATGGTGTAGCCGATCGACGCGCCTACGCGAAACACATTGCCGGAGTTGAACCCCTGATTGTTCTGAACGTGGTAGTAGTGAGCCTCAGGACGAATAAAGACGTGCGGCAAGTGGTGCCAGACGTAGTAACGGAAACCGGCGCCGAAGTCCTCCATGAAATGATTGCTGCTGGTGAAGTTGATGCATCCCGGGCTGCCACAGGAATCGATGATGTAGAACCGGTTGCTGGCAACGCCGATGCCTGCCATGAAGTCGAGGCCCATTTTCTTGTTGATCTTCGGCTGGAAGAGCACGTTGGCGTCGGTGAAGAAAGGGCGGTAATTTTCGTAACCGTAATAGTTCCCCTGCTTGTACCTCCAGGAGGTTTCCACGTTGAGGCCGAGACGATGCGGGAAGGAAACGATGTCACCAGCGAGGCTGAGGTAGAGTCCTCCGGTTTCTGTCAGCGGCTGGAAGGTGACGATGTCGGTGGGGGACGTGAGTGAATAAAGTTCGCCGCCGCCGGCCAGAATGTCCCCTTGCTGGGCGGAGGCGAGGTTGGCGAACAGAAAAAGCGTACAGGTGAATGCAAGCAGCGCGAATTTTCTCAATACGAATCCCTCGTCAGTTCAGTTGGACTGCTGGAGTTCACCCAGCGGACTGGTGGAACCCGGCGAAGCAGCCGCACATGGCTGCCCCCAGCAAAAGAACTGGGGCCGCCGGAATCGGCTGCCCCGGTATTCTGTCGCCCGGTATTCCGTCGCCCCAGCATACCAAAACGAGCGAACATCCGTGGGGTGAAGGCCTAATCGTTACCGATGGTGTATCCGATTGAGCCGCCGACACGGAATACGTTGTTGGAGTTGAACTCGACGTTGTTCTGGATGTGGTAGTAGTGAATCTCGGGACGGACAAAGACGTGATGCCAAAAGTAGTAGCGGATACCGCCGCCGAGGTCTTCCATGAAGTGATCACTGCTGCTGTAATTGATGCAGCCGCTGAAGTAGCTGCACGAGGTCACTTCCGGGACATAGAAGCGCGTGCTGGCAACACCGATGCCGCCGAAGAGGTCCGCGCCGATTTTCTTTGTGATTTTCGGCTGGAAGACGGCGTTGAAGTCGGTCAGGATGGGACGATAGGTCGTGTCCTCATAATCCGGATAGTTGCCCTGGCTAGCCCTCCAGGCGGTTTCGACGCCAAAGCCGTAGCGGTGCTTGAAGGTGACGACGTCGCCGGAAATATTGATGTAGGCGCCGCCCTTTTCCGCCGGCTGCTGGAAGTTACCCAAACCGGTTGCGGGGGAGGACGACAGAAGGGTGCCGCCGCCGATCATGATGTCCCCTTGCTGAGCAGAGGCCAACTGAACGAGGGCCAAGAAGGCGAAAACTGGTACCAGGATCGCTAACTTTCTCAAGAGAAACCTCCTAATCAGTTCGTTGTAAGCCGTAAGATGCGTCGGTGAAATCGTTAGGATGCAGCAAATTTTCCTACGCCACATGATAATTTCAGCCGGGCTCAGATTCAACTGGAGCCCGGTGTTTGTAAAGATACCTCACAAGGTACCCTGTTTCAGGGTCCGCTCTCGTAACTGCTTGCAAACCCGGAGATTCGGAATAAGTTGCGGTGGGGACGAGAGATTCCCGGGCTCACGGCGACGGCTCCGGGATGACGCCAGAGAAGTACGGCTACCTGGACTTTCCTCCGCTGCCTCCGGGGGCGCGAATGTGGTCGAAGGCAATGGGGCCGCCACCGAAAAAGATAAGGCCAAAGGCCAGCGCTGCGAGGGCAAGGGGGAATTCGTATCCGCCGTTGCCCGTCAGCCCGTTGTGGAGGTGCACCGTGGCGATGGCAACGGAGAGATCGATGCAGATGCCAAGAGCGGCAATGCGGGTGAATAGGCCAAGCAGCACGAAGAGTCCGCCGAGGAACTCGGTAAAGGCGGAGAGGTAGGCCGACCAGCGCGGGAGTCCGAGGCTGGCGACCAGGTCGGCGTGGTGGTGAAGTCCGCCGAAAACCTTGTGGTAACCGTGGACGAACATAACCGCGCCCAGGGCGAGGCGCATCACCAGAAGGGCGAGGGGTTGCAGGCGATCGAGATAGCGCACGTGGTTCCTCCCAGCAGAAAGAAAGATAGATTACAGCAGCGGAGCAAAGGAAGCGAGCCAAACGCGCCCTTCGGTCGCTGTCGCTCTCTCAGGGCAGGCTAAGTGTAGTCGCGCGAGCTTTGCTGAGACCCTCGGCAGGCACGGGGCGGGCTCTCGCCACGCAAAGAACGCTTGCTCAGGATGACAATCAAATTGCTCCACTTCCCCGAAACGGAAATGATTGCGCAAGCGGCCGACTTCTGGTAACGTTTTTTCGCTCCAAGATACGGTCTGCCGGTCGCGTCTTGTCCGCAATCGGGTCGTGCGCATCGAGCGGGCCTCCCCTCCGTTCTTGGAAACTGATTAACCACGTGCGTGAAATCGTCCAATGTCGTTTGTGACGCAAAGATTCGTGAAGCAGAGAGCGGAGCGAGCGCGCAACTTCGGATGAGGGGCAGTGTTTCCGGGAATGCAGGGTCGCTAAAAAGTTCTGGTCAGGAGGCGGTAATGAATCGCATTTTGAAAGGTGAAAATATGCTGCAGAAGTGGGTAGTGCTTCTGCTCTTGATGGCGGTTCCGGGTTTTGCCTGGGGCCAGAAGAAGACCAGCGCACCTGCTCCGCACGCGGCGCCAGCGCAACATGCAAGCGCGCCCTCTCATGCTGCGGCGCCTTCGCATGCAGCTGCGCCGTCGCACGGTACATCGGCTTCGCACGGGAACACGGCTGCGGGCCGCGGGAATACGGCCGCGGGCCACGGGAATACGACACCGAGTCGCGGGAATACGGCGGCGGGCCATGGGGGCACGACGCCGAGCCGGGGAAACACGGCGGCAGGCCATGGGGCAAACACACCGAGCCGGGGGAACACGGCGGCGGGCCGTGGGACGGCGCCTAGTCGGGGGACCACGGCCGCCGGCCACGGGAACACGACAGCGGGTCGCGGGAACACGACGTCGGGTCGCGGGAACACCGCGGCCGGCAATCGCGGGGGCAGCGCGCACCAGCCGGCAGGCACGAGGAACGTCAGCCTGAAGGGTGGAGGGCACGCCAGCGTTCGTGCGAACGGATCGATCCGTTCTGTCGACCGCAACGGCATGCACATTGACCACGGCCTCCGCGGCGGACGTACGGTTGTGAGTGAACGCAATGGAGCGCGCATTGTAACCCGAGGGCATGGCGGTTATGTGCAGCGCGCCTACGTGACGCGGGGCGGGCATGCCTATTATTCGCGGACCTTCTATGCCGGCGGGCGCTACCATGTTGGGCTTTATCGCGGGTATGGCTGGGGCGGACATATGTATTACGGGTACTACCCAGGCGTCTGGTACCATCCGGGATTTTATGGATGGGGCTGGCATCCCTGGGGAGCGCCGGTTTACTGGGGCATCGGAGCCTGGGGCTGGGGCGGAGCGCCATGGTGGGGATTCTATGGCGGATGGTGGAATCCTTATCCGGTTTATGCGGCTCCGTACTACTGGCTGACGGATTACCTGATCGCGCAGCAATTGCAGGCGGCGTATGCGGCCCGGGCTGAAGCGAACGCGGACGCAGTGGCAGCGGATGCGGCAGCCAGTGGCGGCGACGGAGGCGGAGCGGATGCCGCTCCTGCTCCGGCGGCAGCGGCGGGTCCGGTGGCGTTGACTCCTGAAGTGAAGGAGGCGATTGCCCAGGAAGTAAAGGCGCAGTTGGCGGCGCAGCAGGCGCAGGCGGCGCAGCAAGGTGGAGGACAAACCGCCTCGGCGGCTGCAGCGCCTGCTACCAGCGACAACACGCCGCCACCGGCGCTCGATCCGTCGCAGCGCACGTTCGTGGTGGATTCCGATGTCACGGTGGTAGCCAACGGTCAGGAATGTGCCTTGTCGTCGGGTGATGTGATTACGCGGCTGACGGACACTCCGGATGCGGACCAGAACGTGAATGCCAGCGTCTCGGCGACCAAGAAAGGTGACTGCGCGTCGGGGGCAACCGTTGCCGTGAAGGTGGATGACCTGCAAGAAATGTACAACCACTTCCAGGAGAACATCACCAACGGCATGGGCGAGATGGCAAAGAAGCAGGGGACGGGCGGTATGCCGGCGGCGCCGGATACTGGTACCGAGCCTGGCGCCGTGCAGCCTCCGCCACCGGATACCAGCGTGGCGAAGACTCTGCAAGACCAGCAGGCGGCTGCCGATCAGACCGAGCAGGAGGTCAAGCAGGATGCTGCGGGGGGAGGCGGCGGCACGCAGTAGAACGGACGGCAAGCAGAACGCCGGGCAGGCGTTCGCGAGTCAATCAATTGAGGGAGCGTCGGGCGACGACGCTCCCTTCGCCCATGGGAGTGGCAATTCTTTCTCGACGGCGCAGCGGCGCGGCTGTGACCGAAATCTTTGTCGAGACCTGAACGGAGGGTTTTACGATGGTAAGGAAATTCCGCAACCTGATTCCGGGGATGGTTCTCCTGGCTGCCACGATCTTCGCTGGGATGGCACTGGCTAATGCCCAGGCAGTTTCTTTGCAGGAGCAACTGGCCGCGCAGTACAAGCTGGTGAAGATGGGATCGGACACGAGCGGATATTCCGTGGTCGAGGAAGGAACGCTGCTGGCCATTCAAAAAGGCGGACTGCTCGGCGTGCCTTATTCGGACACGAGCGTGCAAAACAACAAGTATGAAGGTGGCGTGGTTAAGGCTCCCAACGCGATGCTGACGAAGGGCATCGGGTTCGGCATGAAGAAGTTCGGGAAGGAACAGACGACCAAGTTGTTTGCCAAGGGCGACAAGGTGTACCCCACCAGGATCGACGTCAGTCTGGACAAGGATCAGGTGACAATGGGGATTGTTGCCTGCGACAAGTGCAACAAGACCGATCCGACGACGTATAACAAGACGAATATCATCTTCGTGTTTCCCAAGGGATCTTTGGCGACAGCGAGCGCGGGGCAGGTCGAGGATACGATTGGGACGCTGCTCTCGATCAGCACGGACGATGCGAAGCAGGGCGATGATAGTGGACAGCAGCAGGGCGGGGATCAGCAGCAGGGCGGGGATCAAGGCGGAGGCGGGCAGCAGCAGGGAGGTCCGCAGCAGGCGGCTGCGCCGGAGCAACCGCAAGCCGAACCGGCAAGCATCGATAAAGGGATGACGACTGACCAAGTGCAAGCGGCAATGGGGAAGCCGGACAAGATCGTGAACCTGGGGACGAAGACGATCTACTACTACAAAGACATGAAGGTGATTTTTTTAAGCGGCAAAGTTTCCGACGTGCAGTGACTCGGCGGCCGAAAGTGCTTAAGCCTGGTTGCGGGACAGCCAGAGACGGCTGCCCCGCAAAGTTGGCCGATCTCCTGGAGCGTACTTAGAGCGTAACGCTGACATCTACGGTTGTGGTCGCGCCGTTCGCCGGCACATTAATCGAAGGAATGGACGCATCGCTTCCACGATCCTCGATAGGCTGCACTAATATCGCCGTGCCGTTCGTGGCTGTAACCTGATAGCCATAGTCAATGGTGGATGAGCCTGTGATCGAGATCTTATCGGTCGTGGGCGTATCCAATTTCCAGGAGTAGTGCATGATCGCCGAGCAGGTATAGGTGGTCCCACTTACCAGCGTTGCAACCCCAGTGGCTCTCTCCTCGTAGTCACCCGCAGCATCGCCAGTTTCGGCGCTTGCGCTGCACCCGACGACTCCATTTTTCGGAATCGCTGACTTGACGGTGATGGTGTACTTAACAATCAGTTCACCGGCCTCGGTAGTGGCCGTGGTAGTAGCATCGGTTTCGGCCGACGACTGATGCGCTGGAGAAAAGGTACCAGTAGCGGGATCGTAATAACCACGAATGCGAACCGGGGTTTGCGGCTGTTTAGCGAATTGGCCGAAGCTGAATGGAGCAAGTGCGAGGCCCAGAACGATGAGAGACAGAACAGTTTGCTTGCGAATTTGCATGATTATCCCCTGAGAGAAGTATGGATCGCGCAGCACGCGAGTCCTAGCGCGCGAAGATATCTGGGAAAGAAATTTGGGGCAATGGCACACTTGGGCGTGAACGACCTTGCCATCCCTCGCGAAGCTGCGCATTTAAGGTCCTACGATGGCGACTACGAGGCTGGAGGCATCGTCGAGTAACTCAGCAGCCACCCAGGATTCCGGTAGGTAAAGCCAGCCGAAGCAGCGACTTGAGCCTTCGATATAGTACTTCCGTACCGTCTCTAGTACTTCAGTTACCAGACCGCGAGTGACTCGGGACGCTCCTTCGTGAAACTACTCCTAATTGTGTAAATAAGCATAAGCACTACAACATATAGATATACCGTCAGGAAGCCCTTTCCACGAATTCCAAAAAACGGGCATAAAACCCAATAAAACACGGAGATTCGCTCTGAGGCGGGGCTTTTCAGGGCTGATATATGCTCTGGACACCGAGAGCCCCCGGACAGTCATTGGAGGGCAGCAATTTCAAGGTAAGCCCCGCGGGCCGGAGCACTGGAGCGGGATGGTTCTGGTGGAGAGGGCAAAGAAACTGGGGCAAGGAAACATGGCCGACTCGCGAGAAGTGATGAACATACGCCAGGCGTCGCAATACCTGGGAGTGAGTCCGGACACGCTTTACAAGTACGTTGGGGAACAGAAGATTCCTGCTTTCAAGCTGGGCAACCGTTGGCGCTTCAAGAAGTCGAAGCTGGACCAGTGGATGGAAGAGAAGTCGAGCCAGATGGAGTCGGGAACGAAGCATAAGGCGAAGGCGGCAACGAAAGCTGCAGCCGGGTCGCAGTAGTTAAGAGTGCCGGCGGGACGCCGGCGCTACAAAAACAAAAGCCGGCGGGACGCCGGCGCTACGAAAAGGCGGGCACACATGTTTGGAATGGGATCGAAGACGATTGTAGGTCTGGACGTGGGCTCTTCCAGCATCAAGGCGGTGGAGTTGAAGAAGAAGGGTGGACAGATCGAAGTGTCGCACCTGGGGCTGGAACCGCTGTCCTCTGACATTGTGGTCGATTCGATGATCGTGGACTCGGGAACGGTATCGAGCGCGATCTCGAAATTGTTTGCCGACTGCCTGATCAAAACCAAAGCGGTGGCCACGGCGGTAAGCGGCCACTCGGTGATCGTCAAGAAGATCTCGCTGCCTTCGATGAGCGACCAGGAACTGGCCGAAACCATCGAGAAGGAAGCGGCCCAGCACATTCCCTTCGACCTGGCGGACGTGAGCCTGGACTACCAGATTCTGTCTGAAGAAGCGGGCAGCCCGCAGATGGATGTTCTGCTGGTGGCCGTGAAGAAGGACAAGATTTTGAACTACACCAACGTACTCTCGATGGCAGGCCGTACCCCGGCTATTGTCGACATCGATGCGCTGGCTCTGCAGAACTGCTACGAGTACAACTACCAGCCGGCGCCGGGCCAGGTGGTGGCGCTTTTGAACCTGGGCGCCAGCGTAATGAACATCAACATTGTGAAAGGCACGACGCCGCTGTTCCCGCGCGACGTGAGCGTGGGCGGGCACCAGTACACGGATTCTCTGCAGAAGGAGCTGGACCTGAACTTTGAAGATGCGGAGAAGCTGAAGCTGGGTGAGAAGGTTGGGACGGTGAGCGAGGACGCGAAAGCGCCGATCCTGCAACAGGTGACCGAAATCATCGTGCTGGAAATCCAGAAGACGTTCGACTTCTTCCGGGCGAGCGCGGCGGGTGAGCACATCGAGAAGATTTACCTGGCAGGCGGTTCGGCGAAAGTGCCGGGTTTGATGGAAGCTTTGCGGCAGGAATTTTCGATGCCGGTTGAATTGTTGAATCCATTCCAGCGCGTGGTGCCGCCGACGGAAGGTCCGGGAGCGGAGCTGGTGGAGCAGAATCCGGGTCAGCTCGCAGTTGCCGTGGGCTTGGCTTTGAGGAGCTTTGAATCCCTATGATCAGAATCAACCTGCTCGAAACAACGAAAGGGAAAGGCAAGCGCGGCTCCAGCGGACCGGCGATGCCGGCCTGGTACCGGCTGGACCAGCAATCGAAGTCGATTGCCAAGCAGATGGCGGCGGCGGAGCAGAAAAACCGCGAACTCAGCGATGTGAAGGCGCGCTACCTGGAACGGCAGAGGCAGGCCGACAATTACAAGCGGCGAGTGGACGTAATTGATTCGCTGCGCGCAGGCCAGGCCGGCCCGGTCAACCTGCTGGCCATGCTGGGTGAAACCGTGAACGGAACGGAAGCGGTTTGGCTGAGGAGCATGGACGACACGGGCGCGAGCGTAAACCTGGAAGGCACGGCTCTGAGTACGGATGCGGTAGCCAACCTGATCGCGAACCTGCAGAAGACGGGCTTCTTCAAGACGGTGGAAATCAAGGAAACTTTTCAGGACGATTCGATTAAGGACATGCAGGCGTTCCAGTTCACGCTGACCTGCGAGAAGGGAAAGTCGTAGAGGCTGACCTATGGCGAACTTTAGCGAACTGTCGGGCATCAAGCAGTGGGGAGCGGTGCTGGCTGGGGGAGCGTTAGTAAGCGCGGCGCTGTATTTCTTCGTGTTCAAGAACCAGAGCGACAGCAATGCGAAGGCGGAGCATGCCGTGCAGGACAAGGTTCGGGAAAACAACGAACTGGAGTCTTACCGCCCCAAACTGAAAGACATCGAGCGGCAGCTGGCGAATTTGAAACAGCAATTGGACATCGAACGGCGGATCGTGCCGGACGAGAAGTCGGTGGATGGCTTCATCGAGATGATGGATACCGAAGCCACGAAAGCGGGCGTGGAGCTGCGCCGCTATACCGCCAAGCCGGTTGCTGCCAAAGAGTACTACTCGGAAGTCCCATTTGATATGGAACTGGACGGGCCGTACTACTCGATGCTGAATTTCTTTGACCGGGTAGGCAAGCTGGAGCGCATCGTGAACATCAGCGGACTGCTGGTGTCAAACACGAAGAACCCGCAAGGGGCAAAAGCCAAGCATACCTACCAGTATGCGCCGAACGAAAGCGTGATCGCCACGTTCACAGCGACCACGTTCTTCAGTCACGATTTGACTCCGCCCGCATCGGGGCCGGGAGCCAAGCCCGCAACTGCAGGCGTGAGCAAATAGGAATCGCTTATGAAGCTGACGACAGGCATTCTGGCAGTGGTGATGATAACGGGGGCGGCCTGGGGACAAAACCCGGCCACCATCGACAACCCGCGCAGCGACACGAAATCGCTGCCACAAACCAAGACCAACAAGCTGCAACCCGTGCTGGTGGCGCAAGCCAAACCCGCACCGGGGGCTCCGGCGCCGGCGGTGAAGCCGGCGACGATTCCGGGGGCAGCGGCAGCTCCGGCTCCGGCCAAGGCGGCAGCAGCGCCGGTGCAGAGCAATACGCTGCAGCGGGTGAACGTCGTTCGCAACGCGGACGATATTAAGATCGAGATCAGCTCCCGCGAGGCCGTGACTCCGAAGGTCAGCAAGTTGAGTTCACCGGCGCGCGTGGTGGTTGAACTGCCTGCAACCTCGATGGCAACCGCTCAGAGCAAGATTCCGGTGGGTAGCGCCGGGGTCAAGGGCGTGCGCATCGGCATGGACGGCAAAACACCGCCGAACACGAGCGTGGTCGTGGATCTGGAGCAGGCGCTCACTTACGAGCTGACGCCGGGCCCAGGCAACAGTTTTGTGCTGACCCTGCATACACAGCAGGCAGCAGCGCAGGCATCAGCAAAGAGCACTCCAGCGCCAGCGCCCAAAGCGCAAACCGTGGCGGCAGCCAAGCCAGTAGCGGCGCCTGCGGCGGCAGCGCCTGCGGCCAAGAGCAAGACAGCTCCGGCAGTTGCGGCGGTGAAGCCTGCTGTGCAACCTCATGATGCATTCGTACCCAAGAAAGCAGCGGCATCGGCTCCGGTAGTAGTGGCCAAGGTTGAGGCTCCGAAGGCCGCGGCGACGCATGCGGCTCCTGCCACGGCCAAAGCAACGGCTGATGAAAAGGCAGCTGCTGCGAGCGTGATCGGGGAAGCTCCCAAGCCTCCGCAGCCGGAAGAGAAGAAATGGGCGATGAATGGCAAGCGCGATCCTTTCTTCAGTCCGGTGGTGCAGCAGCCCACAGGCTCGGGTTGCTCGACTGGCAAGAAATGCCTGGAGATCGGGCAGATCAATTTACGGGGCGTGGTGAAGTCGGAAAGCGGCTTTATCGCGGTGGTAACGAACACCCTGAATAAGGCCTATTTCCTGCACGAAAACGATCCAGTGTTCAACGGTTACGTGATGAGAATCACGGGAGATTCGGTGGTTTTCGAGGAGACGGTGCAGGACAAACTAGGCAAACCGTTCACCCGCGAAGTGGTTAAGAAGATCAGCACGCCGGCTGTTTAGCAGTGGGCGGTGGCGACATCCGGAAAGCCCGGAGCGCCGACAAAATCGAGTTTAGAAGAAGGACACGCGGGCCTGGCCCGCGGTTTTGGGGAGAAGCGAAATGCGAAAGCAATTGCTGAGTGTGTTCCTACCGATGCTGGTCCTGGGGCTGGTCGCTTCAGCCACCGAGATGCCGGCGTCACAACCGGCGAACCAGCACAACGAACTGCAACGGGTGAACGTGGTTCGCGGCACGGATGAAATCCGGGTCGTGATCAGCGCTCGTGGCGCAGTCACGCCAAAGCTGAGCACTGCGGACTCGCCTGCACGTCTTGTGCTGGACCTGCCTGGAACCGTTATGGCGACAGGGCAGACCCACATTACGGTGGGCAGCGCCGGAGTGAAAGGCGTGCGCATCGGCACGGACGGCCAGACGCCTCCCACGACTCGCGTGGTGGTCGATCTCGAGCAGGCCTTGCGCTATGAACTCTCTCCATTGACGGACGGGAAGCTGGTGCTGACGCTGCATACGCAGCCCACGGCAGCGGCGTCGACTGGAAGCGCCCCACAAACCGTGGCCGCCACCTTGCCAACGCCGACCAAGATGATGTCTCCGTTCGCTCCGCGAGTGATGGAAGCGCCAGCGCCCAAGGCGCAGCCCGTGGCGGCAAGCGCCTCGGCGGCTCCCAAAGCGGCGACGGAAAATGTTCTGCCTACGACTCCGAAGTCGGAGACGACGGCATCTACCTCGAGTGATTTTGTGTTCGTCGAGCCGGCTTTCCAAGCCAAGAAGACGGACGCCACGACGCCTGCTGACGCGACCGACCAGCCCACCGAGCGCGCCGGAGAAGCGGCGGCGAAGTTTGCGGACAAGACCGCTGCGGAACTACTGCCGGTGAGCGCGAACGCCGCGCAGGCATCGCAGAGCACTGGTTCCAACACCGGTGTGCAGCCCGCGGTGAATCTTGCCGCGGAGCAGAGAGCGCAGGCTGGACAAGCGCCGGCCGCGGTTGGTCCGAAGTATACGGGCGAGCCGATTTCAGTGAATCTCAAGGACGTCGATCTGAAGGACTTCTTCCGGCTGATCCACGAAATCAGCGGCTTGAACGTGGTGCTCGATCCTAATGTGCACGGCACCCTGACCGTTGTACTGGATGATGTGCCGTGGGATCAGGCTCTGGATATCGTCCTCAAGAACAACGACCTGGCGCGGGAACTGGAAGGCAACGTTCTGCGCATCGCCACCGTGGATACGCTGAAGAAGGAAGCGGATGGACGGCGTGCCCAGGTGGAAGCCGAAGCGCTGGCCGTGGAGAAGGTTTCGGTCACCCGATTCCTGAGCTACGCTCACGCTAAGGACGTAATCATCACCGTGAAGAAGTTCCTCTCGGTGCGTGGCGACGTGGTTGCGGACGAGCGCACCAACGCGGTGATCGTCAATGATATTCCGAAAGTGCTTCCGGTTATCGATCGCCTGCTGACGCAGCTTGACCGCAAGACGCAGGAAGTCGAGATTGAAGCGCGAGTGGTGGCGGCGACGCGGCAGTTCGCCCGCGACATCGGCACACAGCTTGGTTTTGGCTGGGGCAACGGCCACAGCGCGATCGGTGGCGCGTCTGCCGCAGGCAGCTCGCCAACGACTGTCGGTGGTTTGACTCCAGGCTACGTCACGGTGCCTGGCGCGACGGGCCAGACGGGAAATTCGATTCCGCTGTTCTCGAACCTGGGAGCGACCTCACCCACCAGCGGGTTCTCGTTCCTGAACGCCAGCAACACGGTGCGCATCGACGCCGTTCTTACCATGGCCGAGTCGCGCGGATTGCTGAAAGTTCTGTCGCGGCCGCGAGTGGTGACCCAGAACAACATTCAAGCTTTCGTGAAGCAGGGCGTGCGGGTGCCGATCGTGACCCAGGCGCAGTTGGGCGGTCCTCCGACCGTGACCTACGTCGATGCGTTCCTGCGCTTGACCGTGACTCCGCAAATCACTTCGGAGAACACCATCTTCCTGAACGTAGACGTCGAGAACACGACGCCGAACTTCGGCCAGGAAGTGCAGGGCAACCCGGAATTGATCACACAGCAAGCAACCACGCAGGTGCTTGTAACCGACGGTGGCACGGTGGTGATCGGTGGCGTCATCCAGACGCAGAACTCGATCAACATCACGCAGGTGCCAGTGCTGGGCAACCTCCCGGTCCTGGGCAACCTGTTCAAGCACACGGTGGTCAATACGTCGAACCAGGAATTGATCTTCTTCATCACGCCGCGAATTATTCAGACGTAACAACGTCAGACTTAGCAGCGCAGTTGAAGATTTAAAGCCGCCGGCGCCTGAAGAACCTGTCAGGGCCGGCGGTTTTGTTTTTTGGAGAGCACTTCAAGGCCTAGGGAAAGTGGACGGTCAGCGGGCCGCGCCAACGACAGCAGGGTCGTCCTCTCTTCGAATCTGATACTGAAAATGGGTGATAAATCGGGCTACGGTTCCTTTCGGACCTACTCCCCAGCCTTTCGCACTCTCAAAGGCGATCGCATTCAGGTTCAGTTTCTCCGTGTGCCGCCAGTGAATGCCCCTGTCGTGGCTGATGTCTGTCCCGTTTGGTCCAACCGCAGCAAAGTCGCCGTTAGAAAACGATGCTACGGCCGAGCGGTAGCCGCCCGGCTGCGCCTCAGCGAGGTGCCATGTGGCTCCGGCGTCATCGGAGTAGATCGCGACGCGCTTGTCGTCATTCGCATTCCTGTAGTCTCCACCCACGGCCACAAGGTCGTCCGGGCCCTCGCAAGCGATACTGAAAATGCCGCTGGAGGCTGTGCCGCTGAGGATCGGCGTCTCGGAAACTGTCCATGACCGGCCTTGATCGAGCGAGCGAAAGACTCGCGCTGCCGGGCCACCGGTGCCGAAATAGATTCCGCCACGATCGCACATCACAATCGCAGTGCCACTCGCCGCAAAAGCTCCTTCTTTGGCGAGCGCCGGAGGCATTCTCTCCCGGGGAAGCTCTGACCAGTGCTCTCCATCGTTTGTACTCAAGACGACGAACTTGCCATCCACCGGATCGCTAAGAGCGACGCAATGGGTCTCTGAATCGCAGGCCATCGAGTCCAGAAAGAATTCCGGTGTCGATCCTGAATATTGCAGCTTCCAGGTTTTCCCGCCGTCGGTTGTCTTGTAAATTCTCGACTTCTTGCCCTCGCCGCTCGACATCACATAGGCTTCATCCGCACTGAAGGCTTCAATGTCCCGGAAATCCAGGCCGCCGGTGTTGGGAACGGATATCCGTCTCCATGTACTACCTTCATCGGTTGAGCGCAAAATGACCCCGTCCGATCCTGAAGCCCAGATCATGTATTGCAGCCGGTCATTCCTGCCGGCATCGAGAACCACGCTCACCCCGCGGAGATTTGCATCGCTTCCAGACGATTGCACGGACCACCAGGGTGCATTGTCCTTGAGGAGCATGAACAACAGCGCAAAGAGAAGAAACATGCCGGGTATTCTACCTCCCTGGGGACGCGGGGATTGCGACTGCCTCTTATGAATCTACAGAGATGTCTTCGTTCTGCACGCTGATACACTTAGCCGTGGAAATGGATTACAAACTTCGCCAGAACGAGCTTGGCAAGCGCCTCGCTTCAAGCCGGCTTGACGGATTGCTGGTCAGCCATCTTGCCAACATCCGTTACCTGTGCGGTTTTACCGGGAGCGCGGGGCTACTCCTGGTAGAGGAATCCGGGAGCACGTTCTTCACCGACGTTCGCTATGACACGCAGGGGCGCGAGGAGGTGAAAGGCGCCAAGGTCGTCATCGCGCGCAAGGCACTGCTGAACGCACTCGGAGAGCGAATTGGAGCGCGACGCAAGAAGTCGAAGGGGAAGGGATGGACGATCGGGATTGAAGCCGAACACCTTACTGTGGCAGAAAGAAAGCGGCTGGCCGATCTGCTGCCCGCGGGCGTGCAGTTACGGAACGCGCCCGCTCTGGTGGAGAAGGCGCGCATGGTTAAGGACGAGGAGGAACTTGGGCTGATCCGTAAGGCTGTGAAATTGGGAGCGACTTTGTTCGACCGGGCGCTCGAAGTATTGCGACTGGGGGTCAAAGAGTGCGAGTTGGCGGCGGAGATGGAGTACGCGGCGCGGCGTGGCGGGGCGGAGGAGATGTCGTTTCCTACGATCATCGCTTCGGGGGCGAGGTCGGCGTTGCCTCACGGCAGAGCTTCGGAGCAAGCCATCGCGCCGGGGGGATTCGTGGTCTGCGATTTCGGTGTTATACTCGGTGGTTATTGCTCGGACCAGACCCGCACTGTATGGGTGGGCACAGCCCCACCGGAAGCACGTCGCGCATACGAGTCGGTGCGGGAGGCGCAGGAAGCCGCGATTGCGGCGGTGCGGCCGGGTGTGAGCGCTGGGGAAGTGGACGCGGCGGCGCGGAAGGTATTGCGCAAGGCCGGGTTAGGGCGTTATTTTACGCATTCGACCGGGCATGGGGTAGGGCTGGAGATCCACGAAGCACCCAGGGTTGCGGCCGGGCAAAGGGAAGTGCTGAAGCCGGGTATGGTTATCACGATTGAGCCGGGCGTATACTTCCCCGGCAAATGGGGCGTGAGGATCGAGGACATGGTGGCCGTCAGCAAAGACGGCTGCGAGGTGTTGACTCCGACCGGCAAGGATTTTCTGGCAGTCTAGGGAAGGTCTTAGGTCCCAGGTCTTGGGTCTTAGGCTCGAGGTTTTTTGCACCAGCCAAGAGGTCTAGTGCCTAACGCCTGAGACCTGAGACCTAAAGCAAGCAGTCCCACCTTTACACGAATGAATCAAAAAGAGCTGAAAGAACTCATCGAGTTCTTAATCGAAAAAGATATTGCCGAGTTCGAGTTGGAGCGCGGCGATGTCAAGGTGAAGATCAAGCGGGCGGGCGAGCACACCGTGGTGTATGCGCACGGGGAGATGCCGAGGCCGGCCGCCGGAGCCGTTCTGGAACCGAGGCAGACTTCGGGCGCAGCCCCTCCGGCCGCGCCGCCGAGTGCGCCGGAACCGGAAGAAGACCTGCACATTGTGAAGTCTCCGATCGTGGGAACGCTTTACGAAGCGCCGTCGCCGGGCGCTCCGCCGTTTGTTAAAGTCGGGGACACGGTAGAAGTGGGGCAGGTCCTGTGCATCGTCGAGGCGATGAAACTGCTGAATGAGATTGAGTCGGACGTGGCCGGCGAAATCGTGAAGAAGATGGGGATCAACGGCCAGCCGATCGAGTACGGGCAGGAGTTGTTTGCCATCCGGGCGAAGAAGTGAAGCGGATTGGGTAATTTTGTAATTTGGTAATTGGGTAATTTTGTAATTGAAAGCCTTCGGGTTTCAAGTTACCCGATTACAAAATTACGAAATTACAAAATGCCCGCCTCAGTCCCCACATTTAATCTGAATGTTTAAAAAGATCCTGATTGCGAATCGCGGAGAAATTGCGCTGCGCGTGATTTGCGCGTGCAAGGAACTCGGCATCCACACCGTCGCCATTTACAGCGAGGCGGACCGGCATTCCCTGCCGGTGCGCTTCGCCGACGAAGCCATCTGCATCGGGCCGCCGCAACTGGGGTTGAGCTACCTGAATATTCCAGCGGTGATCAGCGCGGCAGAGATTGCCAACGTGGACGCGATTCATCCGGGATACGGATTGCTGGCGGAGAACGCCAACTTTGCCGAGGTGTGCGAGACCAGCGGGATCAAGTTCATCGGGCCGCGGCCCGAGGTGATGCGGCTGATGGGGGAAAAAGAGAAAGCTCGCGCGGCCATGAAGCAGGCGGGCGTGCCCATTCTGCCGGGTTCGGATGGAATCATTGCGACAGAAGGCGAGGCGGTGGAGTGGGCTCGGCAGGTAGGCTTTCCCGTGATCATGAAGGCCTCGGCGGGTGGCGGCGGACGCGGCATGCGCATCGTTCGCAACGAAGAGGAACTGCCGGGGTTGTTCAAGGCGGCGCAGTCGGAGGCGGCCGGCGCGTTCGGCAACGGCGACTTGTACATGGAGAAGTATGTCGAGCATCCGCGGCACATCGAGTTCCAGGTGCTGGCCGATGAGCATGGCAATGTGGTGAGCCTTGGGGAACGGGAATGCTCGATCCAGCGGCGGCATCAGAAGTTGCTCGAAGAATCGCCCTCGACCCAGGTCACCCGGGAGTTGCGCGACCAGATCGGCGGAGTATTGTGCAAGTCGCTCGGGGAGATTGGGTATACCAACGCGGGGACGATTGAGTTCCTGATGGACCAGGACCGGCGGTTGCACTTCATCGAGATGAATACCCGCATCCAGGTGGAGCATCCGGTGACGGAGATGGTGACGGATGTGGATCTGGTGAAGAGCCAGATCATGATCGCAGCTGGGGCTCACATGCGGGACGTGCTGCAGGGGCCGATTGTGCACCGCGGACACGCCATCGAGTGCAGGATCAACGCGGAGCATCCGGAGAAATTCACTCCGTCGGCGGGAAAGATTACTTCGTTCAATCCGCCCGGGGGTACCGGAGTACGCGTCGATACAGCGGCGTATGCAGAAGGCGTGATCCCCCCTTATTACGATTCGCTGATCGCGAAGCTGATCGTGCGCGGCAAGGACCGCAACGAGGCGGTTTCGCGGATGTCGCGGGCGCTGGAGATGTTTATCGTTGAAGGGGTGTATACGACGATTCCGCTGCATCGCAGGATTCTTGCCGATCCGGACTTCCGGGCGGGGAAGTTTGATACGGGGTTCATTGAAAGATTTCTGGCGAAGACAAAATGAACAACCGAAGTTTCGTGGCAGGACACAAGGAGCAATGATGGGAGCATCTCTCACCAGAATAGCTGTCTTGGCTTCGATCGGCATTTTTGTTCTGAGCGCGGCAAGCCAATCGAGGAAATCAGAAACCGAGATATCTCAAGCGTTGTCGGCTGCGCCGGCATCGATCGCTGCGCAGGCATCGGTCATAATCCTTGGAGATGAGGGGCGCAGAGAGGAATTGCGATCCGGAACTAACGGCTGGACCTGCATCATGAGAGATGTGAATGCGCATGAGGATGGCATAGCGCACCACCCTGGATGTTTTGATAAGTACGGTTTGGAGTGGATGGAGGACTACATGGCTGGACGTGAGCCGGATCCGGACCATGTTGGATATTCTTACATGCTGGAAGGCGGATCATCGTGGAGCAACATAGATCCTAAAGCGGTCAAATTAGCGCCCGGCCAGAAGGACTACGTTCGAATACCTCCGCACATCATGATCCTAAATGCGCGAATCGCAAGCTCCTCCGGTTTTCCGTCAGGGCAGGCGGAGCCCGATACGCACAAGCCGTTCGTCCAGTTTGGCGGAACGCCGTTCGCGCTTCTGATCATTCCGGTTCATTGAGCGTGTCTAAGGGACGCGCCATTCTTGTGCGCTACGTTCGGCTTAGTATTTCAGCCAAGCCGGCGCGCATGGAGCAGTCGTTCTCGCCCGACGGCAGCAAGACTTGGGAAGACAATTGGATTTCTGAGCTTTCGCGATAAGAGCGCTGCATCGAACAACGCATGATCGTCCTTCCCCGCTTGTATCCCATCCTCGATGCCGGTTGTTTTGCCGACACTCTCGGCCTGATTACTGCGGCGGAGGAACTCGTGTCTGCTGGCGTGACTCTGATTCAATATCGCAACAAATCCGGCGACGCGCGGGTGATGCTGGAGCAGGCTCACGAGTTGCGCCCGCTTGCGCGGGCGGGAGTGCCCGCGCCACACGAGCTGAAACTCATCATGAATGACCGGACGGACTTGTGCATTCTCGCCGAGTTCGACGGCGTCCACGTTGGGCAGGATGACCTTTCGCCGGAATCGGTTCGCCGCATTATTGGCCCCGACCGCTGGCTTGGGGTTTCGACGCATAATCCAGAGGAGTTGTTGGAGGCGGACCGCACCTCGGCGGACTATCTCGCCATTGGACCCGTGTTTTCGACTTCCAGCAAAGACCGGCCTGACCCGGTGGTGGGCCTTGAAGGGGTGCGCCGGGCACGGCAGTTGACAAGCAAACCGCTGGTGGCCATTGGGGGGATCACGCGGGCTAATGCGGCTTCCGTGATTGAGGCTGGGGCGGATTCCGTGGCGGTGATATCTGATCTGTTACGGGATCCCGGGAAATCAGCAGAGGAATTTTTCCGCGTTCTGAGGTAAAGTCATTTGACCCTGGGTTGGCGTCTGCGGCGATGGCAAAACGCCTCGCGACAGCCGGCGGGACGCCGGCGCTACAAGACCCTACGGAGGAATCCTGAGCACACCGACAACGGCTGCGGGCAGCGACTGGGAAGTTCATAGTTCTCAAGACAAGGAACTGGTCAAGGGCCTCGGCCTGACCAGCGCCACCATGCTGGTTATGGGGTCGATGATCGGCTCCGGCATCTTTATTGTTTCCGCGGAGATTGCCCGGGAAGTGGATTCTCCGGCGCTGCTGATTGGCGCGTGGGCGGTGGCGGGGTTCATGACCATCGTTGCTGCGCTCAGCTATGGCGAACTGGCCGCGATGATGCCGCGAGCGGGGGGACAGTACGTTTATCTCCGTGAATCTCTTGGTCCGTTGTGGGGATTTCTCTATGGCTGGACACTTTTTCTGGTGATCCAGACCGGGACGATTGCGGCTGTGGGCGTGGCTTTTGGTAAGTTCCTCGGAGTCTTCTTCCCTGCCGTTTCTTCTTCCCACTGGATTCTGCATATCTGGAAAGTTCCGCCGATTCATGTGGGGCCGATGGTTCTGGGCAACATGGATGTGGGAATCAACACGCAGAACCTGGTCGCCATCCTGCTTGTGGTTTTTCTCTCGGTGGTGAATATCTTTGGGTTGAAGACGGGAGCGCTCATCCAGAATGTGTTTACTGTGGCCAAGGTCTCGGCGCTGCTGGGGCTGGCGTTGTTCGGGCTGGCGCTCGGGCGAAACGCGCAGGCGCTGGCCACAAACTTCGGCGGACACTTCTGGCGGAATGCGGGTCTGGGCGCACAGCACGCGGTGCAGGTGGGCGTGGGCGGCCCGATTGTGATGGTGGGAACGCTGACGATTCTGGCGGTGGCGCAGGTGGGGTCGCTGTTTTCCGCAGACGCCTGGAATAACGTGACGTTCACGGCGGGCGAAGTAAAAAATCCCAGCCGCAACTTGCCTTTGTCCCTGGCAATTGGCACTGGCGTGGTGATCGCACTCTACATTGCCTGCAACTTTATTTATCTGATGGGGCTGCCGCTGGACGGGACGGCGGGTGCAGCAACGATTCTGGGCCGGGGAATTAAATACGCCGCGGAAGACCGGGTCGGAACCGCGGTCATGACTCAGATGTTCGGGGCAGCCGGCGGATTGCTGATAGCGGCGGCCATTCTGATTTCGAGTTTCGGCTGTAACAACGGGCTGATTCTGTCTGGCGCGCGCGTCTACTACGCCATGGCCAAGGACGGCCTGTTCTTTCGCAGCGTGGCCAAGCTGCATCCGACGTACAAAACGCCGGCCGTATCGCTGATGGTGCAGATGGTGTGGGCGTGCCTGCTGTGCGTTTCGGGAAGCTACGGGCAGCTCCTCGACTACATTATCTTCGCCGTGCTCGTCTTCTACATTTTGACGATTGTGGGATTGTTTGTGCTGCGGCGAACACGGCCGGACGCTCCGCGACCGTATCGTGCGGTGGGTTACCCCGTACTGCCGGCAATTTATATTGTGATGGCTTTGTTTGTCGATGTCGTGCTATTGCTCTACAAGCCGCAATTTACGTGGCCGGGATTGATTGTGGTGCTGCTCGGTATCCCGGTATATTACGCGTGGTCGAGGAGCGCGGGCGCGAGGCACGCATCCGCGCAGCCTTAAGGAGAAACCAAACGAATGGCCAATCTGTTCGCAACCAAGCCGCTGCACCTGCTGATGGAGGAATCCCGCGAGACGGGCGAACACAGCCTGAAACGGACGCTGGGAGTTTTTCAGCTCACTGCGCTGGGCGTGGGCGCAATCATTGGAGCCGGCATCTTTGTGATGGTGGGGCTGGGAGCGCAGTATGCCGGTCCGGGACTTACATTGTCATTCGTTCTCTCCGGGTTGGGATGTGCATTTGCCGGATTGTGCTATGCGGAGTTTGCGGCCATGATTCCGCTGGCGGGCAGCGCCTACACTTACGCCTATGCCACTCTGGGCGAGTTGATCGCGTGGATCATCGGCTGGGATCTCACGCTGGAATACGCGATGGGCGCCAGCACCGTGTCTTCGGGATGGTCGAACCACTTCATCGAACTGCTGAATATCTTCCATGTGAAGATGCCGCTATGGCTGGCCTACGATCATTGGACCGCGCTGAAGACGGCGGAGAATATTGTTGCGCGGCAGATGGCGCAGACTGCGGATCCCTCATTGGCGCTGGGCACGCAAGCGTTCCTCGACAAAGTGAGTGCGATCATAAGCTCGCAATCTCCTGAATTGCTGCAACGGGCACACGATCTGCTGAGCGCGCCGCGTCTGTTTGGGGTGGAGGTTGGCTTCAACCTGCCGGCTTTCCTCATCGCTCTGGTGATTACGGCAATTCTGGTGGTTGGCATCAAAGAGAGCGCCAGGTTTAACACTGGGATCGTTGTTATTAAGGTTTCGGTAGTTCTCTTCGTGATCGCGCTGGGCTCCCACTACATCAACCGCGGAAACTGGGGCACGGACTGGCACACGTATGCGCCCCATGGGTTCGCGGGAATCGGGGCGGGCGCCGCTTATATTTTCTTCGCTTACATCGGGTTTGATGCTGTCTCGACCACCGCCCAGGAAGCCAAGAACCCACAACGCGACTTGCCGATCGGCATGATCGCTTCGCTGGCGATCTGTACGGTTTTATATATTGCTGTGGCCGGCGTGCTGACGGGTATGGTTCATTGGCAGCAAATCAACATCGAAGCGCCGGTCGCTGTGGCTTTCCTGGACCGGGGTCTGACGACCGCGGCGAACATCATCACGCTGGGGGCCCTGGCTGGGCTGACCAGCGTGATGCTGGTGATGCTGCTCGGCCAGACTCGAGTGCTTTACTCCATGGCCAACGACGGGCTTTTGCCTAAGAAGTTTTTCGCCGCAGTTCATCCCAAGTTCCGTACTCCGTGGAAGAATACGATTCTCGTAGGCCTGCTGGCGGCGATCGTCGGCAGCATTACGCCGATCGACGACATCGGGAAGATGGTGAATATTGGTACGTTGCTCGCGTTTGTCATTGTGTCCCTGTCCGTATTGGTTTTGCGCCATACGAATCCCAGCCAGCCGCGGCCGTTCCGAACGCCGTGGGTGCCGGTAGTTCCAATCCTCGGCGTGATCGCGAATGGTTACATGATGTACAAGCTGGGCTGGGTCAATTGGGCACGGCTGGTCATCTGGCTGATCATCGGGCTGGTGGTGTATTTCACCTACAGCGTGAAGCACAGCCGCGTACAGGCGCTCAAAAACAGTGGTCAGTAATCAGTTGCCAGTGGCCGGTAAGGTCAAAGGCCCTTCGCACAGCGCGAAGGGCCTTTTTTGTTTTATAGTCGAAAGTCAGTGATCCGTGGCCAGTGCTCGGTGACCAGTAAAGGCGATGGAGTCATGCGGGGGTTTTAGAGGCCTCTGGTCACTGGACACTGGCCACTGCTTTTATGAAAATCGTTTCCGCTGAAGAGATGCGAGCCATTGACCGCGCCACGAGTGAGCGCTTTGGTGTGCCCTCGCTCACGCTGATGGAGAACGCCGGTGCGGCCGTGGCGGATTATGCGCTCTCGCACTACGCAGCCGCGCGGCGGGTCGTGGTTTTCTGCGGGAAGGGGAATAACGGCGGTGATGGCTTCGTGGCGGCTCGCATTCTGCAGGAGAGCGGGAAGAAAGTTCAGGTGATTCTGCTGGCGGACCCCGCGGATCTGCATGGAGATGCGGCTGCCATGTTTGGCAAACTTCCGTCCCCTGCAATCGCCGTGCATTCCAGCGCAGAGCTGAAGAGTGAGCAGGTGAACCTCGGTATACAGGCCGACCTTTATCTGGATGCGGTGCTGGGTACCGGCTTCAACCCTCCGGTGAGCGGACTCTACGCCGACGCGATTGCCATTATGAATGCAAGCCAGGTTCCGGTGATTGCCGTCGATATTCCTTCCGGCGCAGATGCAGACGCGATGGGCCTACAAGGCGGAACGATTGCCCGGGCCGATGCCATTGTCACGTTTACTGCTCCACGTCCGGCGCATGTGTTCAGCATGTTGACTGCGGGGCCGACGGTTGTGGCTGACATCGGTTCGCCGGAAGAGGCGATTGTTTCGTCCTCGCAACTGAATGTGATCACCGCGCGTGATCTTGCGCCGCTCGTTGGGCCGCGTCCGGCAGAGTCGAACAAAGGCAACTACGGGCACGTGCTGGTGGTCGGCGGGTCCCTCGGGAAATCTGGCGCCGCCGCGATGGCGGGGATGGCTGTACTGCGCGCCGGAGGCGGGCTTTCAACGGTGGCGACGGCGAAGTCCGTGCTGGGAACCGTCGCGGGATTTCATCCTGAGTTGATGACTGAGCCTTTGCCCGAGACCGATGCGGGTGCGATCTCGACCGAGGCGCAGGATCGAATCGAGGCATTGTCGAAGGGGATGACCGTGCTCGCGATTGGGCCCGGGATTTCGCGGGATTCGGAAACTGCGGAACTGGTGCGGGCGCTGGTGTCAAAACTGCAACTGCCCATGGTCGTCGACGCCGACGGCCTAAATGCATTTGAGGGCCGCACGGCGAAATTAAACGGGAACGGGCGCACGCTGGTGATCACGCCGCATCCCGGCGAGATGGCACGGCTGGCCGCGTGCTCCATCGCCGATGTGCAGAAAGATCGATTGGGAACGGCGCGGAAGTTCGCGCGCGAACATGAACTGATCGTCGTGCTCAAAGGTCATCGCACGCTGGTGGTGCGGCCGGACGGCGAAGCCTGGGTGAATACTACGGGGAACGCCGGCATGGCTACCGGGGGCACGGGAGACATCTTGACCGGCATGGTCGCGGGAATGATCGCGCAGCATTCGAAGGACGCCTTTACGGCGGTGCTGGCGGCTGTGCATCTGCATGGTCTTGCCGGCGATGTGATGCGTGAGCGGGTCGGTGAGCACTCACTGGTCGCCACCGATCTTCTGCAGGGACTTCCTGAGGCGTTTCGACGCACGCAGAACGCTGCTCTGGAGAAGTTCACAAGCTGGTGAATGATCTGGCGAAAATGCGATGTCCTTCGGGACATTAACTCTTTACTAACTACCCTGCATCTTCATGACAGTGCGTGTGTTGCGCCTTGGAACGCCGCGTCCAGCGCGGGAATCCGGCCACTCTGCTTCCGTAACCTGTTACCAGTCCTGGGAGAGTGCCATAGTGCATATATCTTATGACCCACTTCCCCCAACCGCACCCTTCGCGGCGCGCGGCCCGGGTCCAGCTCGGAGCTTCAGTCCTGGCTGCGATTCGTTTCGAAGATGGCCGGCACGCTAAAGCTAAACTCCAAACTATCTCGGCGACGGGCGGATTGCTGCGAGTGCCGCGTCCGCTGGCTGAGGGCGACTTCGTCGAAGTTGCTTTTCAAACCCAATCGGGCCCGGTACGCGCCATGGCCGAAATCCTCAGCCCCATGGCGAAGACGAAGGACGGAGCGCTTCAGGCGTTTCGCTTTGTCGCGCTCGAGGATGACGACAACCGGCGCCTGCGTACGTCTCTCGATCACGTGACGGACCGGAGCTTGCTGGGATTGAAGTCGTCGGCGTTCAACGTGCCGAGGACGATCTAGAAGGTCCGGAGGGCGACCACCGGGGCTGAAGCCCGCATTGTTTATGATGCTTGACGCGGCGCTGAAGCGCCGCTCTTCCACGTTACTGCACGCTTTCGTGAGTTTTTCCGCAACCTGTTAGGTTCTGCAGAGCTCTCGCTATACTGTTCACGATGACGCGAGAGATCACCACACGCTCGGCCGAGGAAACGATTGCCTTCGGGCGCACTCTGACGGAGATGCTGGCTCCGCCTAAGCTGGTTCTGCTGCGCGGCGACCTCGGGGCGGGAAAAACCACGCTAGTCAAAGGAATCGCCGCTGGCTTTGGAGCGGCGGAAGAAGAAGACGTCACTAGTCCCACCTTCACGCTGGTGCATGAGTACCGCGGTCCGCTTGCTAACCTTTATCACATTGATCTTTATCGAGTCGATACTCCTCGCGAACTCGAAACGCTCGGGTTGGATGATCTGCGTGCCGAGAAGGGCAGCGTTTTGCTGATTGAGTGGGGAGAGAAGTTTCCACGGTTGCTGCGGGAGCGGGATTTGGAGATTTCTTTGGAGCGGGATGGGGAGAGTGCGCGGCGGATCAGAATAAGCGGGTGAACTCCGTACCTTGGTGACTCAGGACGACTAGCGTAATCGCTGGTAACAACAATTATCGTGGAGTTCATCCGAGATTCGGCGTAAAGTGCTGGCCTGTGATTGCCCAACAGGTAGAGGTTCAGAGGTGAAAATTAGTTCGGATGAAGCGTTCTTGATATTGCATAAATGGCAGGTTGATCTGACCCCGGTCTTGTTCGTGGGCTCATTAATGCCAAACCATCCGCTTCGAGGGCTAGTCGCCGTCGTGACGCGGGAGGGAGTCTGGAACAGCGCCGATGAACCGGTTTCAATCTGGGGATTCCATCTGACCGGGGAAGGGACGAATTTTCTCGCGTCAAAGTTTGAGGGCTTCGAATATCTCCAGCCCGCCGAACTACCCTCGGACATCAGGACGTCCTTGCCGGAGATGGCACGGGAACGCGCCGTGCTGGCGCTGACGACAACAATGAAGCTCGTAAGCACACCACGGACCGAGGGAGACGCTCTGGTGCCGGTCCAAGAGACGCTGTTCTTAGTCGAAGATGATCCCGCAGAGATGACGTAACGGTCCCCCTGACTGTTCCTGAGTCAACACGCTCAAAATCCCTCAATGAGCGAAATCGGATTAGCGTCAGTTGACCAGAGGCCGACAGCATAGCGGCGATTGTAGAATTCCCTGGATGCCCCGTTCTCTAGGATTCTGTGGCAGCCGGGCAAGGGCAGGATCCGGCGGCGAGAGCTTTCTAAAATCCCATTATGTTATACCCACAATCGACGTAGATAACTTCGCCGGTGATGCCGCTGCTGGCATCGGAGGCTAGAAAGACTCCGGCCGAGCCGACCTCTGCAATATCGATGTTGCGGCCGAGTGGGGCGTGTTCGGCGTGGGCTTTGAGCATGTCGCCGAAGCCTGAGATGCCGCGCGCGGCCAAAGTTTTCACCGGTCCGGCGGAGATGGCGTTTACCCGGATATTTTTCTTTCCCAGATCGTACGCAAGATAGCGAACCGAGCACTCCAATCCGGCTTTAGCGACAGCCATCACGTTGTAGCGCGGAACAACTTTTTCCGAAGCGTAGTAAGTCATGGTGATGATCGATCCACCGTCTTCCATGAGCGGCGCGGCGGCGCGCGCAACCGCGACCAGCGAATACACGCTCACATCGAGCGCGACGCGAAAGCCTTCGCGCGTGGTGTTGAGGAAGTCTCCTTTCAGTTCGTCGGCGGGCGCGTACGCTACCGAATGCACCAGCGCGTGCAGCTTGCCGTGGCGTTCTTTGAGCGTGGCGAAGAGGCGGGCGATTTCCTCGTCTTTGCTGACGTCGCACATGTAGGCTTCGGCGCCGGGCAGCGAGAGGATGAGGTCTTTGGCTTCCTGCTCCAGGCGCTCGTTCTGGTAGGTGATGGCGAGCTTCATGCCCGCGGCGTGCAGTCCCTGAGCGATGGACCAGGCGATCGAGCGCTTGTTGGCGACTCCGAAGACGACGGCATTACGGCCCTGCAGATCAGCGGACATGAATGCTCCTTGGAAGGGGAAAGAATAACAGCGGAAGGCGGGGATTTACCACAGAGGCGGGCGTTGGCCAGCGTCGCGTCTCTGGCTCGCGCTCCGCGATCGTGCCAGCGGAGATCCCTCCGCGCGCGAAGAAGGACGCGCGCTGCCGGGATGACATCGCGATGGTCCCCTCCAAGCTTGTGTGGTGATTCGATTTCATTTTGCTGTGCTGACTTCTTCTTCTACTGCCGCGGCTGTTCCCACGGGCCAACTCGCGGCCACAAAAGCTAATCCGTAAACGCAGGCCAGGATCGCGAATGCCGCGACCAGGCTGACTTTGTGCGCAACCGCGCCTACCGCGAGCGCAAGCACGAGTTGCAGGAAGGTGCCGAAGAAGTAGAAAGCGTTTTGCACGCGTCCCATGAGATGTTGCGGGACCATCTCCATCACGCTGGTGTTCATGGCAATTCCGCCAACACCTCGCGCTGATCCCATCACGGCATACAACAGGATGGCGGCGACCAGCCAGTGCGAGACGGGAGCGCAAACCACCGTCGCAGCGATGATCGCCATGGAGAAGGCAACCGATCGCCGGCCGCCGAGGCTGGCAATCACCGCCGGAGCATACAGGGCGCTGAGAAACGCGCCGGTGCCCCAGCCCGCGTTCAACCATCCGTAGCCGACTGCGCCGGCGTGAAAAACGCGTTCGCTCAGCGAGGGCGTGACCACGACTCCGGTAATCATGGCGCCAAGAAATAGCGCCCAACTGATGCCGAGCAGAACGACGGCGCGATGGTCGCGGAGAAAGTGCAGGCCTTCGCGCATCTCGCGCCAGAAGCGCTGGAACTGGCTTTCTGCGGCGAGGATATCGGCTCGCAATTCCTCAGGCCGCAACACGACATGGCGGCCCTTGCGCACACCGAAGTAGCAGAGGAACGAGACTACGTACGTGGAGACGTCGATCAGCAGCACGCCGCCGAGGCCGATGTGGTTGTACATGAAGCCGACGATGGAGCCGGCGATGAGCCATCCCCCTTGAATGCCAGCCAGAAGAAAAGTATTCGACTGCACGAATTGGCCTTCGGGCGTGAGTTCCTGAATGAGCGCGGTGATGGTTGGCCAGAACATCCAGAAGCCCGCGGCGACCAGGGTATTCATCAAGTAGAGTTGCCAGAGTTGCACACGATGCCGAAACGCGAGAATCGCCACGGTTACGATGATCACGGCGCGCACGGCGTCGAGCCACATGACCAGGCGGCGGCGATCTTCGCGGTCGATGAGGACTCCGGTGAAGGGAAGCATGAGCATGGCGGGAACGGTTTGCAGCACGGCAAACGTGCCGAGCGCCATTTCCGAGCGCGTGGCTTCGAGGATGTACCAGGCCACCGCGGCCGAGTTCATCCCGCTGCCCAACATGGAGATCACGTTGGCGGCAAAGACGAAACGCAGCGGACGCTGGCCAAAGATCGAGCGCATTCTTTAATTTAACTCAGAGGCAGTGGTCAGTGGCCAGTGCCCAGTTGCCAGCAGACTCTTTTTTCTGGCACGCTCCTACCACGACACCCTCTTACTGACCCCTGGCTCCAGACCGTTGGCCACTGTTCCTTCTTGCTTCCACACCGGTTCAGCGCTAGGATTCGCCTGCTATTTGGAACGAGGTGGCCGATGAAACGCTATGCGGGGTCGCTGGTGGTTGTCATTACATTCTGCTTTTTCGTTATGCTGCCCCGCGCCAACGCGCAGGCGGACAAGATCGTGATTTCCGCCGGCACGCCTGAAGACCACGATCTGCAGACCATTACCAACGAGCAGGATGCCGCGAAAAAGCTCGCCATGTACCAGGATTTTGTGCAGAAGTACTCGTCGAACCCGGCGGCTGTGGCTTATGGGAACTGGCAGATTTCACAGGCCTACCAGACTGCCGGCGACTTGAGCAAGGCGCTTGACTATGGAGATAAGGCTTTGGCTGGGAGTCCGCGGAATCTCGATATCCTGGTCTCGCAGGCCAACATCGCGCAGCAGGCGAAGGACAACACAAAGTTGATCGACTATGCGGCAAGGGGCGGGGCGGTCTGCAATTCCATCGGCACGGAGCCCAAGCCGGATGGCATGAGCGACGACGATTTCAAAAAACAGGTGGAGGAAGACAAGAGCGCGGCCAAGAACAACTGCGATTTTCTTGAGTCGGCCGGTTTCAACGCGATTGCCAGCGAGAATGATGCCAAGAGCCGGATGGCGGATATCGAGAAGTACTCCGTGGCGTTCCCGGATTCGAAGTTTCAGGATCAGGTATCGAGCTACGCGATGTATACGTTGGGGCCGGGACAATTGAACGATCAGGCGCGGCTGGTTGCCTACGGAGAAAAAACACTGGCGGCGAATCCCAACTCGCTGCCGGCTTTGCTGTTATTGGCTGGGTCTTATGTCGACGACCCCAAGCCGGGCAGCGTTGCCAAGGCTGTGACCTACTCGCAGAAGGCGATTGCGGCCGCCAAGGCGGATGACCCGGATGCCGACAAGTCGCGCAAACTCTCGGCGGGAGTTGCTCATTCGGTCCTGGGATACGCCTACATCAAGCAGGACAAGACGGCGGCGGCGATCCCGGAATTGAAGTCAGCCACGGCACTGCTCAAGGGAGCGGACGATCAGCAATACTCTATCGCGCTTTATCGCCTGGGTTTTGCCTACGCGAAGCTTAGCAGGGTGAATGAAGCCCGCGATGTCTTGGTGGAGGCGGTGAAGATTTCCGGTCCGGTGCAGACCTTGTCGCAGGATTTGCTGAACAAGGTGAATGCGGCGAGGGCGAAAGGGAAGTGACCGGGCTGTACTCACTAAAGCTTGCCAACTTCAGACCCAATAAGGTTCATGGTTTCACCAGCTCTTCAGAAAGCAAGTGAGCTTTCAAGGCTAGATTGTGGGCGCCCTCCAGGTCCCCGGCGGCGACGGCGGCCTTTGACTGCGCCATGAACTCGCGGATCTGGTTCACCATCTCCCGTTGGCTCGGGTTGAGCTGGAGTCCTGTGGCTTTCTTCAGATTCTCTTCGGTTGCGGCCCTGAGTTGGTTGGTCGAGGATTTGTCTGAGGCCTGTTCCGCGGCTGTGCCCCCGGTAAGTTGGACTTTGGGCTCGCTTGATCCTCCGTTGCGGACGACTTTCTTGGGCGGTGGACAAGGTTTCAAGGGCGCCGCGTTTGCATTCTTTGCATCGGTACCGAGTGGTCCGGCAGTGTTCGATCCAGAGGTAGTCGTTGCCGCCCCCGTTGAGTTCGCCGGATCGCCGGGCATGCCGACTGTCGTGTTCAATGCAGTCGGGGCATTCGAGCAGTTGGGCGGAATCGTTTTCTTACGCCGGGGGCGAGCCGGCGCCGGCTTGGCTTGAGCGGGAGAGTTCGGCGGGGAGTTCGGCGCCTGCGCTGGCTGGGCGCTTTGTGACGATGGTGTCTGCGCTTGAGACGGGGAGTTATCCTGGTTCTGGGATGAGTCTGACGAGGCCGTTGCGGGCGGCTGGGCCGCGGCTTGGGGCGTAGATCCGCCGAGCGCTGGCGGCAACCACGCCGTGTTCCACAGACATAATCCGAGGATTAAGGCCAGAATCATATTCAATCCGAACTGGTGGAGTGGGCGGCGGTCTCTTGCTCCGGGCGAAGACCTGATGTAGCCAGAGGCAGGCGAAAGCGGAACGTCGTCCCCTCACCTTCTGTGGATTCAAATTCTACCGATCCGTAGTGCCACTGCAGAATCTGATAAGTCTGCGCCAGGCCGATGCCGTTGCCGTCTTTCTTGGTGGTGAAGTAAAGCTCGAAAATCTTATCCTGCACGTCCTGAGCAATGCCCATGCCTCGGTCGCATATTTCGGCGACGGCGGCATGGTCGTCACGATGCGCCGAGATGGTAAGTTCGCCCCCGTGCGGCATCGCCTGAATGCCGTTCAGCACGACGTTGAGCAGGGCTTGCTTCATAAAGTCGAGGTCGGCCTTGATGAAAAGCGGCTCCTCCGGCATGTCGCGCTGGATGGTGACGCCATGCTGCTCCGCGTCAGGAGTGGCGAGCATTGCGACCTCTTCGAGCACGCGGCGGAAATCTACTTCCACCAGGTGCAGTTCGCGAGCCCGCATGAAGTCGACGAGAGTTTGCACCACGCGGTCGAGGCGGTGAATCTCGCTGCCGATGATATCCATGTGACGGCGGGTATCGGGGTCGAGTTGCGCCAGCTTGTTCTGCAGCAGTTGCAAATGCAGCACGATGGCATTGATGGGATTCTTCACTTCATGGGCGACGCCGCCGGTCACGCGTCCGCTGGCCGAGAGGCGGCGGGACATCTCGATCTCATCCCCGATGCGGCGCACCGATTCCGCGTCGCGCATGATCAGTAGAGCGCCAATCTGACTGTTCTTCTCCTGAACAAAATCCAGAGACACCTGCACGCGCCGCCCGGCGGGTGCGACAAACTCGCGCTGCGAGAGCACGCCCCTGTGCTCAAAAGCATCGAGTACCATGGCTCCGAACGGCGTGTCTCGGGAGAAAACTTCCTTCACGGTTCGGCCCAGCAGTTCTCCTCGGGGCCGGCCGAGGAAGCGCTCCACAGGCGCGCTCACCAGCACCACACGGGAGTCTCGCGCGAACAGCATCAAGCCATCCTGCAACTTCGACATGAGCTGGTCCACGTTGTCTTTGAGCGCAGAAAAAATTTCCCGGCTGTCGCGCATCTGCCGGCCCAGGTTGGCGATCTTCAGCGTAACCAGGCCGAATTCATCGTGTTCCGACTCTTTCCCCGACAGTTCCTCGGCTGCCCCCAAACTGACGCTATCCAGGTTGCGGCTGATCTCCTTCAGCGGCCCGAGAGCCAGATTCGACAGGAGCGCAGCCAGCAGGAAGGAAACGAAGATGAAGGTGATGGAAAAATAGACAGCGCGCAACAGGCGGGGCTCGATTTCACTCCTGAGAAAGACGGTGGAAACGCCGATGTGGATCGTGCCAAAAGGCATTCCATTCAGTAGTAGAGGGGAACTCACGTCATAGACCGTCGCCGGACCATACGCGATGCGGAGCTGCCGGCGGAAGCGGGCCGTCCTGACCTGATTAAAATCTGGACGTTGCAAAGCCGGCTTGCCCACGAGTTGAGGAGTGGTGTGGAGCAGGACTTTGCCGTTCGCGTCTACGATGGAGGCATCGAAGACGTAAGGCCAAAGAGCGATGTCGGATTGAAGATCGTTCAGAATATTGGTATCCATCGGCAGGTACTCGGCGAGGGCCCGCCGCACCGCTCCAGGATTGTTGGTATCGACGCGAGTGCTGCTCAAATCCGGGACGTCATTCGAGGCCAGATATTGCAGTTGCTTGGTGAGGTGCTCGGCGCCGTCGCAGGCGCCCGTAATTTGCTGGCTCAGAGTCTCCGAGACGTAAAGATAGGAGAACGCAGTCACCATCACGGTCACCATGAAGGTGATGCCGAGCACGATGATGGTTTTGCGTCGCATAAGAAGACAGTGGCCAGTGGTCAGTGTTCAGTGGCCAGTTAAAGCGGACGAGGCTGAGGACATAACGAAATAGAAGAAGGTTTTCCACTGGCCACTGACCACCGGCCACTGATCACTGACTCTCCTCCTCCTTGCCAGAAGCCGCATCCGGGGCGCTGCCGCCATACTCCTTTAGCTTATTATGCAGGGTTTTCAGGCTGATGCCGAGAATTTCCGCAGCCTTTGTCTTGTTATTGCTGGTGGATTCCAGGGTCTTGAGGATGAGCATCTTTTCCGCCTCACCGACGGTTGTGCCTACGCCCAGACGCACCGCGTCCGGGTCATTCGCCGCAGGGCGCAAGGGCGCTTGTCCGAAACCGGGGGGCAGGTGTTTGGTTTCGATCATGCCGCTGTCGCAGACGATCACCGCGCGTTCAATGGTATTGCGCAATTCGCGGACGTTTCCCGGCCAGGAATAATTGTTGAACTGATTCAGCACGGCCTCGCTCACTGCGGCAACCTTGCGGGAGTGCTTCGCGCTCATTTCCGACAGAAGGAGTTGCACCAGATCGGAGATATCTTCTTTATGTTCCCGCAGAGGAGGCATGTGAATGTTGAACACATTGAGCCGGTAATAGAGATCGCTGCGCAGCTCTCCGCTGGCGACGGCCTCGTCCGGAACCTTGTTCGTGGCAGCCAGCACCCGCACATCGACTGCTGTTTCTACTTTGCTGCCCAGCCGGCGCAGTTTATGGTCCTCGAGCACACGCAACAGCTTGGCCTGAGTTCCTACTGGCATTTCGCCGATTTCATCGAGCAGGATTGTGCCTCCTTCGGCCAGCTCAAAACAGCCAGTGCGGCGCTCCAGCGCTCCCGTGAAAGCGCCTTTTTCATGGCCGAAGATCTCGCTTTCGATCAGAGTTTCAGGAATGGCCGCGCAGTTGATGGCAACAAAGGGCCGCTCGCGGCGCGGGCTCAGTTGATGGATGGTGCGGGCCACTAACTCCTTGCCGGTGCCGCTGGCTCCCGTAATCAGTACGGACGCGGTGCTGGGCGCAACCAGCTCGATGAGCCGGAAAATCTCCTGCATCTTGCGCGACGCCCCGCGGAGTGTGCCCAGCGAGCCGGAATCCCTCAGCTTGCGGCGCGCGCTCTCCAGTTCGGCACGCGTCCCCACCAGCACCGACGCGTTTTGCAGCATGGTGCGCAGGCGGTTGGTGTCGATGGGTTTGGTGATGTAGTCATACGCTCCCATGCGCATGGCTTGCACCGCACTATCGATCGTGCCCTGTGCCGTTACCACAATCACCGCCATGGCCTGGGATTGCTCCCCCAGTTGCTCCAGCAGTTCGATGCCACCCATGCGCGGCATCTTCAGATCGGTGATCACGATGGAAGGGACCCATTGCGCGGCCTTCTCCAGGCCTTCCACGCCGTCGCGCGCGGTTTCGGCCCGATATCCCCAGGAGGAAACTAACTCAGCCAAGCCCGTGCGTTCGTTTTCTTCGTCCTCGACAATCAATACTTTTTCGTGGCTCATCCCTGTGGTTGTGCCCGCTTCTTCAAAGGTCGTGCTCCTCCGCGCGACTTTGTCGGCAGCGGAACTACAACCATACGCGGCTAGCTTCCTGCGGGGCAAGGTCTGGAGGGCGGGTCTCTGGCCGTTCCGTCGCAGCCCATATCGGGATCAAGGTTCCGCCATGGATGTCAATTTGAGATCAGATGCCCAACTAGGGAAAAAACTGTAGGCAATGTTGTCAAAGGAAGCAATTCTTGAAAATCGTTCTTTATCTTTAAGATTGCAGTGCGTTAGAATTGCAAGTTCCCGACAGAGGTGGTTCAAGCTGTTGATCATGCGTCAACCTTTCAGCGCAGCCTGCGTGCCAAAGCGCGGGTAAGGCCGCGCGCAAATCATTGGAGGATGGAATGTCAGTTTGTCTTCGCTCAACCAGGGGCCGCGCCGTCGCGTGCCTTTTCGCGGTTCTGGCGGTATTACTCATCTCGATTCCTGCGCTCGCACAAAGCGACTCGAATCCGAAATATGACGTGTTTGTGGGATACCAGTGGTTGCATCCAGGTGGAACGGTTCCTGCGAGCAACGGCGATCCTGCAAGTCCCACGGGCTTTCAAGTGCCGGATATGGCCAAGGGACTGGGTGGTGCTTTCACTTACAATTTCGATCCGCATTGGGGCGCGGAGTTCGATCTCGGTCACAACTGGGGAAACAGCAACTACGAGTCGACGTACTCGGTTGGGCCGCGCTTTATATGGCGCACGGATGGCGCCAACTACTTCTTGCATTCCCTGGTAAGTCTGAATCGAGTGAGCATCAATGGGCTCGGTGCCAACAATGGAATCGGAGCCATCCTCGGTGGAGGAATGGATCTGCCGATCAACAAGAAATTGGCTTTTCGTTTGTTTGAAGCCGATTACGTCTGGGGCCGGCACAATTATTCCGATTTCGCCAGCTCGGATTATCCCGATCTGCGGCGTCCGTCGTTTGAAGGCGTCCGGCTGCGCACCGGTCTCGTTTTCAGTTGGGGTGGCGCGCCTGCGTTAGTTCCAGCCGCCAGTTGTTCGGTGCAGCCGGGTGAAGTGCTGGTGGGCGAGCCAATCACCGCCACTGTCGCCATCAGCAACTTCAACCCCAAGCATACCGTCACGTATGCGTGGAGCGGCAACGGAGGCCAGATTACCGGGAAAGAAACAACCGCGCAGATCGACACCACCAACGCGGCCCCCGGCAGTTACACCGTGACCGCCCATGTGACTGACGCCAGAGAGAAGAACAACAATGTGGCCAGCTGCTCGGCGAACTTCACGGTCAAGCCGCTGCCGCCGAAGAACCCGCCCACCATCTCTATTTCTGCCAGCCCCACCAGCCTGCAGGCCGGTGGAACCGTGAACCTGTCGGCCAACTGCACCAGCCCCGATAGTGTCGGAGTCTCGGTAGCCAGCTGGACCGCCAGCAGCGGAACTGTTTCCGGCGCTGGCAGCTCGGCGACGCTGAACACGACCGGGACTTCCCCGGGTCCGATCACGGTCGGCGCCACCTGCACGGATACGCGCGGTCTGACGGCTCAAGCCTCAACCGAAGTGACGATCGAGAACCCGCCCCCGCCGCCGGTTAATCCAGAAATCGTACGGCTGGAAGCGCGGCTCTCGTTGCACAGCGTTTACTTCGTGACCGACTATCCTAAGATCGCGAATCCCAAAGGCGGCCTGCTCCCGAGTCAGCAAAAAACGCTGATCTCGCTGGCAACCGACTTCAAGGAATATCTCCAGAGCAAACCGGATGCGCACTTGATTCTGGGGGGCCATGCTGATCATCGCGGCTCCGTGGAATACAACCAGGCGCTCTCCGAGCGTCGAGTCAACCGCGTCAAGAGTTTCCTGGTTGAGCAGGGTGTGCCCGAAGCCAACATTGATATCAAGGCGTATGGCAAGGAAGACAACCTGACCGACGACCAGGTGAAGAGTGAAGTGGAGAGCAATCCTGAGCTGAGTTCGGAAGAGCGGCAACGGATTCTCAAGAACATGGTAGTCATCAGAATGGCGAGCAATCGCCGCGTTGATGTTACCTTGAGCACGACGGGCCAAACCTCAGTTCGCCAATTCCCGTTCAATACCACGGACACCTTGACGCTGATTGGCGGCAGGGAATCCGAGGTCAAGAAGAAAGCAGCGCAGAAGAGGCCCGCGGCGAAGCCGCGCACTCAGAAGCCGTAACCGGCGTCTGTGGTATGGCTTGGAAAAACTCCCGCGGAGGACGCCAGCGTCCTCCGCGGTTTTCTTTTGCCCTCGAATCCGACCCGGACCAGTCGCCTCGGCGAATGTCCTTACGCGATAGGGGCAACTTCTACACGGATGGGTCCGGACCGTCCCCTTATGTGCTTGATTCCATGAACCCTGATCTGGTACTTCATTTGCCACTATCCCACACCAGAAAGCCGCGCGACCATGGATGCGATGACAACACTCCCACGGGCTCTCCGGACCCGCTCTGCCCTCGGGATGTTTTGTCTTGTTCTGAGCCTGAGCCTGGGCTGTGCCCGGTCGGAGCCCTCGAATCCGACGAACGCTGATTCGGTCGACGCACAAAAACTTCCATTTCGCCCAGATGCCGATCCGGTCGCGGTTGGCGACGGCGCTCGACCCGCGCCTGCGCCCGCGCCGAAATTGAGTCTGCCTTTTCGGGCCGGATTGCGGCCGCGCATCCTGCCCCCCGGAACCCTTCTGACCGTGCAATTAGAGGACTCGCTTTCCACCACCAGCGTTCATGCTGGTGACGCCTTTACAGCGTCCGTCGCCGCGCCTCTTACCATAGACGGCGACACTCTCGTTGAGCGTGGCACGACCGTTACGGGACGGGTTGAGTCCGCACAATCCCAAACCGACCGGCCCGGCTTGGTTCCCGGTTCCGGCTACTTCCGGCTGACTTTAAATGCGATCACGATAGAGGGCAGGCAACTCGCTCTTCAAACCTCCAGCCTGTTTGCCCGGGGACAATCGCCGAGCACTTCGTCCCCTGGCACGCTTTCTGACCTCCGCTCAGACACTGTCCAGGTCCAAAAGGGACGTCGGCTGACCTTTCGGCTGACCGCTCCGCTCACCGTCAACGACCCAAAGTCGATGGCCAGCGGTCAATCCCCGAACGCCCTCCCCGAATAAGTTGGTGCAATTCCCTCGTTTATAGCCTTATTCGAGCGGTTTTCAATGCTTATTATTTCCCCTATGTAGCAGAAACTAAGCCTATTGCCGAGTTTTCCACAGGCTTTTCCTGATTTGAGTGACATGTGCCCTTCGCAATGCCAGATTCCCCCTCCTATATTGAGAGCGATTAGCGCGGGAGCGGTTGGCCACACCCGGCGTTCCCGATTCGGGAGCACCGAGGCATCAAGGAGCCCATCGTGGGGTTTCTTTCGGGAACGGTCCCGCGCGAAAGTAAATGCATGAACACCGCAACTCCATTTCCGTGGTCAGACCTGGCAGCAGGAGACACCACCAACACTCCCATTGAGGAAACCCAGCTCCAGGCTCAGAGATGGGAGGCGGTCGGGCGCCTGGCTGGCGGGGTGGTGCATGACTTCAACAACCTGCTCACCGGCGTCATGCTCTACTGCGATCTTCTGCTCTCCAGCCTCGATGCGCGCGACCGCCGCCGGCGTTACGCCGAAGAGATCCGCTCCGCCATCGTGCAAGGTACCGGCCTGGTCAAGCAGTTGCTGGTTTTCGCCCGGCCGCAAGCCACACCGGTCGGGACGTTGTCCCTCAACGAGATTGCCCGGGGGATGAACGATTTGCTGGCCCGGCTGATCGGCGAACACATCGACCTCGAGTTGCGTCTCGACCCGGAATTGGGTGCTGTCAACATTGACCAGGCTCAGGCGCAGCAAGTTTTGCTGAACCTGGTTCTCAATGCTCGCGACGCGCTACCCAACGGCGGCCGGATTACGGTCGAGACCAGCAACTGCAAATTCCAGCCCGTTGCCGGGACCATGTCACCGACCGGGCTCCCAGCCTTTCCATGCGTGCTGCTCGTCGTGGGCGACAACGGTCACGGCATGGACGCCGCAACCCGCCAGCGCCTCTTCGAGCCATTCTTCACCACCAAGAATGCCGGCCAAGGCACCGGCTTGGGATTAACCACGGTCCGCAGCATTGTCACCACCAATCGCGGACTGATCCACTTCGAAAGCGAACCCGGCCGCGGCACTCGTGTGCTGATCTTGCTCCCCCGCGCATCTCAGCCTGCCATCTCCAATCCTCCGGACAAGGTCGATGCGGATTCGGAAACCCAGCCACCAACATCAATTCAGCAAATCAAAAAGGAATCACTCTTATGACCTCAGTCGCAGTAACTCACACCCTCGCTACCCCTCAGATCATGGCCGCAAATTTTCTGAACCTCCTCATCGTCGACGACGAACGCTCCATCCGAGACGCTTGCCGCGAGGTCGCTCTCTCGCTTGGTTTTATGGCTCACGTTGCCGATTCCGCCGAGCATGCCTACCGCCTGCTGCAAGTTCAAAGCATTGACGCCGTGTTGCTCGACCTGCGCCTGCCCGGCGCCGGCGGCCTCGAAGCTCTCCGTCAAATCAAGGCCCACCGCCCCGAAGCTCTCGTAATCGTGGTAACGGGCTACGGCACCGTGCAGTCAGCCGTCCAGGCCATGAAGAATGGCGCTTACGAATACGTGACTAAACCGTTCAGCGTCGAAGAACTCAAGCTCCTGTTGCAGCGCGTCTCCAACCACCTCAAGTTGAAAACCGAGAACCGCCTGCTCCGCGAGAAGCTGAAGTCGAAACAGGGCTATGGCGGCATCGTCGGCCGCGCCCCCGAGATGGAGAAGCTTTACCGCATCATCGCCAAAGCCGCCAACAGTTCCCACCCTGTGCTGATCCTCGGCGAAAGCGGCACCGGCAAGGAAATGGTCGCGCGCTCGATTCATTATTCCGGACCGTTCCACGACAAGCCGTTCATCCCCGTCGACTGCGGCTCGCTCGTGCCCACGCTGATCGAGAGCGAACTGTTCGGCTATGTCAAAGGGGCATTCACCGGGGCCAATCAGGCCAAGGACGGACTGCTGGCCATCGCCGAAGGTGGCACCGTATTTCTCGACGAAGTCGGCGAGCTTCCTGTCGACCTCCAGGCCAAGCTCTTACGGGCGATTCAGGAAAAGGAGATTCGTCCCGTCGGCAGCACCCGCCGCATTCCCATCAACGTCCGTATCCTGGCTGCCACCAACCGTATGCTGGAGCAGGCGGTGACCGAAGGCTCTTTCCGCCGCGACCTGTATTTCCGCCTCAACGTGCTCAGCCTGCGCATCCCGCCGCTGCGCGAGCGCCGCGAGGATATCCCGCTGCTCATCGCTCATTTCATGGAGCGCACCTCGCGCGCCTCAGGGCAGGAAAAAATCCTTACCGACGAGGCCGTCAAAGCTATGCTGGCCTATGACTGGCCGGGCAACGTCCGCGAGCTGGAAAACTGCCTGGAGCGCACCTGCGCCTTCACCAGCGGACCGTTGATTCATGTACCCGACTTGCCTCCGGCAATCGCCGGCGCGCACGTCGCCGCGCCCACCAATGGCAACGGACACCACCAAAACAAGATCGTCCCCATGGCGGAACTGGAGAGGCAGACCATCCTCAACGCCATCGCGGAACTCAACGGCGATAAATTGCAGGCCGCGCGACTGCTCGGCATCGGCAAGACAACTCTGTACCGCAAGCTGAAGGACTACGCGGCCCAGGTGTAGTGGGGATGCATTTGGTAGCGCCGCCGTCCGGGCGGCTGTCGTGGGGGCGTCCTCGCCCCCACGGACGCGGGTGTCACAAGACAAGACGGCTTCCAGAACAGGTTTTAAGTGGGCACTTTAAATTGATGAAATGAATTCGGAACGACCGCCGTTCCGCAACGGGAAACATCGCATCACGATCGCGCGCTAACCCTAGTCTCTTCAATGGCAGCGGCAGTGGCGCATCGCGTGCTACAGAAACTGCATGATTCTACTCATAACCCCTTCGGCACGCGGCCAAGAGTGCGCTGCCACCGTAAAAGAAGCAACCGGCGAGGAAACCCACTGGGCGGAAGATCTGCCACAAGCGGTAGCCCGGCTGCGCGAACAGTCTTACTCCGCCGTTGTGATCGACCAATTCCTTTTAGAGAACGAGCCCAGCGAGAGCGACCAGGTGATCGAGCATCTGGGAACGGCTTTTCCCGTCTATCTCAATTTCGCTGTCAGCGGCATGGAGCGTCTGCTGCGCGAGGTCCGCTCGGCGTTGCACCGCCGCAAGCGTGAGGAAACGCAGGCCCGGCGTTCGGTCGAGCAACAGATTCGCAGTGAAGTATGCGAATCCCTCACCGCCATGCTGCTCTCCTGCGAACTAGCCATGGCCGTGCCCGAGGTTCCCGCCTCCGCCGCGGAGAAAATCCGCCTCATCGACAACCTCGCCCGCGACATGCGCCTCAGGCTGGGCGCGAACTGACCCGTTTCATTAATCTATGCAAGATTCTGCACCTTCCATTCAGCCGCAGAAAACCTTCGACGCCTCGCCCCCATTGGCACTAGAATAGGCACGCACCCCGCCGGGAGCCCGCATTCCGCGAGCTATCCGACGCACCGGAGGCCCTGTGCACGTTCTGGTCACCGCCGATACCATGTCCGGTTCCTGGAGCTACACCCGTGAACTGGTTACAGGCCTGGTCACGCGCGGCGTCCGGGTCACGCTGGTCAGCTTCGGCGAGATTCCGTTGCCCGAACAGACTGCCTGGATGGACCTGCTCCACGGTCTCGAGTATCGCCCCACAGCTTTCCGCCTGGAGTGGATGGACGAGGCTCCGCAGGATCTGCACGAATCTTCAGATTTCCTCGCCAGCCTGGCTCGCGAAGTTCGGCCCGACCTGCTTCACCTCCACCAGTTCTGCCACGGCGATCTCCCGGTAAATGTTCCGCGCGTAGTCATGGCCCACGGCGACCTCGTCAGTTGGAGCGAAGCTGTCCAGGGTTGCAGCCCGCGCCCCACGCGCACCCTGAAGTGGTATCGCGAGACGGTAATTCGCGGCATCACTGCCGCCGATGCTGTAATCGCACCCTCAGCCTGGATGCTCGACACGCTTCGCGCCACCTACACTCGCCCGCGCCGCGGAGCCGTTATCTATCCCGGACGCAATCCCATCTTCTTCAATCCCTACGTCAGCAAAGAAGACTCTGTGCTTTCCGTAGGCCGCTTGCTCGATGCAGGTAAGCAGGTCCACCTGCTGACGCAGCACGCGCAGCCGTTCCCGGTCTGCATCGTGGGCGCGGAGCAAACCGTGCCCGTGCCCCGGCTCCCCATCCGCGCCGATGTGAAGGTTTCGACCGAGCAGAATTCCGTTGCCGTTCGCGGCCCTCAGACCGACGCTCAATTGCGCGCCCTCTACAGCCGTGCAGCAATCTACGCTGCCACAGCGCGCTACGAACCGCTCGGCATCGCGGCTCTCGAAGCCGCGTTTTCCCGCTGCGCCATTGTCGCCAACGATATTCCCAGCTTCCGCGAATTCTGGGGCGACGCCGCCCTCTACTTCCGCACCAACGATGCCGGCAGCCTGGCTGAAACCCTCCGCCAGCTCGATGCCGACCGCGCCTTGCGCCAAGCCTACGCCGACCGCGCCTTCACCCGCGCCCGCGAACGCTTCACCACCAAGCGCATGATCGACGACTACCTCGACCTCTACCGCAGCGTGGTTTCAGCCAACACCCTGGCCGCCTGAGATCGAGCCTTTTCCTGGTCATCCCGTTTCGTTGTCACCCCGTGTAATCCCCGCTTCGTTGTCATCCCGCATCATCCTTCTTCCTTGTCATCCCGAGTGAAACGAGGGATCTTGGTTTTCACGCAGGCGTAGAGCTGCAACCGTGGTTTAATGTCTTAAGGAATCAGGAGAACCTCCATGCCACAAAGCCCTCACAACCTAGTCGGAGAGCTGCACAACCTGGCAGCCCACGCCCACAACGCCGCTGCCGTGGCCCACGGCAAAGGAGATCATCTGACCGCCCACGAACTCAGCCAACAGGCACACGAACACTCCAGAAACGCTTTGAAGCTCGCCGAAGAGCTTGCCCGCGAAGCGCAAAAGTCCAGCAAATCCTAAAGGCGCGGCTTGTCATCCTGAGGCAGCGGAGTCGCTCGTGAAACGAGCGACTCCCAACGAAGGACCTATGCAACTCGCTGCCACGACCCACGCTGCCGACGATGCATAGTCCTCGGACTGCAAAGCGTGGATCACGGACTCGTACCCCGCATTCATTCTTCCAGACCCCCGCGACATCCAGCCCCGCTTAATGGTATCTTCTTAGCCTTACTAGAAACCCGTAAGGTTGGAGGAATCCAAGTCATGGCTCAGGTAAAGATCACAGTCCGTCCCAATGGCCCCTACCGTGTTGAAGCGCCCGAGGGCTCGATCGAACTGGTAGACGTGAACGGAACTCAGTACGACCTCACCGGCAAGCCCGCTTTTTCTCTCTGCCGCTGCGGAGGCTCGGTGAACAAACCCTTTTGCGACGGCACCCACAGCCGCATCGGGTTCCAGGGCGCAGAACTCGCCGTCAAAAAGGCCGAGGGCTAACCGCTCAATTCTGATGGGGGTGTCCCAAAGCCGCCTTTGTCAAGAGGGCGTGCACGCTCGGAGTTGTGGAAGCCTGTGGAAAAACCGCTCGACAGTCCGTTTCCTGACTTCGAGAGGTGCGTAAAAGACACACCCACCATCCGCAACCGTGTGATTCGGATGGCTTTGCAAGTCTATAGCTGGGAGATATTATCTACAAATATCGCTTGAGTGTTCCAGTCGGAACATTCGGCACAATGTTCCAGTCGGAACACTCAGCGACCCGGAGGCCCTTTGCCCGACCGAAGCGATCGTGAACCGAGCGACCGTGAATTAGGCATGCATCGCAACATCACGCGCCGCGACTTCCTCAACGGCGTGGCCGTGACTGCAGGCGCTGTCATGATGCCCTGGCATCTGCTCGCCGCTGCCGACACTGATGTGGAAAAATCTCCCAGCTACTACCCTCCCGCGCTCACCGGACTGCGCGGCAGCCACGTCGGCTCCTTCGAAGCGGCACACTCCTTGCGCGATGGTACCTTCTGGGACGCGGCCGGCACGCCGCAAGATACGGGCGAAGCTTATGACCTCATCGTCGTGGGCGGCGGCATCAGCGGCCTCGCCGCCGCGCACTTCTATCGCAAGCGCGCGGGCGCAGACGCGCGCATTCTTATCCTCGAGAACCACGACGATTTTGGCGGCCACGCCAAGCGCAACGAATTCCAGGTGGGAAAGAAAACTCTTCTTGGTTACGGCGGGACCTACTCGATCGAAAGCCCGGATCCTTACAGCGCAGTAGCCAAGGGCGTGATTGAAGAATTGGGAATCGAGGTGAGCAGCTTTCCAAAATATCTCGACCGAGATCTCTACGGCGCCATGGGAAGAGTTCCCAAGATTTTCTTCGACAAAGAAACTTTTGGCACCGACAAGCTGGTGGATGATCCTCTTCCTTTTCCCGGTGGCGAGACCTACGATCTCGCAGTCGCCGCGCCCGATGCCTGGTCACACTTCATGGCCGAGGCCCCGATTGCAGAGCAGGCCCGCAAAGACGTGTCCCGTCTGTGCCAGGAAAAGAAAGACTATCTTCCGCGACTCAATGCGGAACAGAAAGAGGCACGCCTGGCACGCATCAGCTACGCCCAATTCCTCACCGAGCAGATCGGCGTGCATGCTGACGTCATTCGCCTTTACCAAGCCATTTCGCAACCATTGTTTGGCGTAGGGATAGAAGCGGTTGCCGCGCTGGACGCGGCGGAGACGGGGTATCCAGGCTTCAGCGGAATGGGCATTGAAGCGGAGGGGTTGAGCAACGAGCGAAAATATTTTTTCCACTTCCCCGATGGCAACGCCAGCATCGCGCGCCTGCTCGTACGCAATTTAATCCCGAATGCGATACCGGGCAACTCCGCGACGGATGTGGTTACGGCGCGCGCCAATTACGCCAAGCTCGACGAGAAAAACTCAAGCCTGCGCATTCGATTGAACAGCACAGCGGTGCGGGTGAAGCATGTGGGCGACGCCGCGACGGCGAAAGAAGTGGAGGTCGCCTACACCCGCGGCGGCAAGGTTTACACCGTCAGAGCGAAACACGTGATTCTGGCTTGCTGGAACATGATGATCCCTTATCTCTGCGAAGAGTTGCCGGAAGCGCAGAAAGAGGCTCTGGCCTTTGCAACCAAAGTGCCGCTGCTCTACACCAATGTGTTGTTGCGCAACTGGACTGCGTTTCAGAAGTTGGGAGCGAATGCGATCTATGCGCCGGGCGGCTACCATACGGGTGTCGACCTGGATCTTCCGGTCAGCATTGGCGAGTATCGCTGTCCGCGCTCGCCCGACGAGCCGACGGTGGTGCACATGAGCAAGTCTCCCTGTCGCGCGGGCCGCCCGGCGCGGGAACAGCACGTCGCTGGCCGCATCGAACTCTACAACACAACGTTTGAAACCATGGAGCGCAAGGTTCGCCAGCAACTGGCGCGGACGCTGGGGCCCGGAGGCTTTGATCCCGCGCAGGACATCCTGGCGATTACAGTCAACCGCTGGCCGCACGGGTATGCCTACGAGTACAGCAGCCTGTGGGACAAGTTCGTGCTGGAAGGCGGCGAGACGCCATGCGAGCGGGCGCGAAAAACATTCGGACGGATCGCGATCGCCAATTCGGACGCGGGGGCTCGCGCCTACACAGACGAGGCAATTAATCAGGCTTGGCGGGCGGTGGGGGAGTTGAAGAGCTAGCGCCGGGTACCGCGTACCCAGTACCGAGCGAACGCGCTTCTGAAAGGCATCTCATAGATTGATGGTCATCAATCTATTGGACGCTTCGCCAAGTTACTCTTGTGCGAACAGGAACGCTTGGGGGAAAGTTTGCAGAGTGCTCGAGATTCACTCGCCCGAAGCGCAGGGGCACGTCGTAGTGGTGTGCTGTCCCGATGGCGATGCCGGTGAGCGCGAGAATCACCACTAGAAAGACGGCCACGCGCCGCGGTGCCTGGTCTCGCTGGGGAGCGATGAGGGCGATCAGTGCGCCGACGATTAGTCCGGTGATAAGGCCGCCGATGTGGGCGGTGTTGTCGACGCCAGGAAGCACGAATCCGAAGATGAGGTTGTAGACGACAAACGCACCCAGGCTGCGCAAGGTGCCGGAGAGAGCGGCACGCGGGACGGAGAATTCGCCTAACTTAAGAGCAGTGATGAGCGCACCAGCAAGGCCGAAGATGGCTCCAGAGGCTCCGACGCTGGGCACGTACGGGTGCCATGCAGCGCTGGCGAGACTTGCTCCCAAGCCACAGATGAGATAGATCGTCGCATAAGTCCAGCGTCCATAGAGAGATTCGCATAGTTGGCCCAGATTCCACAGGCACCACATGTTGAAGGCGATGTGGATCAGGCCGCCATGGACGAAGACGTTGGTGAGCAGCCGCCACCACTCTCCCGAAAGCGTGAGCGCGCCTACATTCGCGCCCCACAGTATGAGTTCGCGCACGGGGAAGTCCATGACGGTAGAAGAGGCGAGCGCCATCCCCAGAAATACAGCAGCGTTGATGCCGAAAATGATTTGCGTGAGGCCGATGGTGGATTCGCTGCGGCGGACCCACGGGGTGGGCATGACGGTTTGCGGTGCGTCGTCGGGGACTTCGCCGCGCTGGTAGGCTTCGTGCTGACGGCACCACGGGCAGATCTTCTTGCCGAAGGAGAAACCGGGGAGCTGACGGCCGCATTTAATGCAGTTTGCCATGGATCGTTAAAAGAGTATCAGCAGTTTGCGTCGGAGGACAAAGGCGAGAGGAAATGTTGGCGGCGCAAGTGCGATGCCTACCGCGGTTGTGATACGCGCGGGATCCCTCCTCTGCCTGAAGAACGGCTACATTCGGGATGACGCCGACGAGAAGGTCCGCGACTGGAATCCAGTCTGATTAGTGGATCGTCTTGGTTTTTCTCGACATGTAATCCATGAGCAGGTATTGGCCTAGCGTGTAGGGCGTGGTGAAGTAGGCTTTGCCGCGGCACATCTCCGTGACTTTCTGCACGAATTGAACCAGGCCATAATCTGAGGCGAGCATGAAGGTGTTGATGAGGACGCCGGCGCGCTTGCACTTCGAGACTTCTTCGAGCGTCTGGCTTACTACCAGCGGGTCCAGGCCGAAGGCGTTTTTGTAGATGCGTCCGTCTTCGAGGGTCAGGGCCGAGGGTTTGCCGTCGGTGATCATGATGATCTGCTTCATGTCTTTTCTTTGTCGCTGCAGAATGCGTTGCGCCAGGCGCAGGCCTTCGCGTGTGTTGGTGTAGTAAGGGCCGACCTTGACGCGGGCTAGTTGCGAGAGCGGGACCTCTTCGGCTGAATCGTGGAAGAGAACTAACGAGAGAGAGTCTCCGGGATACTGGGTACGGATTAAGTGCGAGAGCGCCATGGCAACTTTTTTTGCGGGCGTGAAGCGGTCCTCGCCGTAGAGAATCATCGAGTGCGAGCAGTCGAGCATGAGCACCGTTGCGCAGGAAGATTGATACTCGCATTGATGGACTTGGAGGTCTGAGTATTCGATGTTGAGGGGCAGCCCGAGGCCTTCGCGCTGGATGGCGCTCGAGAGCGTGGCGGTGATGTCGAGGTTGAGCGTATCGCCGAACTCGTAGGTGCGGGAAGCGCCGCTGGCTTCGATGCCGGTGGCGAGGTCGCGGGTGTCGTGGCGTCCGAAGCTGGATTTGCCGAGGGAGCCGAGCAGGTTGCGCAGGGACTTAAAGCCGAGAAAGTCGAGGCTCTTGTCGGTGATTTCGAATTTCGCTTGCTGCTGATTTTCTCCAACCTGGCCGCCTGCCCCGGATGGGCGACTGGGGTCCGGAGGCTGGTCGATTGAAATGTAATCTTCCTGCTGCATGCGCTCGATCAGCTTTTCGATGAGTTCGTCGAGTTCGCCATCGGCCGCCATCTGCTCAAGGCGCTCGCGCATGTCTTCGTCGAATTGATCGCCTTCCATCAGGGCTTGTTCGAGGGCGCGGCGGAGGTCATCGAGGGTTTGTTCGCCCTCGGGCAATTCGTACCACATGTCGCTCTGGAAGCCGCTCTGCAAGAGATAGTCGGAGAGCGCGCTGAGCAGGTCTTCCATGCTCATCTCGCCGGCGGCGTCAGGGACGTATTTGCTGTAGCGAATGCGTTTCATTAAAATCGTCGTTGGCCATCAACCGCGCCGCGAAGCTGATCGTCCTCCTTCAGGACGTGGCAGAAGTGCCCTGCGCAGCTTTGCCAACAGAAAGAAAAAGATGGTGTATGCAACAAAATCGATGAACGCCCCCGGAACAAGCCACAGCCACATGCTCTCCGAACCACGCATGTAGAAGCCAAACCTGGCCAGAACAGCGTTCACCACTATGAGGCCCGGCCATCCTATCGCCGCGAAGGCTACGTTGAAGCCGAGGACCGCGACTAGCGCAGAAACTGCCAAAAGAATGAATGCCGCGATCGCACATTGAAGCAGCAGCTTCATGTCTCAAAGACCAGAACTTAATTAAACTGTCTTCTCTGCCGGTACGGTGGTTCCTCTTTGTCGAAACTTTTCTCGCGCACGGGCTCCGGCTTTTTTTCTCCGGCTTTGAAGACTCGCTCTTCGTTCCGTCCGATGCGCTTGTGGGCGTGGAGGCCTTCGAGGATGAATTCGGCTGCGGAGACTTGCTGCTCGGGGCTTTCTTTTTGCGAGACACCCAGCGGGCCGAGTTTATCGATGAGGCCCTGAATGTTTTTCAGATTGTCGAGAGCTTCGAGAGCGGAGACGGCATCGCTCAACTGAATCTCGCCTCCAAGGTCGAACCACTGGACGATCTGTTGCACGTTGGCGCCGGTGAAATACTCGTCGTAGGTTTTGGCGATGGCCGCGCGGATCAGTTCGCGGCCAACAAAGTCGGCACCTTTCATCTCGCCTTCGTATTCGAGTTCGAGTTTGCCGGTGATGGCCGGGAGCGCAGCGTAGACATCGCTGACGCGAGGCACTACCAGCTTTTCATTGTTGCGGAGGGCGCGGCGCTCGGCGTTCGAGATTACGTTCTCCATGGCCGAGATCGGCAGGCGTTGGCTGACACCAGAGCGCTTATCGATTTTCTTGTCTTCACGGGCGGCGAAGGCGATGCGCTCGATGACTTCCTGAATGTAGGTCGGAAGCTGGATTCCCTGCGCTTCGCCAGGAGTGCGGCGGCTGGTCGAGGCTCGGTTGGTCCAGGCTTCCTGCGCGGTGATGGCGATGCCTTCCTCGACCGTGGCGGGGTAGTGGGTGCGAATCTCGGAGCCGATGCGGTCCTTGAGAGGCGTGATGATTTTCCCGCGGGCGGTGTAGTCCTCAGGATTGGCGCTGAAGACGATGGCTACGTCGAGCGGCAGGCGGATGGGATAACCCTTAAT
>JBEKWP010000022.1:0-39286 GCA_049512915.1 Candidatus Sulfotelmatobacter sp.
GGGCGCTTGCCTGAGAACATCCGCTGCCACCCCGAAGAGTCAAAAAACGCTAGAACATGCAATGGTTTGCACATCAGGCAGTCACTTCAGTAACCACCCGTCATACACAAAGTAATCATTTTAAAGGCTTTAGTGGCACGTAGGGGCCATACCGCCTCGGCCCGGCATTTGCGATAGTACAAGTACCGGTGGCCAATACTGGGCCCCTACTAAAGTCATGCGGACAAACTGGACTCGCGCAATTCTCAAATACAGGGTGGTCATTCTGCTGGCAGCGGTGGGTCTGTGCCGGCCCGCCCTGTCCCAAGAAGTCTCAGCCGCGCTGCTTCGCCCGGATGCGCTACAACCCGCTCCGATGGCGGCATCCCCAATGGTGACGACGTTCCAGCCTATGACGTATCCCGAAGCTACCAGCCATCGATTTTGGGACCGGGAGAATTGCGTTCTGTTCACCGCAAACGCCGCCTTCAGCACTGCCGACTTCGTGGTCACTAAGGACAATCTGCACGGTGGCGGACAGGAACTGAACCCTGTGACCCGCGTGTTCACGGGCAGTACGGCGGGGCTTGCAGTGAATTTCGCCGGTGAAACGGTTGGCGTGGTCGGGCTCAGCTACATCTTCCACAAGACGGGACATCACAAACTGGAGCGCGCGGTCGCGATGTTGAACATCAGCGCCTCAGGGGGCGCCGTAGCCTACGACCTCGCTCATCGATAGGCTAGATCTCCGTTGAAACAGCTCTTGTCGTCTCGACGCCGTGGTTCGCCGCTTCACCCCTGCGCAGAATCCAAATAAGCACAAATATCGCCGCCAAAGCGATCAGAAAGAAGATGATTCCGCCCTGGCGGTGCAGCCTCCCCGTCAGGAAGCTGGGATCCACCCGGGTTACGAGCATTGCGATGGTAAATATGCGTAGCCCGTTCTTGGCAACAGAGAGAGGGATTGCCACCAAAATAATCAAGGCCTTTCGCCAGGGTGAGCGCAAGAGGAGTTGCGCAAGAACCATGGTGGTGACGATCAACATGGAACTGGAACGGATGCTGCTGCATTCCCGGGCGACCTCAAGGGTCAACCCCGGGATGTACACCAACACGCCACGCTGCTCCACTGGAACACCTGCCGCAGTGAAAAGCAGATGAGCGGCTGCGGCGGAGCCTTGCTGCAGCAGGTTCACGACCGGGTTCAACACGAAATCGGGGAAAGGAACCAACCAGAACAAGAAACAAAGAGGAAACAGCGCCCGCCGGGAAGCACGCAAGCCGAAGCAAAGAATAAAAGCAGCAATCCACCATACGACAAGTGCCAGCATGTTCGCAGCAATGCGCTCATCGGGGGAGAACGGTGCTCTCCATCTTGTGAAGAAAGTCACGGAAGCGGCCACGACCAAGAGGAATGGACCAAGGACCACGCTGAGTCCGCCGTGGGGCTCGGGCCGTTCCCAATCGATGAAGATAAGGGCGGCGCTAATGGGGAGGATGAGCAGAATATGCGTGTATTGGTCGTCGCGGAGAGCGAGAGCTAACGAAGACGTGAGGGGGGACCACCAGATCGCCAGGGAAATTGCGACGAGAATGGAGAAAACCGGCAGCGACAACGATTCGAAGATCGACTCTCGGTCAGGAGCATTGGGCACGATGTAATTCTAACCGGTTGGTCGTGCACCTTCGGCGGGCTTGTAAAGAAAGCTCGCTGTCCGGCAGCTTACGGTACCACCACCTCGACGCCGCTCGAGAACTCACTCTCCTTCCCCTGTGAGTTCACCGCGGTTGTGGCGTAGTAATAGGTGGTTCCATGAATCACAGTTGCGTCCGTATAGGTGGTGTTGGGATCGAGTTTCGAATTGATTCTGGCATAAGAGCCAGTCGACGCGGTTTTGCGATAAATGTTGTACCCCGTGATCTCCGGCGACGTGCTCGCGACCCAGGAGAGACTCACGAAGGCGAGGGTACCCGTACCGATCAAAGCCGAGCGCGCTGGGGAATCTGCAGCATCGCTGGCAAACGAGAGCGTGGCGGATGGGCTCCCGCTTGTCTGCGGCGTAAAGGCAATGTTGAGGGGTACGTCCTTGCCGACCGGGACCGTCAACGGTAAAGGTGTGTCGAGAACCGCAAACTGCGAACTACTGCTGGAGACCGACGAAATGGTTACGTCTCCACCGCTGGCGCTCAGTTCTACCGTCCGTTTCGCTGTGGTTCCTACCGCCACATCGCCAAAGTTCAGTGTGGCGGGGGTAATAGCAAGTTCCGGCTTGCTCGCGCCGATGCCGGTGCCGGTAAACGTTATGTCCAGGTTTGGACCGAAGACGAGGGAACTGCCGCCGACCGGGCCCACCGCTTGCGGTTCGAAAGTGACGTCTAGTTTCAACGCCTTCCCCGCGGGCAGGGCCAAGGGGAATGTAGCCCCACTCACCGAAAATCCCGTACCGACAGTCTGCAAGCCGGTGACTATCACCTTCTTTGGGCCGGTGTTGGTTAGCACGGTCGTCAACGTTGAACTCGCTCCCATCTCGACATTGCCGAACGACAGATTCCGGGGGCTCACGGTCACCGGCTGGCTGGGCGCGCCGCTACCTGCCATCGCTAGATAGATGACCCGGTTGGATGCGTTACTGGACAAAATGACCGACCCTCCGACCTCACCTTTCGCAGTCGGTGTAAAAGTTACGCTGACTGCGAGACTGTCTCCCGGGGCCAGGACCTGCGGCAGACTCAAAGTCGAGACTTTAAATTCGCTGTTGGTCGTCCTGACTGCTGAGACCGTTACGTTCGACTGTCCGCTGTTGGTTGCAACCACGACAAGGGTTTCGGTCTGACCGACGATGACGCCGCCGAAACGCAAGAAGGTTGGCGAAAAACTCATTTCTGGCGCAGCTGCCCGCGCCGGCGAAGGCACCATCACGAGGATCGCCAACGCCACTGCCGGAATGGCAGTGGCAGACAAGAATCGAGCCTTCGACCAGCGGGGTCGCATAAACCAGACAGCTTGGCAAGCTTTGGGCAGGTACGCCTAGATGCCGGAAGGACATCCTAGGCAAGCCGGTCGCGCAAGTGTCACCCCCGACCGCTCATAGCGCCGACGACCGCTTAGCCCGCAGGCGGAGCGAGCTATGCCGCCACCGGCCTCTTCACCACGCCGGGGAGCTCTTTTTCACTCGGCACGAGGGCGCGAACCTCCGACGCCACGCAGATGATGAATGCGGCCACGCTGATTTCGAAGAGATTCCGCTTAGACAGACTCATCGCCACGAATAGGGATTTGGCAATGTTCAGTTGCACCAGCCCTCCGCATACCAACGATATCCAGCCGATGTAATACGTAATCTTCCCCACTAAATGCAGCCGCGCAGATCGATCCATGGTTTTACCCTCCTGGTTTCCCGACTTGACCGTCACAAATGCACCAAAACAGGTGCATCTGAGAGGCAGCCGAAATTGTACACCAGCCTGTCAAGCCTGGAGGTCGAATACCGGGCCAAACCGTCGTGCCATCCGGTCTATTGCGTCCAAAGGCCGCTAAATGCCGCGATCCCCTCTGTGCCCGGTTTTAGAACCGATGCGCCACCGACTGGGTGCTATTTCAAGCTGGCGGGTGCGCGGCACAGAGGCGCCGACACTGCCGAGGCGGAGGGCTTGCCCTGCTTCGGAATTTTGGCAGGTGCTTCGTTGGAAACGATGCTTGTGACCCCTTGGGCACTGATCGCCCGCACCACGTAATAGTACTTCTTATCGTTAACCACTAAGTCATCCACGCAGCTGGTGCCTGGAAATGGGACATTGTTGATCAGGACGGGTGACGGGTCGTTTTGCTTTATGCCGCGATAAATGCAATAACCGGCCGCCGCGGCGTGCCTGGGGTCGGCAGGGGCACTGGCTCTCCACGAGAGAATCACCCTATGCCCTCCCGGGGGCGCGGCTGGCGCTCCGAAGGAGCCGAGGGTAGGGCAGGCCAGAGGGCCCGCCAGAGGGGGACTGGGGATATTGGGTGTCTGGGCTTTTCGGAGCGCGTCCTGCCGGAGCGCTTCTTCCAGACGCTGGGCTGGCGTTGGTCTGGGAGCACTCAGGCAGCTTGTGCACGCGACCTGCAGTGTAGTGGCGATGCCAAGGACTATTGCAAGGACTTGATGATTTGGCCTTAGGCCGAGCCTATCGAGCATAAGATTGCATCCCTAGTTATACAACCCGCGCGAGACCGCGATCACTGCCATTGTGATGGCAGACTCGATGCGGGCCATACCCAGCGGAATGCCCGATACTCCGGGTACCGATAAGTAAACGAGGTCAGTCGTTGTCACCAGAGTACCCACTAGCGAACTTTGATTTCAGGGTTGAGTGTGAAATCCTGAATTGCTCAAGGTGCGTCTTCTGAGCAACCGAACGGGCCATGACTCAAAGTGAACAGGACTCTACCGCGTCACCGCTATTCAGCATTGTCATTCCGGTGTACAACGATTGGATACCGCTGGAGCAATGTCTGCAATCCCTGGCGCAGCAAACGAACGCGCCGCCCTTCGAAGTTATCCTTGTAGACGACGGCAGCATAGATGCTGCTCCAGAATTCATTCGCAACTCGTCCTATAGTTACCCGCTAACCGTGATCCAACAATCTCACTCAGGGATTCCCTCTGCTAGAAATCAAGGAATTCGGGCTTCCAGGGGCACAGCGTTGCTGTTCATAGATGCCGACTGCAAACTTCAGACAAACTGCCTGGCCTCCTTGAGTTCAGCGATCGGACGCTCGCCCCTACACGATTGCTTTCAACTGCGCATAGCCGGGAATTCCTCCAACCTGGTCGGCCGGGCGGAGGAGTTACGGCTCGTTACCTTTCAAGAGCACAGGCTTCAGCCTGACGGTCGCATTCAATACTTGAATACGGCTGGATTCGCCATGCGACGCACCCGGGCACAGGTCGACACAGGAGTGTTTGATCCAGCCGCGCTGAGAGCTGAGGACACTCTTTTGTTGGCTAATCTGATACAGAACGGGAAGCTCCCTCTATTCGTCCCGGAAGCAATCGTCGAACATGCCATCCCGCTGTCTCTGATGAAGTGCTTCTGGAAAGATGTTCGGTCGGTTTATCTGGAAGGAAAGGCGTACAACATAATCGCTTCCAAGGGAGTAAGAATTCGAGTGACCCATCGGGAACGACTGCGACTGCTTTCAGCCATGTGGAAAACTGCCGGCCAGCCGTCGATCGGAAGATCAGCCTGGTTTGTGCTTGTGGCCAGGCAGACGCTTCAGCGGGTCGTTTCCTTTTGTTTCCACGGTCTGCGCGTTGGGTCTGTCTCTCCGACGTAGCGGCGGCTTTTGCTCAGGCGCGACTATTTGTTTCTGTCGGAGCACAATCTCGAAACTCCTGCGAATTTCAGGGCCGCAACCGGGGAGTCGCCGTTCCGGAGAGTGTACGGATTCTTGTATAATGGTGTTAGTCTTCGAGGGTCGGTACGTTACCTGACCGCCTCTCGCCTCCCTCCATTTTCTTCGGACAGTGGTCAGATCATCGCTCGAATGGTATGGAGGCGCGATCTCAATGAAAGCCGGCATGCGAGGAATTGGCGCCCTATTGACGTGCCTGGCGGTCGCGGCCATGGTGGCCTGCTCGCGCCCCGCCGCGAAAGTCTCCAACTCATGGAATCCCAAGGCTGCTGCCGCCTACCTGGATTATCGCGAAGGCTGGTGGATGGGATGGACGGGATCCGCCCGTGATCACGGAACGTTCTGCGTTTCGTGTCATACGGCTTTGCCCTATGCTCTCGCACGGCCGGCGCTGCGCGCCGCACTCGCGGAACAAGCCCCCTCCATCAATGAGCGCAAACTGATCGAGAATGTCACCAAACGCGTTCATCTTTGGAAGGAAATTGGGCCCTACTACAGCGATCAGGGATACGACCACAAAACCGCCGAGTCTCGAGGAACGGAATCGGTTTTGAACGCTCTAATTCTTGCCAGCCACGATGCTCAGAACGAACAACTCACTGACGATACCCGCGCCGCTTTCGACAACATGTGGGCGTTGCAACGGCCCACGGGAGAAAATAAGGGCTCATGGCCCTGGCTTCAGTTCGACCAGGAACCTTGGGAAGCGAACGATTCCAATTACTACGGCGCGGCGCTGGCGGCGCTGGCGGTTGGGGCAACCCCTGGAAATTACGCGGCCGCGCCTGAAATTCAGGATAATCTCGCGAGCTTGCGCGAATACCTGAAGCGGGAACGAGCGGGGCAATCCACGATCAATCGTGTTTTCCTTCTCTGGGCTTCGACCAAATTGTCTGGGATTCTTTCTCCGGCAGAACAAAAAGTGATCGTTCACGAAATCTTGAGCAAGCAACAGGCAGACGGCGGCTGGAGACTGGCTTCCATCGCCTGGAAATGGAACGGTTGGACTCTTAGGTCACTCGAGAACATGTGGCTCCGAGAGGATGGAACTCCCATGGAAGGGAAAAGCGACGGCGTGGCCACCAGCCTTATGATCCTTGCCCTGCAAGATGCTGGAGTACCGCGCGACAATGCCCAACTCAAGCATGGAATCTCCTGGCTGATGAGCAACCAGAGCGCGACCGACGGTTCCTGGCCGGCTTCCTCGGTGAACAAACGGCGGCATAAATCTTCCGAGACTGGACTCTTTATGAGCGACGCAGCCACCGCCTTTGCCGTGATGGCCCTCATTGACAACCAACAAACAGCGAGCCAGGTAGCGTCGGCATCCAAGCACTGAGGAAGGTCCCTTCGCAAACTACACAGGAGCCCATGAAAGACTGCAGAAAATTCTACATTGATGGCAAGTGGGTCGATCCGGCCAAGGCACATGACTTCGCGGTCATAAACCCAGCCAACGAGCAGCCCGTCGCGACCATCTCGCTCGGAAGTGCCGTGGATGTTGACCGGGCCGTGGCCGCAGCCAAGCGTGCTTTCGAGTCGTATTCGGAAACCAGCCTGCAGGAGCGCCTGGACCTTTTGCGCCGGATTGTTGAAGTGTACCAGTCGAAGATAGAGGAGATGGCCGCCGCGATTTCACAGGAGATGGGCGCGCCCAGTTCGCTGTCAAGGAAAGCGCAGGCTCCCGCCGGACTCGCCCATCTGCTGGAAACCGTGAAAGTGCTGGAACACTTCAAGTTTGAAGAGCTCAAAGGTTCAACCCTCATGCGGAAAGAACCCATCGGGGTGTGTGGGCTCATTACTCCGTGGAATTGGCCCATGAACCAGATCGTATGCAAGGTGGCGCCTGCCCTCGCGGCGGGGTGCACCATGGTTCTCAAGCCGAGTGAATTTGCTCCGCTCTCCGGTTATTTATTCGCGCAGATTCTGCATGAAGCTGGTGTCCCTCCAGGAGCTTTTAATCTGGTGAACGGCGATGGCCCGACGGTCGGTGCCGCTATTTCGTCGCATCCTGATATAGCCATGGTTTCATTCACCGGGTCCACGCGAGCCGGAGTCGCTGTGGCTGTGGCTGCAGCTCCCACGGTGAAGCGCGTGACACAGGAACTCGGCGGCAAATCGGCGAACATCCTTCTCGATGACGCCGACTTCGAGAAGGCAGTCAAGCAGGGCGTGCAGGAATGCTTCCGCAACACCGGGCAGTCCTGTAATGCTCCGACGCGCATGCTGGTTCCGCGCACCCGGATGGCAGAGGTGATCGTAGCAGCGAGGCAGGCCAGTGAGACCACCAAGGTCGGGGATCCGCTGTCAGAAGACACAGGTGTTGGTCCGCTCGCCAGTAAGGCTCAGTTCGATAAAGTGCAGCGTCTGATTAACAAGGGTGTCGAGGAAGGCGCAAAGTTGATTGCCGGTGGTCCCGGCCGTCCTGAGGGGATAAGCAAGGGCTACTTCGTGAAGCCTACGGTCTTTGCGGACGTCAGCAACGACATGACCATCGCTCGCGAGGAGATCTTCGGGCCTGTTCTTTGCATTATTCCTTATGAAGACGAAGATGACGCAATCCGAATAGCGAACGACACTCCCTATGGGTTGTCGGGTTTTGTAACATCGGGGAACAGGGAGCGGGCCGTACGAGTCGCGAGGCGCCTTCGATCAGGCAACGTTCACATTAACGGAGCGAGAATCGACTTCGGCGGTTGTTTTGGCGGCTACAAACAATCGGGCAACGGTCGAGAATGGGGCGAAGCTGGTCTCGAAGAGTTCCTCGAGTTGAAGGCGATTTTTGGTTATGAGGGTCGTGGGAAATGAAGCCAGACGGATCGAGCAGGAGGAGTTGATGGCGGTTTCAGTCGGCTGGTCCAAGACCTGGACCTATTTCCAAGGAGCCTGGCACGAGGGCAACATCGGAATCATGGGTCCCCGCACTCATGCCGCCTGGCTGTGCTCCGTAGTGTTCGACGGCGCTCGAGCGTTTGAAGGGGTTACGCCCGATCTTGACCTCCACTGCGCGCGCGTCAATGACTCCGCCAGGAAGCTCTTCTTGAAGCCGACGGTCGCAACGGAAGAATGGGTCAGACTTGCGCGCGAGGGAATACAACGCTTCGACAAAGATGCCGCGCTCTACATTCGCCCTATGTATTGGGCGGAGAAGGAAGGACCGTGGGTGCAGGCGCATGACCCGGAATCTACGCAGTGGTGTCTCTCGATTTACGAGGCACCGATGCGCACGCCCAAGGGTTTCTCGATCACGCTGTCTCCTTATCGCCGGCCGACTCTTGAGTCGATGCCGGTCGATGCCAAGGCCGGATGCCTTTATCCCAACAATTCTCGTTCGCTTTTTGAAGCGCATTCGCGCGGCTTCGACAACGCGATTGTTTGCGACATGTTGGGCAATGTCGCCGAACTCGCTACCTCAAATATCTTCATGGCAAAAGATGGCGTTGTGTTCACGCCCATTGCGAACGGAACTTTCCTGGCGGGCATCACCCGCCAAAGAGTAATCGGGCTGCTGCGGCAGAACGGCGTTAGTGTCGTCGAGAAAACTCTTGCGTACCAGGATTTCGAAAAGGCCGACGAGATTTTCGCCAGCGGAAACTATTCCAAGGTAGTTCCGGTGACTCGCATCGGCGATCGTGTTCTTCCTTTCGGCCCGATCTACACCAAGGCTCGAGAACTTTATTGGGCTTTCGCGCATTCGTGATTTGTTGTGAAGCCTGAAGCCACATCGTCGATGGTCGAAGCGCTTAGCCCGATTTGGCAGCGCGTGCTGCAACTCCGGTCCGTCGGTGTCGACGATAACTTCTTCGATCTGGGCGGCGATTCCTCGCTGGCGCTTCAGCTGTTCAACGAAATTGCGCAAGTGTGCGACCGGGAACTGCCACCGGTCACGATTTATCAGGCGCCAACCATCGCCACTCTGGCGGCGTTGCTGGAGCAACCGACCACACCACGCTTCCCTACTCTAGTATTGCTGAAGCCGGGCGCTGAGAAGCCGCCGGTTTTTGTTGCCCATGGCTTGGGTGGCAGCGTTATGGACTTCTTTCAGCCTGTTAAGCACATCGAAACGGACCACCCTATCTATGGGATGCAAGCGAGAGGAATCGATGGGCTGGACGAACCGCTGGCGCGCATCGAAGATATGGCCGAATTTTATCTTCGCGCGATCAGGAATTTGCAACCGCGTGGTCCTTACGTCCTCGCTGGCTACTCGCTCGGCGGCCTGGTTGCGCTGGAAATGGCCCAACGCCTGTCGGCGAACGGGGAAAAAGTCGCTCTGCTGGCTATGCTGGATGCATACCCGCACATCCGCTATTTGTCGTTAGCACAACGCGCGCGCCTCATTGCGCATCAGGCAAGACGAGGATTGCGCTCGCTTGCCAATCTCCGCGGAGGCGCGCCGTATCAACCGCCGGCTGGGGTCTCGTTCACCCCGGCGACACAGCGCGTGCGGGACAGCGCTTATCTGGCCCTTACCCGCTACCGGCCGCAATTTTATGCCGGCAAAATCAACTTCGTGCGAGCTGAGACCAGTTCAGCGTTCCCCGATGATGCTGCGGCAGTCTGGGCACCCTTGGCCGAAAAGTTCGAGGTCGAGACTGTACCTGGGGATCATCTGGGAATGATCGCAACCCACTACGAAAAACTGGCCGCCGTGCTTTCCCGGTATTTCGCAGAAGCTTTCTCGGAGGATTTGCCGCGTGACAAACAAGCTAGATAAACCAGGCTAGTTCGCTGCTCTCTTCACGTAGTGACGATTTCTCACGACTGAATTCGTAAAGAGTTGTCAGCCAAGCTTGCCAACAAGGCCTGGAATTCCTCCAACGGCAGAGGACCGCTAAACAGGAAGCCCTGGAACGAATGGCAGCCGAGACGGGCAAGAAAGTCTCGTTGTCCTTCGGTCTCCACACCCTCGGCAATTACCGACAAGCCCATTGCCTTGCTCAAGGAAATGATGCTTTGAGCAATGGCACCGCTGCTGGCGTCGAAGAGAATGTCTCGGACAAACTCCTGGTCGATTTTCAATTGGTCCAGGGGCAAGCGCCGCAGGTAGGCCAAAGAAGAATAGCCCATGCCAAAATCGTCCAAAGAGAACCGTATGCCGTGAGACTTGAGCGCCGTCATTTTGACGATGACGTCCTCAAGATCGTCCACAAACATGCTTTCGGTGAGTTCCAGCTTCAGGCTGCGCGGATTGGCTCCAGTTTGCTCCAGCGTCCTCAACACATTTGGCACGAAATCTGGGTTGAGCAACTGTCGAGCGCTAATATTCACGGCAATCGTGAGATGGGCCGTCTCTTTTCGAGCCGTCCATGCCGCAATCTGCCGGCAAGCGGTTTCCAGTACCCAGTCTCCCAACGACAGGATCAGCCCCGTTTGCTCGGCCAGAGGGATGAAGTCGTCCGGCGGTAAAAGGCCGCGCTTCGGGTGCTTCCAACGCAGCAGCGCTTCGGCCCCGATCAGGACACCGCGATCCACTTGCGCCTGATAGTAGAGGTGGAAATCATTCGTTCTTATCGACTGGCGGAGGTCTTCCTCCATCGCGGCACGGGCGTTGACGGCAGCCTGCAAGGCTGGGGCGAAGAAATGCAAGGTATTGCGGCCCGCTGCCTTGGCCTGATACATCGCGATATCCGCTTGTTGCAAAACCTCGTTTGTGCTGTCTTCTGGGTTTCCAAAGACGGTAATTCCTACGCTGGAACTGCTGCGGCACTCGCGGCCATCTAAAAGGTAGGGCTCATGAATTGTGGCGAGAATCTTCTCGGCGACGGTTTTGGCTTGAGCGGCTGCATCCTCGGGCGTTTCGCTAAGCTCCTGCAGCAAAACCACAAACTCATCTCCGCCCAATCGCGCTACTGTATCGGTTTCGCGGATGCTGGCAATAATGCGCCGAGCAACTTCCTGCAGCAGGAGATCGCCGATGTGATGGCCGAGGGTGTCGTTCAACGTCTTGAAGTCATCGAGGTCGACGAAGAGCAGCGCTCGCTTGCGTTTGCTTCGGATGCTGGCGGCCAGTGTCTGCCGTAACCGATCCAGCAGCAGGCGACGGTTGGGCAGGCCGGTCAACGGGTCAAAGAATGCGAGATTCGTGATCTCGTCGTGGGCCGCCTTGAGCTGCTGGAGTTCGCGCTCCCTTCTTCGCCCGCTTAATATCCGCAATCGAGTCACGCCTCCCGCGATCAGCAGAGGCGTGAGCCCACAGATGCCGATAAACCACCACGACCAATACCACGGAGTCAGAATTCTGAAGGCGAACTCAGCCTCGTGCCCGCTCCAAATGCCGTCGCCGTCCTGCGCTTCCACATCCAGGCGGTAGGCTCCGGGCGCCAGTTCTGCCAGTTGCAGTTCTCTTTGCGTCGTCTCGGTCCAGATTGAATTCGTGCCCTTGAGCCGATAGCGAAACAGAATGCGGTGGTCGTTGGAAACATTCAGTGCCGAGTATCGCGCGATCAGAGAGTTCGCATGGATGCTGAAGGACGGATTGTTCTGCCCGGAAACATCCTTCCCTCCCACCACCAGCTTGGTGAAAACAACCTGGATCGGCAATTCGGGCGAGAGACGCGGACGGGGCTTGAATTGAGAGAGCCCCCCGCTGGTTCCGATCCAGATGGTGCCGTCAGACTCTTCAGCGAAACCGTTGAGATCGCAGTCGTTCCATGCCAGGCCGTCGCTCGTGTCGTAGTGGCTCCAGCGGGAACCATTCCACATGTCCACGCCTCGCTCCGTACCAGCCCATAGGCGACCCGATGCGTCGAATTCAAGAAAGTAAACGAGTCCATCGGTACCAGGTCTCTGAACGGCTTTCTCAACCACCAATCCGCCGCGCTTCAGATGGACGCGGTCGATGCCGCCGCCAAAACGATAACCGATCCAGGTTGTCCCGTTCGCTCCCGCACCCAGGGCGAGTACTTCCTGATTGCTCAGACCGTCGTTGCGCGTGAAATTTTTCCAGCGCCCGTTCGCCAAGGCGAAAAGCCCATCGGCGCCACCGACCCACACGCTGCCATCGCTTCCCTCGGCGACTGCCCAAATTCGTGTCGCTGGCAATTGCGAAACTCGAGAAAACTTTTGATACGGGGCCGTAGCCACAAATAGTCCAGCCTCGGTCGCGGCCCAAAGCCTTCGGTGATGATCGAAGCGCAGAGTGTAAGCGGATTTGCCCATGAGACCCTGGGCGTCACCAAACCATTGCACGGCGCCGGTTTTTACTTGAAGGCGAGCTGCACCATGCGCTTCGGTGCCGATCCAGAGGTCTCCGTTGGGACCAGTGCGAACGCTGTGCACTGGAAACCCATCCAGCCCTTTAACCTTTTTCCACCCGATTCCAGTTGCTCCCCGTTCCCCTCGCAGCAGCCCTCCCTCGGTGCCAACCCAGAGTGTGCCGTCGGGCTGCGGCTGGATTTCATACACGATATCGCTCGCCAGACCGCTGGCAGTGGAGTAGCTTTCCCACTCCTGATACCCGCGCCACTGCACCAGTCCCCGGCCCGCCAAGCCGATCCACAGAGAGTGCCGCCGGTCCTCGAAAACCGAATACACTGCTCCGCGAAGACCGAGAGCGCGGTCAATTTTTTGCCAATGTTTCCCCTCGCGGATCAGCAATCCAGCTGGGGACGGCAACAAAATCCGCCCATCGGAATCAACGCCGGGAACGCCGACCACAGTACTTGGAGTGGGCACATCGGGCCGGCGAAATTTGGTTTGGCCCGGGGGCAACACAAACACACCCGCGTTCTTCGCTCGCACCCAGAGATTGCCGTCACCGTCTTTGCGAATCACCATCACGGCAGAATCGGGAAGTCCGCTTTCCGGTCCGAAGACTCGAGTGAAATCCAGCTCCCTGCGGCAGAGTTTCCGTCCGCATCCGTACCAGAGGATGTCGCCATCCACTAAAACCGCGTCGACACTGGGGCCGGAAGTTGCCGCCGCCTGGGGAAATCCGCGGACGGCAAATCCATCGTGTCCGGGTTTGGAATAGAGTTCCTTCAGACCAGACTCAGTGCCAAGGAAAGTATGCCCTTTGCCATCTGACTGAATGCCTTGTGCCCAACTGACTGTCTTGAAAGGGACTGGAAGTTTTTCAAAGCTATTGCCCTGCAGGTGGTAGAGCCCAAAGCTTCCACCGGCCAGCAGAGAACCGTCGGGAGCTTCGCCAAATGCGGCCGCAAAGGTGACCGGAATTCCCTGGGCCGGCCCAAATCCCTCGAAGCGATCGCCATCGTAGCGGAAGATGCCGTTTTCCGTGCTCACCCAAACGAAGCCCTCGCGGTCTTCGTAAATTTGCCGCACCGCAAGGTTTGCCAGCCCGTCGGCGTTCCCGAAGGCACGGAAACTGTACTCCTGGGCAAAAAGGGACCCTGCTGCGAGCAGCAGGACGGCCAGCGAGCGCGCGATTTTTGGACAGCCCACAAATCGATAATATCTTCTATCTTATTCAATCCCTTAGCCTAATTCCGTTTTGGACGGAACTGAAGTAACCGGAGGGATCTACTGGGATTTCAAGAAGATACGCCACTTAAGAACTCCTCAGCAGCAGCCGGATGGGCACCGAGTTCTTTTGCGGCTGAATCATCTTCTTCTGCTCGCGGAGCGGCCAGTACATAACACTCGCCGGAGCGTTGGCGTTGTGTTGCTGTGGTAATCTGCCTCGGGATGAGGTGCAGAAGCATGCCAGCAGGCACTCGAGCTTTCACGTTTGCATCGATAGCTGCCCTGATCTCTGCCAGCGCCACTTCTTGGGCGCAGCAGGCAAGCCAGTCGCCTGCACAGACGCCGGCTTCGCCGCATCCCACAGTAATTGCCGCAAGTGTGGTGATCGATGGCAAGGGTCAGATACTCCATGACGTTCGGATCGCGATCGAAGGGTCAAAGATTGTTGCTGTGGGTCCTACGGTCGAAGGGCCGGTGGACTATGACCTGCGCGGTCTGACGGTCCTTCCCGGCTGGATTGACGCGCACGTGCACATTACATGGATCTTCGGCAAAGACGGAAAAAATGCAGGCACGGAAGGCGCAACCCAAGAGGATGCCTATCAGGCAGCGTCAAATGCGTGGGTCACGCTGATGGCAGGCTTCACGACGGTGCAAAGTGTGGGCGCGCCGAACGACATTCCGCTGCGCGATGCTATTGCAAAAGGAATACTCCCCGGCCCGCGCATCCTGACGGCCAACGAACCGCTCGAAGGGCGAGGCGAGGCGACCGGCACGCCCGATGAAATCCGCGCTTACGTGAGGAAACAAAAGCAAGCCGGCGCGGACCTGATCAAAATCTTCGCGTCGAAGTCCATTCGCCAGGGCGGAGGAATGACTCTTTCTCAGGAGCAATTGAACGCGGCGTGTGATGAAGCAAAGAAGCAGGGACTGCGCACGCTCGTACACGCCTACAAAGAGGCGGTGCGCGCAGCGACTCTCGCGGGCTGCACTGAGATCGAGCACGGTACGCTGGCCCCCGACGACGACCTGAAATTGATGGCAGAGAAGGGCACCTATTTCGATCCGCAATGCGGGCTGGTCATTGAGAACTACCTGCAGAACAGGGAAAAGTACTTCGGCACGCAAGGCTACACTGCCGAGGGATTTGCTGCGATGGAGAAGATCCTGCCCATGGATCACGAGATCGTGGAACACGCAGTTAAGACTCCGGGACTGAAAGTCGTTTTTGGTACGGACGCCGTGGCCGGCGCCCACGGGCGCAATGCCGAGGAGTTCATCGATCGCGTGCGTGACTGTGGTGCGGACCCGATGGCAGCGATGGTCTCTGCTAACTCGCTAGGGGCTGAAGCGCTAGGCATGGGCGATCAGATTGGCTCGATCGCCCCCGGCTTTCAGGCGGACATCATTGCGCTCGACGGAGACCCGCTGAAAGACATCACCGCCGTTCGGCGCGTTGTATTTGTGATGAAGGGCGGCGTGGTTTACAAGAACGCAGCGCGCGGCGCGATCCCTGTCTATGCAGGCGTCCAGCCTTGATTCAACCTTCGAGCTTCGCTCTGGCTTAAGCCAACGCGTAGAGATACTCGACAAAGGAACCCACAGCTCCGTCAATCCCCGCAACCTTCGCGTTCGTGGAGTCGATCAGATAGTACTCGTTCGGAGCATGTGCCCCGGTCCCGTGCCCCAGCCCAAAATGTCCAGCCGGAAGATTGAGAGGCTCGGAAGTGAAGATATATCCCGGCCAGGATCCTGCGGATCGCGGCCACAGCACGGGATCCATGCCCAGCTTGCGGTAGGTCGCAATCTGCGCTTGGATGAGCTTCGAATCCTGCGAGGTCTGCGTCGGATCGTAGCCGCCAGTCATGTTGACCTCGATGTCGCCGAAGCCATGTTTGGCGAGATGCTCCTTCAGAAGCGCGAGCGTTCCCGCAGCCGTCATGTCCGGCACCAGCCGCATGTCAATCTTGGCAACGGCGCGATGCGGCAGAATGGTCTTGCCACCGGGACCCGTATATCCGCCGACCAGACCTTCGATGTTGATCGTGGGTTTGGATTCGAGCAGCACCAGCGAGTCCAGCCAGTTCGCGTCATGCACCCAATGCTCAACGCCTAGCTGTTGCTTCACCGTCGCTTCGCTGCGGCGAGCGGCGGCCTCCTGAATCATCTTCATCTGTGCGGGAGTAAGCGGCTTCGCCTTGTCAAAAAAGCCCGCCACAGCCGGCGTGTGTCCATCGGACTCGACGAGAGTGTTGAGCGCTTGCACCAGGTGCCACGCCGGGCTATCCACCTGGGCCTCAAGGCTCGAGTGAACATCGTGTTTCGGCCCTCGTCCCCATCGCTCTCCACTGGAAACCAGTTCGAGCTCAACTACTCCCTTGGCGCCGAGCGATATCTGCATGCCTCCATCCGCATCCTGCCCCGCTTCTGGAATGAAAACACCCATGCAGGTCTTCAATGCCGCTGTAACCTTGGGTTGGTGGACAACCTCGGGAAAGTGGGTCGAGCCAATCTCTTCTTCCCCTTCACAAACGAGCACGAGATTTACTGGCGGTTTTTTCCCCGCCGCTTTAAAGGCATGAAGTGCACCGAGGAAGGCCGTTTCCGGCCCCTTCTGGTTCACCGCGCCGCGACCGACGCAAATCCTGCCCAAACCTTCTTTCTCCACGATCCGCCCTTCGAGCGGCGGCGAAGACCACTCCGAAGGGTCAAACTGTTTCACGTCGTACATAAAATAGATGCCGACGGTGGTTGCTGCACCAGCATCCAGAATGCCGAAGACCCCGGGCTTGCCCGATGTCGGCAAAATTTCAACGTTCGTGAATCCTGCGTCGCGAGCCAGTTGCGCCATGTACTCCGGCCCCTGCGGATAGTTGCGGTTCTCGGCCGCGATCGAGGGCAAAGCGATCCAGTCCTGCAGCCGCTTCACATTCTCGTCATGCAGCTTCGGTATTTGACTCAGCACCGATTGGATGCCGGCATCGTCCGGAGAAACACCAGCCGAAGAGAACGCAGAGATTGGCAACGCGGCGAAGGCGGCTCCGGCAAGCGCGCCGTGAATAAACTCGCGACGATTGAAGGCGTTATGGCTCGAATCAGTCAATGTGTCCCCCGTCGGCCGAAACTGAAGATGACTATCCTTTCCTGTCCTCAGACTCAATTCCAGTCAACAAAACCATCTGGCATTTTGTCGGAGGTCATCATACCAGTTAGTTTTCGACAGACCAGCGATCTTTTCTGGTGGAGCGCTAGAATCCTTTCGCCGTGGAAAGTTACCGTCCAAATCGTGCGGTTCGTAATAGATGAGCCTCGACCGGTATCATGGCCTGCAAGTTTCTGGCGCCGAGGCCATTACTGAGGTGTGTCGCTTCTATTTTTTTAATACCTTGCATGAGTCGAGGTACGTAAAATGGGAGACATCGTGATCGAGCAAACGATCAACGAATTCTTTGGTGATGCCGACTCTACTGGCTTTGGAACCGGTTGGTGGAGCGGGATATTGTCTGCCTTCTTTGGATTTCTTTCATTCGGAGGAGTTCTTTGCCTGCATTTTCCCCAGCTGCTGAGCTCTCCCGAACTGCGCCCGCATTATCCCAATGCACACCATGCGCGTTTTAATCCAATGCCTCATCGTAGGCGCCATTTTTTTCGGAATCATTTCTTCGATCAAGCGCAGGAAAAAAACTTTGGCAATGACTGGAATGTTGCTTGCCATCGCGGCAACGGCTTTGGGCGGATCGAGTGTACAGATTAACGGCACTTTCCACAGTGGACCTGCCATCGGCCTGGACTGGTTTTTGCTTGACTTGTTCTTGATGGCACTCATCTACGTGCCCCTCGAAAGGCTCTGGCCGCAGTATCCAAGACAGGGAACATTCCGGAACGAGTGGACTTTGGATGTGGTTTACTTCATGTCCACTCATCTCCCGATACAAATTTTGTCTTTTCTGGTTTTGTTGCCTGCTACCCAGGCCACCAAATATCTAGGCGTTCCGGTTCTCCAACATTTCATCGCTCGAATGCCCTGGTTGTTGCAATTTTTCCTGGCCGTCGTGGTTGCGGACCTTGCCGAATACTTCATCCATCTCGCTTTGCATAAGGTGCCTTTTCTATGGCGTTTTCACGCCGTTCACCATTCCTCGAAGGCGCTCGATTGGATCGCGGGCTCACGCTCCCACTTTGTAGACGACACACTGGTGCGCGGATTTATCCTTGTTCCTCTCATGTTTGGATTTTCGCAATCGATCATCCTGGCATACTTGATTTTTGTCACCCTTCACGCTACCTGGACTCATTGCAATTTCGGTCCCAATGCAAAATGGATTGAAAAGTTTCTGGTAATGCCCAGATATCACCATTGGCACCATACTTCTCAGAAAGAGGGCATCGACAAGAACTTCGCCATTCATTTTCCGTGGATCGACAAGCTTTTTGGCACTTACTACTATCCTGACGAGTGGCCGGAGGTATACGGCCTGGACGGTGAGGAAATTGCGAAGAGCTTTCTGGGGCAGACGATTGAGCCCTTTACTCCGCGAAGAAAAAAGAACTCCCTAGAAATCGAGCGCGGCTAATCGAACGTCCGCCGGGATCTGTTCGCCCCTTGCTGTTGCCTTCACCAGCCCCAGACGCTTCATGAATTTGACGGTCAAAAATCCAAAGTCGTACTCGGATTCGTCGTGGCTGAGTCGCAAGAGAGTTTGATAGTGGTGATGGTTATTCTGCAGGCAGGCGCTGAAGGTTGCTGTTACCGGCAGCCATTCGCCAATGTTCATCGCGTTGTCGCGTTCATCGTCATAGCGCCGGTATCCAAATTGCCGGCTGTGGGTCCAGTAGTTTTGAACCATATTGACCCACCAACCAAAAATTCGGACGCCAAGCCACATCACGAGCGTGAACTTCAGGCTTCCAACCAGCTTCCATAAAAGCCAAAAATTAGCAGTTTGCGCAACCACTGCAAAGACCGGACTCCCCACCGCCCGGAAAATTCGCGACTTCAAGATATCGTCAGTAGCCAGATTCTCCTGACACTGATACGGCAACAGGCAGAGATATAGGGTCCGCCAAAGACCATCTCTTCCAACTTTATTGGGGTCCCCATCATGGTCTGAATTTTTATGATGCAATCGATGGCGATTCACCCAGGTGATTGGATTTACATAGATCGCGAAGGTGTTATTCACGATCGTGACGGCCTTGATGAACCATTCTTTATAGTCGAGGGAACGATGCGCGATTCCGAGATGAAGAACATCAGCTAAATACAACCCGCCCATAAACCAACAAAAGATAAAATAAACGCCGCCGATCAGCATTCCTGTCCAAGGCCCCAAATGAGCCGGGGCGAAATACATACAAGCCAGCGTGTAGGAAACGATAATCAAGTACCCGGCGAGATTGTATATTTTCATGAACGCCCCCGTCGGGTTATTCAAGCAGAAATCGGGGATCCTTTCAAATACAAGTCCTTCACACACGAACCGACTGAACCGTGACAAGAGTGCTACGTCGAATTACACGTATCCCTTGATTAGCGGACCGACACGCGTGGTCCATGGGGCTAGGACCACCGAGAGCTACTACCACGGCTGCGCCGGAAATAGACTGAGTCTGCCTTGGGATTACGGATGGCCTCAACGAACTCGTTCTGCGGAAATCGGCGCGGCTTCCCGGGACCGAACTTCTCAGGGAGGCATCTTCGTGTGCCGCACCTTGTCCTCATTCTCTTGTGTGCAGGACTCGCGGGTTGCGGCTCGACGACTTCGCCTGGCTCGCCCGCTGGTACCGGCGCTGTTCCGACGATCTCATCGTTTACAGCGGATCCGACAAGCATAAGCTCCGGTACAAGCAGCACGCTCAGTTGGTCGGCATCAGGAGCGGCGGGCATTGCCATCACTCCGGGGACATTCACCTCCGCATCGCCGAGCGGCTCGACGAATGTGAGCCCCACCTCAACGACCACCTACACCCTTACTGCGACCAATGCCTCTGGCTTGGCCACATCCACGGCAAAAGTGACCGTAACCGGGTCGAGCGGTTCATTGGCGATCACAACCACCTCGTGTCCCGGCGGAACACAAGGCGGGGCATATGCGGGCTGCACAATCGTCGGCAGCGGCGGTTCTCCGCCCTACACCTATTCCGTAAGCACCAGTGCCGATTCTCCTCCTTTGCCTGAGGGAATGTCTCTCAATTCAACCACAGGGAGCATCAGCAGTTCGCTGATAGGCGGTCAAGGCACCTACACGCCGGAATTCATCGTCACGGACTCTACCAATGCGCAGGCAACTCAAAGCATCAGTATCGCCATCAATGGCAACAGCAAGTTCCTCGCAAACATATTCCCGTCTACTTCTATTTTTCACCATCGAGTAGACGCCGCCACAACGAGTTTGCCCGTGGATACTTCCCCTGCGGCACCCATGTATAGCGGCTATTTGCCGGCCACAGTAAAGCCATTCTTCGGAAACAATTCGAACGCTCCCTTTCCGAATGGAATACCCACGATTGAAGTTCCTTACAACCAGGGGGACGTATCGGTCGCCACCACGGTATATCAGTCCTACTTCTCCACTGGTCCAATTCCAGCGTATGCGCCGGTGGAAGGCACCAGGAACTCAACGGGAGATCGACACGTCCTGGTTTACCTGGAAGCAGGCAATGGAAACCACCCTGCGCTCTACGAGATGTGGCAGGGAATATTCGAGGGCGGTCCGTGGACCGATTCCTCGAACGCACTTTGGCCCGACGTATCTTCGAATAACCTGACGCCGCAAGGCATGGGAACATCCGATGCTGCCGGACTGCCGGTGGCGCCGCTGCTGGCCAACGCCGATGAGGTAATCGGTACTGGCACTCCGAGCGCGCCGAACGGAACGATTCAGCATCCGATTCGATTCACGCTCAACCATATGTTGAACTACTGGGTCTGGCCGGCGACGGAAACAGCTGGCACAGGAAGTTGCACGGCCACAGACAGAGATTCCATCGCTGTGGAATCAGAAATTTCCCAGTCTTCGCCTCCTGAAAGCTGCACCATGTCTGGACCCGCAGGCGAGATCTATCGATTGAAAGCTTCCGTGACCACTCCCTCTTGCGCCTCCACCAGCCCACAAGCAGCCATAATCATCACCGCATTCCGAAACTACGGAATCATTCTGGCCGATAACGGAGATAGCGGTGGACTCATCGGCACACCCGACGCTCGCTGGAACGATAACGACCTCTCTTGCCTGACAAGTCTCACCTTAGCGGACTTCGAACCGGTGGACGTCTCGAGCCTCATGGTCAGCAATGCCAGCGGGCTTACCAGTCACTAGCCAAATGCGCGCTTGCGGATGGCTTCCGGCGTGCGTGCGATCCGGCAGTCGCTCCACTTTCTGCGTTCGAGATCTGTGGTGATTCCGAGTTCCTGAATACGTGAAGTACGGAACTGCAACACGAGGACAAGGCAGCGACGCAACCACCAGGACACTAGCCTTTTCCATCCAATCGAGTAAGATTTTTAGGTCACCGTGTTTGACTTTCGAGGTTAGATGCTTGGACAGAACACGCGACCAGCAAACCCGCACGCAAACCAAAACACGGCTCATTGAGCAGATCAACATCTATCTGCATTCGTCCGACTACTCCCGCGCTCTGGATTTGTTGCGAGGCACAGCCGCCGAATTCCCCAACGATGCGGAGCTGTCCGAACTGGAGAAGCTTGCTCATGACGGCGTCAAGCGCAATGCCGAAGCCAACCGCCTTATCACCGAAAGCCAGGAGCTGTTCGCTCAGCGGAAGTCCGCGGAAGCCATTCAGTTGCTGCGCAAAGCCTACGAACTGGATAAACACAATTCTCTCGCCCGCGCCATTCTAGCCAATGCCCTGGTCGAGCACGCGCATTCCGTGGTGGAAACCGATTGGCTGGAAGCCGAGACGCTGACCAATCAGGCGCTCAACTTGAATCCTGCGCATCCCACGGCCAAAACCATCCTCAGCCTGATCGTTGCCAGGAAAGAATCAAGCTCTGTCGAGGACTGGGTTGCGCGAGCCCGCAAGCTGCAGGCTTCAAGCGATCCATTTGCAGCCTTAGCCTGGGTTGCAGAGGGATTGGCCGTCCATCCTCATGATCCCAAGTTGCTGCTGATCCAGGATGAAATCCAGCGCGACCAGGATGCTCGACGGCGCCTGGCGCGCCGCGGCGACCTCGAGGACCTGCGGCGCCTGCAGCGTGAAATCGATGGGGCCACGGACCTTGCGGCAAAACAAGCTTTAGCCGTGCGCATACAAACGATGGCCGCCAAGTATTGGACGGATGGCGAGATCTTGTCCATCGCCAATGCCCTGCTCCTCCGCTTGGGATTAGTCTCACAGGAGAGTCCCGGCGCCTCGCCGCGCGGCAAAGGCGCGGCCGTAATTCTTCACGTCCCGCGCCCCAGCGCTCCGGAAGCCTCACGCGACTCTACCGGCCAGATTCCGCCAAGCCCAGCTTCGCCAATCCATGCCCCAGAAAATGCGGTTCCCCGACAAAACGTTCCCGCTGCCAGTGTCCTGGAAAGCCCGGTGTCACCCCAGAGTGTCCCCACCGCTACTATTCAGCCCAGCAGAGTCTCGCCCAGCAAAGTTCCGCCGAGCGAAGTTCCGCCGAGCGAGGTTCGTCCGCGCAAGGCGCCCCCCAGCATTGCATCGGTGCCCTTAGCGCTCAGCACTCCACCACCACAAGCCGCCACCCCTCCCACAGCCGAGGCTTCCGAACCGCCAGCCAAAATCACATCTTCCCCATCCCGGCCTAAAAGGCCCGCAAGTTCGAACTCCACAACGCTGATCGTCATCTCCGCTGCTGCAATCCTCCTGGTCGCAGTAACCTTTTTCTTCACACGAAGACATTACGCTACGCCGCTAGCGAAGACCCAACCCATTGCACCCACCGTATCTGCCCCTGACGTCCGCGCCCCCGCACCTGCAACTCCCGCGCAAACAAACCCCGTACCAACAAGTTCCGCACAAGCGCCGCCCACACAAACCCCGCCCGAACCGGTTCTGCCTGCCCTGCGCACTTCTTCCGACGCGGCTGCGGGAAAAGTTACACTCGGTGATCAACCACCCTCCGAGTCCGGTCACAGCCTGGGCACGCTCCTCGTCGTTGCCGGTCAAGACGATGCAAGAGTTTTTCTCAACGGCAAACTTCAACGGCAACTCACTGAGGCCGGCCAGTTGCGCCTGACAAATCTCGAGCCCCGGGACTACGTTGTACAAGTCTCTAAAAGCGGCTTTCAGGATCCTCCCCAGCAAAAAATCCGCATTCGCAAGGGCGAGCAGGCCAGTCTTATCTTCAACCTCCAATCCCAGCCACAACCGCAGCCGCAACCGCAAACTCAATTGGCCTCGCTGACCGTCCAGGGCGGTGTGCCCGGAACTGCGGTTCTCGTCGATCAAATTCCCCTTGGCACCATTAAGCTCGACGGCACGCTCTTCGCCTCCACCGTCATCCCCGGAGACCATATCGTTGAGTTGCGCCATGAGCGATTCAATCCGCGGCAGTTCAAGAAACACTTCGACGCGGGTGGAACCATATCTCTCACTGCTGCCGATGCCACGTTGGAAGCCGCTCCCGGCGAATTGAAAATTACCTTCACGCCCGCCGACGCCAATGTTGCAATCGTCAAAGGCAATCTTCTGAAAACGGTAAGCAGCGGTGTCCCGCTCAATCTTGCGCCTGGTACCTACACTCTTACTGCGCGAACCGCCGAAAGGTTCACGCGCTCATCAACGCTCGAAGTCCTAGCCGGTCAATCCAAGACTTTGGATTTGTCTCTCGCCCCGAGCGGCATGTCGAGCTGGGATGACCCAGGCGCATGGAAGCATGAGGGGGATTCTTTCATTCGCAAAGGCGGGGATTTCGTTCTATACAGAGACGTTCCTGCCTCGGGCACATTTATTTTTTCAGCGATGCTTACCAAGGGTCACCTCTTGCAATGGGTGCTCAACTATAGCGATCCCAAAAACTACGTTCTCTTCCAAATCGACGACGACAACTTCTACCGCACGGTCGTCCGCAACGGCGAGAAAACGGACGAGATCAAAGTTCCCGAGAAAGGCGACAAGAAAAGCTTCCGCACGTTCGGAATCCGCGTTAGCCCCACGGCGCTCGTCAGCCAGATCAAGCACGGTGACAGTTGGACCGTCCTGGATCGCTGGACACAGCCGGGCGCTGATTTCAGCCAGGGCAAGTTCGGCTTCTATCTACCCGGCAACGACGAGGTAGCGCTCTCCAGCTTCGCCCATTACGGTGACTTGAACATCCATTAACAGCCTGTGGCCCAGGCCTTCCACACCGTCGTCGCAGTACCGGATCACTCCCCGTCGCCATGTCTGAACGATAGACGATGGACGCTATGCGGACGTTGGCGTTATATATAGCTATGACCTTCCTGCGCCGCGTCGTAATGCTCTCTCGCTGCCGCCACTCTTGCCAGTATCCACAGGGGAGTTGGGCGAGCGCCTGTGGGATGATTCAAGCCTCCATCGCTTTGGTGGTGCTCCTGTCCCTGGTGCATCCATCGCGGGCCTTTGCGACGAATCCTGACCTGGAGACTGTGCTGACTGGCTCGCGCCAGCGTATTGAGAAATTGGACTACCGCATCACCGGGCGACTCGCGCGGATAGAAGGCGATGGCAAGCGCACGACCTACAAGTTCGTCGCCAAGGCCCACTGGTTTCCCGATGGTCTGAGTGTGCTATGCGAGATCTCAGGGTCAGGCTCAGAGAAAACTAGTGTTCTTCTGCATATGAGCCCGAGTGGGCGCGTAACCATCTCGGTGGCACGTCCTGGCGAGAAGGGCGCCAGCGTGTTGCCATTCGAACGTTGGAACGACCCTCTGCTGGGAACTGACTTCTCCTATGAAGACATGGTGGAGAGCCAGTTCTTCTGGAAGAATCAGGGACTTCTGGCTCCGGAGAAATACGGCGTGCGGGATTGCTTTGTCCTTAAGAGCACGCCCGGTCCTCAGGACAGGACTTACTATGATTCGGTAACATCGTGGATCGACCGCAGCATTTTGTTCCCCGTGCATGTGGTAAAAACGCTTCGCGGGACGGGACAGCAGAAGGAATTCATTTACTATGGGCTGCGGCAGGTCGGCGGCGTTTGGACCGCGATGCAAGCGGAGGCAAAGCTGCAAGACAAGCCCGGCTCCTCGATTCTTACAATCGAACGGGGCTCGCCAAAGGCGAATCTTGGACCGAAGGACTTTGATATCAACCAGTCCAACGATAAAGAAGAGGAAGTGAAATAAATCGAACCGCTTCGCTAAGCGGTTACGAGATCCGGTGCTGCCGCTGGAGCATCGACCGTATTCGCCTTCAAGGGACCATCTCCTTTTCAGACGTTGCCGGGGATCCATATAACCCAAAGGGCCACCAATTCCAGTCGCCGGCAAGTTGCAATAGTGCCGGACCGACAACCATCCGCACCACGGTGGCATCAATGAACACCGCCACGGCAAGCGTAAAGCCCAGCATTTGGACGACCAGAAAGCTCCCCACGGTGAATGCGGTGAAGACGGCAATCATAATTGTCGCGGCGCTCGTGATGAGCCCAGCCGTCCGCGCCAGGCCCTCGACCACCGCTGATCTCTCGGATAGACCGCGGCGCCGTTCTTCGAGGACTCGGGCAACCAGGAATACCTCATAGTCCATGCTCAATCCGAAGACGATGGCAAACGAGAGAATCGGCACGATCGGATAGACAGTGCCGGTCGGTCCGTGGAGCCCAAAGAGCTTGCTACCGTGGCCTTCCTGAAAAACGACAACCAACGCACCGAACGAAGCGCCGACGGAGAGAAGATTCAGCAGAATTGCTTTGATAGCTGCAAATAGGGAACGTAACCCGATCAGGAGCGCGAGCAAGCTCCCCAATATGACGCCAAGGACCACCTTCGGCAAGCGCTCTTTCACTACCGAATCATAATCCGCTTCGAGGGCAGGAACGCCGCCGACGCGCAGCAGAGCGCCGGGCACGCCGGTTATCGCCGCGACATCTGAGGAACGCACCTCTCGTACCCACCGTATCTGCTCGTTGGGCGAAAGAGTGGCGGTGGGCAGCAACTCAATCAAGGTAGCCTGACCGTCGCTGCGAAGAAAACCCTTGCGGATTGGCTCAGGCACATCGTTGACCGCATCCGCAGTGTCAGACATTCCCGTGAGGGTCGAAAGAGATAAAACCTCCTGCGCTCTGGGATCGCTCCTGAAGTGCGTCGTCAAGCGACTGACGGCAAGCCAGCCCACTGGCGAGAGTGGCGGAGACTGCGGCGGCAACTCCAGCACGACTCGGAGCGACTGCACAATACCCGACCGTCCCATGTTTTGAAGCGTGTGCAGTGCCTTCACCGACTCGGCTGCGGCCGGGAGCGAGTCATGGTCAGGAACCCCGGGAGAGATTTTCCGTGCCTGGAATGCAAGGATGAGCAGCGGAATCCCGGCGATGAGCAGAGCTGCCCAGGGCCGGCGGGTTATAATGCTGCCCCACCGCACCCACCGCTCACTCGCCGCGCACAGGCTCTCCCGTGTTTCGACTCGTCTGGCGCGAAAACGCACTCTGGCGGCATTGATGCGATGCCCTAGCAGACCAAGCACCCAAGGCAGAATGAATGTACAAAGCATGACACTCAAAACGGTTACCAGCAGGCCAGCGATCCCAATGGAGCGCAGCTCGCTGATGGGAACAGTCAGCAGCGCTGAAAATCCGATCGCAACTGTCGTGGCCGAGATGATCAGCGTTCGCCCCGCTTGCCCGGCAGCAATATCGGCGGCGCAGCCGGCATCACATCCCTCGTTCAACGCTTCGCGAAACCGGCTCACCATCAGCAATGCGTAGTCGATGCCCAAGCCGAGGCCAAGCATCGTCGCCAGATTCTGCACCAGAATCGACAGCTGCAGATAATGCGCCAGCAGCGCAGCGGCGCCCAACGCCATCGAGATTGAGAGTATCCCAACACCCAGCGGCAGCAGCGCGGCCACAAGGCTGCCGAAAGCCAGCAACAGAAGCAAGAGCGTTCCGGGCATCGCTCGTTCCTCGGCATGCCTGACGTCATCTGCACTGACCTTGCGAAGATCGAAGTTCAGTGGCGTTTCACCCGTAATCTCCAGTTTGATATTGGGGTATTGCGACCTTAGCTGACCTTCCATCCAGTCTGCTTTTGCCCTGAGTTTAGGCACCAGCGCCTCGACGGTTTCATCGTGTGGGTCCAACCCGACGATGATCAAGGCCCCGCCATTGTTCCCAGTGAACAGAGGATCTGGCCAATCCACACTTGAGACAGCACCCGATACTCCAGGCACACTTCGCAATGAACTGCTCAAGAAGCCCAATGCATCCGCGCCTTTTGCCGAATCCGGATCGGGGATACCGCTGATCACCAGAACCAGGCGGTGGGCATAGGGAGACTGGAAACGCTGCGCCAGTTCCCGATCAACTCTTTCGGATTCTCCACCTTTAATGTGAACGACGGTCTCCAGGCGGCGTTCGACGTTGTAGGAAAAAGGCACCAGCGCAAGCGCCATGGCAAACCCCGCCATCGCCAGCCAGAATCGGCGGCGAGCGCAACCATGGCCAGTCTTCAAGCTTGGCATCACCATGAAAGATCCACGTCGTTTCTTGTTACGTCTGTGAGCAATGAGACGGCTTCGGTGATCGGGCAAGTCCATGATATACGGTCAAACTGAATATTCTTTGCGGTTTGGCCCTGCATGCCGAGTTCGCGGTCAGGTGCGCTGTTGAGCCCGTTGTTTTTCGTCTCCCGATTATTCATTTTTACTCGTCGACCGCAATTTCCCGATTTTCCTGAGAACTCAATGGAGGTCTGCCTATGTGGTCTTTTTACCCGACGGCTGGCTGTGCTTGCGACGATGTTACGGGCCAATATTCTCCCGCGAAAAGCAAAGACAGGCAATAGCGATTCGCGGGCAGGGTGAAATCTGTCAATCACGTGGATCACCAGCTGCTCCACCTTTGCCGACGGGAATCACTCCGTATTTCAAATGCAAACCGGCGGCGCATGGGTCAACATGCAGAACGACGTCGGAATCCACATCGGGGTTTCGCCGGTGGGCAACATGGCCTGGGCGATCTCGACCCTGCAGCCTTGACCTTCCATTGGGAAAACCTTGGTTTGCGGGATCAAAATTAGATAACCGGGCTGCACTTAAATTTCGGGGTTTGGTGCTGGGCTCCGCGTGTTTGGAGGCGGAAGCCAACCAAAGAGCTCAGAGGAAAGAAGTCGAACATGCTGATTATCCGGTTGTGATTATCATTCGGGCTTTGAGCAAATTGCATTTGTGGACACGGAAACAGGTAAGTCGGGTGAAAGGCGGCTGACTCACCGCGAAGAAGCGGATCGGTTTTACAGGGCGCTCAAGGAACGAAGGGCGAGATCCTGCCTGAATACAAGGCCATCCCGACAACGGCGTCCATCTGCAGCGCGTCGAGCTGGTCAATTTCTTGCTGCGTCGTGATGCCGCCGGCGACGGCCAGCCGCCGCGCAGTGGCCTGCCTTATTGCATTCACAGTCCGCATCGGAATTCCACCCATCAGGCCTTCGGTATCGATGTGCGTGTAAAGAAAAGTGCCGCAGAAGGGTTCCAGCACCCGAATCATCTCGAACGCGGTAACGGCAGTCTGTTGGCGCCAGCCGTCGATCGCAACCCGGCCGCCTCGCGAATCAAGCGCAAAGACGAGCGCGGCGGCGCCGAGTGAGCTTTCCAGCGTGGCCGCGTACTGGGTGTTGACTTTGCCATTCTGCAATAACGCGGAACCGAGGATGACCCTTTGGGCGCCCGCTTCTAAAAGCTCTCGTGCAGTTGATAGCGTGCGAACCCCGCCACCCACCTGGCAATTGAGCCGTTGCGTAATCTGATTCACCAGCGGCCGGTTACTCCCCGTACCCCGAGCGGCGTCAAGATCAATCACCTGCACCAACGGATACCCGGAGAAGCGCTCAATCCAATAGCCGAAATTGTCGAACTCCAGCGCTTTCTTCTCGCCCTGAATCAATTGAACAATCTTGCCGCCCATCAGGTCGATCGACGGAATCAGCATGGCCACCTCACCGGTACGCTGGCATTGTGCAGCTCGTGTTTCAGTTGCGCGACACTCTCGATACCGAAGTGAAAGATCGAAGCCGCCAGAGCCGCGTCGGCGCATCCTTCGCCAAACACCTGGATGAAGTCGAGCGCCGATCCCGCGCCCCCGGAAGCAATCACGGGGATTGGGACTGCCTCTGCCACTTTGCGCACTAATTCGCAGTCGAATCCCGCTTGAGTTCCGTCCCGGTCCATCGAAGTCAGCAGGATCTCGCCCGCTCCGCAAGCAGCCGCTTCCCGGGCCCATTGAATCGCGTCCCGGCCTGTGGGCACGCGTCCACCAGCGGTGAACACTTCATGGCCTGGGTTGGCAGAGCGTCCGTTGACCTTTCTGGCGTCGATGGAGACCACAACTGCTTGCGAACCGAAGCACCCTGCGATCTTGCCGATCAATGTGGGGTCGCGAACTGCGGCCGAGTTGATCGCGATCTTGTCTGCACCCGCATCGAAGACCGCGGCTGCATCGTCGAGCTGGCGAATCCCGCCTCCCACGGTGAACGGAACAAACAGCGAACGTGCCGTCGCGCGGACCACGTCCAGCAGAGTGTGCCGGTTCCCGCTGGTAGCGGTGATGTCGAGCAGCACGATTTCGTCCGCACCACTGCGCGCGTGGGCCGTGGCACACTCTGCCGGATCGCCGGCGTCCCGTAAATTCTTGAAACGCACGCCTTTCACAACGCGGCCGCCATCCACGTCGAGGCAGGCGATGATGCGCTTGGTCAACACATCAGACCTCGCAGAAATTCTTCAGGATAGCAAGCCCCACGTCTCCTGATTTCTCGGGGTGGAATTGCACTCCGAAAATGTTTGATTGCTCGACAGCGCCGGTGAACTGCAGCCCGTATTCACTCGCCGCACTGGTTGCGGCAACCACAGGCGCATGAAAAGAGTGCGTGTAGTAGACAAACGAATCTTGCGCGATGCCGCGCAGCAGCCGCGAACCCTTCTGCAACGTCAAGGAATTCCAGCCAACGTGCGGCGACTTTACCGAGGACGGAAACTGCCGGCATTCGCCTCGAAAAATGCCCGCGCCCGCAACCTCATTGCACTCCTCGCTGCCGTCGAAAAGCCACTGCATTCCCAAACAAATCCCAAGAAAGGGTTTTCCCGCGAAAGCGGCTTGCAGCAAGGGCTCCCGCAGGCCCGCTTGATCCAGGGCTCGCAGAGAGGAAAAGTGTCCCACTCCGGGCAATACGAGTTTGTGCGCCGCCATCACGGTCTGAGACTGGTCTGTCACCACAACATCAGCCCCGAGGTAGTCAAACGCCTTTTTCACAGAATTCAGGTTGCCCGCGCCATAATCCACGATGGCGATCATAGAAGCCCCTTGGTGCTCGGCAGCATTCGGCCCAGGCGACGATCGCGAGAGCATGCCACGCGCAAGGCTCGGGCGAATGCTTTGAAGAGCGCTTCGATCTTGTGGTGGCTCGAGCGTCCGTAGAGTACCCGGGCGTGGACATTGGCGCGAGCGCCGCGGGCAAAGCCCTCGAAGAAATCGCACACCAGTTCGACTTGTAAATCTCCGACTCGTGCCGCGCGAACCTTGGTATCGACCACCGCCGCCGCCCGTCCGCCGAAATCGACAGCTGCCAGCCCGAGAGTTTCGTCCATGGGCATGACAAAGTATCCGGCCCGTAAAATGCCGCGACGATTTCCCAGCGCAAGGTCGAAGACCTCACCGAGAGCGATGCCTACGTCTTCGACGGTGTGGTGCTGATCCACCTCCAGATCACCCGCGGCTTTGAGCTTGAGATCGAATCCGCCGTGCCGCGCAAACAACTCCAGCATGTGGTCCAGAAAGTGGATCCCAGTAGCGATGTCGTACTTTCCGCGTCCCTCGATGGTGAGCGCAATCCGAATCTCAGTTTCGGCGGTCGCGCGATGCAGCCTGGCTTTCCTCACACGTTCACCTCACGGTGTGCCCTGAGTTTTTCGACCGCTTCGCGCAGGGCGACGATCAAAGTCTGGGTATGTTCGAGAGATCCGACGGTCAGGCGCACGCAGCCATTGCACGCTGGATCATTGTTCCGGTCACGGACCAGGATTCCGCGGGTGCGCAGGGCTTGAATGAATTCTGCATAGGCGGGACCGACACGCACCAGAACAAAGTTGGCGCGGCTCGGCCAGTAGCGCAAGTGAAGAGCTTTCAGCTCCTGCTGCAATAGTTCGCGGCCGCGCTGCACCTCGCTGACATAATGTTCGACGTACTCCTGATCTCGAAGCGCCTCCGGCAACACCGCGAGCGCAACCGCATTCACGTTGTACGGCGAAGCGACGCGGCGCACCATTGCCATCTGGGCCGCATCTCCGGCGAGAATACCAATGCGAAGACCTGCCAGCCCATAAGCCTTCGAGAATGTTCGCGCCACGAAGAGATTCGCCGGCCGTGCCGCGTGGTGAAGGATGGTCTCTCCGTGAAACTCAAAGTACGCTTCGTCCACCAGAACCGCGGCATGGGGCGCGGCGCGAGCGACTCGCAGCAGTACGTCGCATGGGACGGCCGTTCCTGTGGGATTGTTGGGATTCGCCAAAGCAATCAGCCGGGTGCGTTGGCTGATCCGGGAGAGCAGATCTTCCAGGGGAAAGCTGAAGTTCTCGCTGGCAGGAACCTCGACCACGCGAGCGCCCTCAGCTTGAGCGAAGATCGCATACATCGCAAAAGTGGGCACGACAATGATCGCTTCGTCGCCGGGCTCGAGATAGGTTGAGCAAAGCAGATGAATGGCCTCATCGACACCATTTGTGAGCAGCACCTGAGGCGCATCGAGTCCGAGAAAACTTGCGACTTCGGCTTCGACTGGTTCGCGCTCCGGATAGCGGGCCAGAGCTTCGGCATCCATTGAGCGCAGCCGCGCCAATACACGCGGCGAACAACCGATCGTGCTCTCGTTGAAATCGAGGCGCAGCCCCTGACGGCCCGCCAGGGGCGGCCGATAAGCATGCAAATTCTTGACTGCAGCGCGGGCCTCAAGCATTCGCACACCTCACCCGCAACGATTCGGCGTGTCCGTGCAAGCCCTCGGCTTCGGCAAGCGCAATAGCCGCTGGGGCGATTCGGTGAATACCTTCGCGGGAAACCTCCTGGCAAGAAATGATGCGAACGTAATCCAGAACGTTCAGGCCGCCGCGCACGCGTGCCATCGTTCCAGTCGGCAACACGTGATTTGGACCCGAGATGTAATCACCCGCTGACTGGGGCGTGAAGTCGTTCAGAAAAATCGAGCCGGCGTTTTGGACCGACGGTGCCAGAGCCGCAGGAAGCGTGAGATGCTCCGGCGCAATGTGGTTCGCGGTCTCGACTGCCTGATCGAGAGAAGTGACCAACAGGATTGCCCCGCGACGGGAAAGTGACTGTGCAGCAATTGGATTTGCCCTCGTCCTCGCCTGCACTTCGGCCTGCACAGCTTTGGCTAATCCGCGCGAATTCGTGATCAAGACACACAGGGCATCGGGATCATGCTCCGCTTGCGCGATCAGATCACATCCGATGAAAACTGGGTTGCCCTCCTCGCTGACGAACACAGCTTCGGTAGGACCGGCCAGAAACTCAATGGCACAATCGAATGCAACCAGCTTTTTGGCCGCGGTCACATACCGGTTGCCGGGACCGACGATCTTGTTGACACGCGGGATGCTCTCCGTTCCGTAAGCGAGCGCAGCAATCGCCTGCGCTCCACCCACGCGATAGAATTCGCGCACACCGAGAAATGCCGCGGCGGCCAAAGTCGCCTGGGCCGGACGCGGTGACACCACGCGAATCTGCGGCACGCCTGCAACCTGCGCCGGAATCACGGTCATCAGCAGTGTGGAAGGCAGCGGATAACGTCCGCCGGGAACATAGCATCCCACTGATTCCAGAGGCCGCACCAACTGCCCAACACAAACTCCGGGATGAATTTCGCGCCGCCACTCTTGCGGTTTCTGCCACTCGCAGTAGCGGCGAATGTTATCTGCGGCCTGGATAATGGCCTCCCTCAACTCCGAAGGAGTTCTTTGCCAAGCCTCAAGCAGATCAGCCTCGGGCACGCGCGCGAGTTCGTCCCTGACGAGCCCGTCCCACCGCGCCGCATAGCGGCGCAAAGCCCGATCGCCGTTGCGCCGGACATTGTTCACGATGCGCCGAACTACCGGCTCAACCTCAGCCAGATCGCTCGCGCCGCGCTGCTCCAAGGCGCGCACGAACCGGTCTTTCTTAGTCCCTTCAAGAATGCGCATCACATTGCGCGGCACGGCGCTCATCACATCACCACCTTATTGAGTGGATACTCGACGATCCCTTGTGCATTCGCTTCCTTGAGCTTCGGAATCAGAGTCCAGGCTGTCTGTTCTTCGATGATGGTATTGACTGCGACCCATTCGCCGTCGGCCAAGGGAGCGACCGTCGGATTCTTCAACGCGGGGAGCAGGCCCAGAACTCCGGCCAGATCCGGTTTGCGGACGTTAAGCATCAAGCCCACGCGGCCCTGCGCTGCCATGGCCCCAGATAGCATCACCTCCAGGTTCTCGATCTTGCGCCGCCGCGCGGGATCTGCCCAGGCTGCCTTGTTCGCGATCAGTTGCGTATTCGACTCGAGCACCGTCTCGATAATTCGCAGATGGTTGGCACGCAGTGAACTCCCGGTCTCCGTGACTTCGACGATCGCATCCGCCAGCAGAGGCGGCTTCACTTCAGTCGCGCCCCAGGAGAATTCAACCCGCACCGGCACGTTCCGACTGGCAAAGTAGTTGCGCGTGAAATTCACCAGCTCGGTGGCTACGATCCGGCCCTCGAGGTCCTGAGGTTTGTGAAAGGCTGAATCCTCCGGCACAGCCAGCACCCACTTCACTTTGCCCATGCTCTGTTTCGCATAGATCAGGTCGGTAACGCGCACCACCTCAAGGCCGCTTTCCGCCACCCAATCGAGACCAGTCAGGCCGGCATCCAGCGCCCCGTGTTCGACATAGCGGGCCATTTCCTGCGCGCGAATGAGCAGGCATTCAATTTCCGGATCGTCGGTGGCGGCGAAGTAGGAGCGCGCGCTGGTATAGACGCGCAGCCCGGCACGCGTGAACAGGCTCAGCGTTGCTTCCTGCAAACTCCCCTTGGGGATGCCCAGACGAAGTTTCACTGCGCCTCCTCCGCGGCAGCCATGGCCGCTGCACCCAGCTGTAGCACCTCCGTGAAGCAGGATCTCGAACCCGTATGGCACACTTTGCCCTCGCCCAACACGCGGACGCGGAACAGCACGGTGTCGCGGTCGCAGTCCGTCCAGGCTGCCGTGACCTCCAGCCGATTGCCGGAGGTTTCTCCTTTGGTCCACAAACTTTTCCGCGTGCGGCTATAAAACGTGACGAAGCCCGTCCGCATGGTTGTCTCCAGCGCTTTGCGGTTCATGAACCCCACCATAAGCAACTCTCCGGTGCCTGCATCCTGAATCACCGCCGGTACCAAGCCCTGCATTTTTTCGAAGTTGATCTCCATCGCATTCCTCCTCCGATCCTTCCCGGCGCTTCGGTGTCCGCAGCAGAAACAAAAAGCCCGCTGCGCAGTTCGCGTCAGCGGGCTCGGATTCCTATCAGTGCTCTTTAGGCTGTTTATCCGTAGTCCTCCGCCGACACGCTTATCGCATGATGGTGATGGTGACGGCGGTAGGTCGACGAGGTCATAACAAAACCAATACTAGGACGGTCAGTATTTCTCCGTCAATCGAATTTCACAATAGCGCGGCGGTAGAAATCAGAAACTCCGCGACTCGCCGATTGCTGCCGTATTGCCGCGCCTTAACATAGCGAGCCAACTCCTATTAGAAAGAGAGACTTGGCTGTCATTCCGTTTTCCCCGTCGAGAGTTCGTATCGCAATCTTGCATTTTTCCGATCACTTCTTTGCGTACTCATCCCCGTGGCCGGAAAGGATGGTTGGAGGAGCCGACGCTGCAAAGCACACCTACGTAGGAAACCGTGGTCGGTCGGACACTTCAGCTAACATATTCGAGGCGGAGAAGCCTCCCGCAGTCCCTACATATGAACCCAGCCAGCCCGTTGATCGCGCCTCCGTCTTCATCCGACCCCTCAGAAGCCTCCAAGCGGCTTCTACCGTGGCTCGTTGCTGTCGCCTTTTTTATGGAGTCGCTGGATACGACGATTCTCAACACGGCCGTTCCCGCCATCTCTTTCGCACTCGGCGTCGCTCCCCTCAGCATGAAGGCGGTATTGGCAAGCTATACGTTCAGCCTGGCGGTCTTCATCCCGATCAGTGGCTGGATGGCGGACCGGTTCGGAACCCGCCGTGTATTCGCATCCGCGATTGGTGTATTCACCCTGGGATCCTTTCTGTGCGGAATATCAAGCAACATCCACTTGCTGGTCGCTTCCCGCATCCTGCAAGGTTGCGGCGGCGCGATGATGGTGCCGGTGGGCCGGCTTACTCTGGTGCGAACATTTGCCAAGTCAGATCTTCTGCGTGTCATGAGCTTTGTTTCCATACCAGCCCTCGTGGCGCCCATGCTCGGCCCCATCGCCGGAGGTCTCATCGTCGGCTATCTTCACTGGCGCGTCATTTTCTTCGTTAACATTCCGATCGGACTCACGGGCTTGATCCTCGTTTATCTGCATTTGCCGGACTACCGCGAAGAGCAGACCCCTCCACTCGATGTTGTCGGGCTCCTCCTCTTCGGTTCCGGGGTCGCATTGCTTTCTTATGTGCTGGAGATATTCGGCGAGCACACTCTGAGCGCAGCCGAAATGACAGGGTTGCTGGTTTTGTCGATTGCCTTGCTTGCCGGGTACGGAATCCACGGGAGGGGTCTTCCGTTCCCCTTGTTGAAGCTCAGGCTATTCAGTATTCGCACGTTCCGCGCTGCTGTAAGCGGCAGCTTCTTCACTCGTCTTGGAATTGGCGGCGTGCCATTTCTCCTGCCACTCCTCTATCAGGTCGGCTTGGGCTTCACCCCGGTGCAGTCCGGTCTACTCGTCATGCCGCAGGCAATAGCCTCGATGAGCATGAAAGCAGCAATGCCACGAATTCTGCGTCGTATCGGGTATCGTGGCGTCCTCATCTCCAACACCGTAATTCTCGGGGTCCTCCTGATGGTGTTTGCGACGATTGGCCTACGAACGCCGGTTTGGGCCATCGTTCTGGAGGCTTTCCTTTATGGAGGGTTCACGTCGCTGCAGTATACGAGCATGAATACGCTTGTATTCGCTGACATAGCGGAAGAAGACGCCAGCAGCGCCAGTTCCATCGCAAGCACCGCGCAGCAGATGTCGATCAGCTTCGGCGTAGCGGCGGCGGGGCTGGCCACAGCCTTTTTCGTGCCCAGCACGCACTCCGATCCCGCAGAAATGATTCATGGAATCCATAAGGCTCTCATTGCTCTCGGGATATTGACCATCTTATCGACGATTGTCTTCCGCAGTTTGAAGAGCGGCGATGGCGACGATGTAAGCCTGCATAAGGGTCTTCACTTGGGAGGATGACTCGACTGATTGAGATGCGCCGAGTCAGCTTTGATCAATACCGGTCAGGCGCGCATGAAGTTCCGGGAAAAACCGTATCTCATGCCGCAATTCAAAGCGACGGCGAAGTACGCGAACTCTTGGAAGCTCGGTTCCCACAATCGTTCTAGTCAGGGGGACGCGGCTCGCCCCGCTCCAGATTAGTGTTCGATTGATTCCTCTTGCCGGCATGATCAAGCCCAAAAATCTTCCGGATCGCTCGGCCGGTTCAGGGGCAAGCCAGGGTTAGGGGTCGGTAAGCGGGTTCGAGGCATGCTCTTGCGAGCCCTCGGCGACTCTGGCCTTGGGCGGGTTACTCCAAAACCTCAATTGGGCTGGTCCGCGCCGCGACGCAATGTTCCTGTCCGACTGCCGTCGGAAAACGCGCGCATCGCTTTGACATGCGACTCATCTAACAGGCTATGGGTAACGGGTTGGCCGTTTCAGTGCTGGATCTTGTAGGCATGCGAGCCGGGGAGCCCGCGGGCAGCGCAATTGCCCGATCAGTGAACCTGGCGCAGCACGTGGAGCAGTTGGGATACAAGCGCTACTGGTTGGCGGAACATCACTCCATTCCTGGATTGGCCTGCTCAGCCACGCCAGTGCTGATTGGGCATGTGGCGGCAGCGACGAAGACGATTCGAGTGGGCAGTGGTGGAGTGATGCTGCCAAACCACGCACCGCTGGTGGTGGCGGAACAATTCGGAACTCTGGAGGCGCTGTACCCAGGGCGAATTGATCTGGGGCTGGGACGGGCTCCGGGCGGCGACTTTCAAACGATGCGGGCTTTGCGAAGGGATTTGCAGCAGGGTGGCGAAGATTTTCCGGCACTCCTCGCTGAATTGCAAACCTACCTGGGGCCGGAACGGCCAGGGCAAGTGGTGAAAGCGATTCCCGGGCAGGGAAGCAATGTTCCGATCACCTTGCTGGGGTCGAGCGGCTTCAGCGCGCGACTGGCAGGGATGCTCGGTTTGCCATTTGCGTTCGCGGCCCACTTTGCTCCTGAGCACTTATCCGCAGCGGTTCAGCTATACCGCGACGAGTTCCGGCCAGGCAAAGTGCTGCGGAAACCGTACTTCATGGTAGCGGTGCAAGTGATTGCGGCGGAGACGGACGCTGCAGCCAGGCGTTTGTTCACGACACCGCAGCAGCGCTTTCTGCGACTCATTCGAAACCAGCCGGTCGAGTTGTTGCCTCCGGTGGATTCCATGGAGGCTCTCTGGCAGGACTGGGAGCGGGCAGCCGTGGAGAACAAACTCGGAGCAGCGATTGTAGGATCGAACGCGACGGTGAAGGCGGGGCTAGAAAAGCTTGTGGGTGATACGGGGGCCGATGAAGTGATCGTCGTAACCGACACCTACGAGCATGCCGACCGGATCGAGTCGTATCGGCGAGTGGCCGATGTTGCCACGTTAATCGAGGTGCATCCAAGCGTAATTGTGGAAGCCTGAAGCAGAGCGACAACCCGCTTCCGGCCACACGACCAAGCGCCCCTCGCACTGTTCGCTGACTCGGAGCTTCCGATTGGCCGCCCACTTGGCAGTAAATCGGAACCGGCGAGACAGTGAATCAATCGCGAACGGTTTCCGCCGGAGACGAAGATCGGCGCTCTTGGGCGACGAAGCCGCCGCATGCACCGCCGACGAGTTTCAGCACGTGGGCCACAATGTATGCGAAAGGTTCGGGCTGCGCGCGTGTCAAGGCAACGTAGATGAGGGCCGCCACCACTCCGACCAGTGTCCCATGCAGAATGAATTGGGATTCGATCCGCCGACACACCCACAGCGCTCCCAGAAAGCACATGACGAAGGAACCGGGAGGAGCAGTGTAACGCAGGAAATTGTCACCGAGACGCGAGCCAAGAGGAACAATCGCGAGAATGAGAGCCACTTCCGCGAGCAGCCCGCCGATCAGAATTCGCCCCCAGTGGATTCTTGTGCCACTCATTTCTTCTGTCCCACTTCCGCTTGTAGAACTACCCGCGATTATAGCAATCGGGGTCAAACGCGAATCAGTTGTTAAGTCCGCTCACATCTTTTGGCAATTACCTTTCAGTGGTTTATCCGTCTCAATGTATGGAGTGGTAGGATGACACTGCTCCCGCCGGGGCGAGTCTTAGGCGGGCGGAGGCCAAAATGGCGACATTGGGATCCGCACAGCTACACGGGCAAGATTCCGTCGCGAGCAGTGTTTCGATCAGCCCTGTCATGAAGCTTTCGCCGAGGCACTCTGCCCTGGTCCGCGTCACGCACTGGGTAAGCACTCTCTGCTTTTTCGCCCTGCTCGTTTCCGGCATCGAAATTGTGATCTCGCATCCGCGCTTCTACTGGGGCGAAACCGGCACCGTCTTGACGAAACCGTTGTTTCAACTGCCGATTCCTTCCTCGAGAAGAACGGTGCCGACGGGTTACGGCTACGTGCTGCCTGACCAGAACGGCTGGAGCCGGGCACTTCACTTTGAAGCTGCCTGGATCGCGGTGTTGACCGGCTTGCTGTATGTAATTTCCGGCCTGCTTACGCGGCATTTCCGAAAAGACTTGGTCCCCAGCAAGGCCGATCTCTCATGGCGGACGCTCTCAACCTCCTTTGTAAAACCTTTGCGCTTTCAGCGGCCGAGTGCAGCAGAGGCTTCCTCCTACAATGGGCTCCAGCGCCTCACGTACCTGTTTGTGATCTTCGTTCTGTTCCCCCTGGTCATCTGGAGCGGCCTCGCGATGTCGCTCGCCTTTGCCTCCGCCTTCCCCTGGTCCGTTACTCTGTTGGGCGGCCGTCAATCCGCTCGCACAATTCACTTCTTTGTCACGCTGGCCCTGGTGCTGTTCCTGTTTGTCCACATCGCAATGATTTGCCTGGCCGGATTCTGGAGGCGCACTCGAGCGATGATCAC
>JBEKWP010000023.1:0-35839 GCA_049512915.1 Candidatus Sulfotelmatobacter sp.
TGCCGCGCTCGCGGTTTACATTGCGGATGGGCACTTCGCAGATGGACGCACCGTACCATGACGCCAGCGCCGGGATGAAGCGGTGCAGTTCACCGTAGAGCGGGACCTGTTCGAGGATTTCGCGGCGGTAGGCTTTGAAGGTGGTGCCGAAGTCGTGAATCTCGACGCCGCTGAGCTTGGCCATGAGCCAGTTCGCCATGCGGGAGGGGATGCGGCGCATCCAGAAATTATCCACGCGAACTTTGCGCCAGCCGCTGACAATATCGTAGCCTGCCGCAATCCTTTCCAGAAACAACGGGATATCGCCGGGATCGTGCTGCAAATCGCCATCCATGGCGATGATGTACTCGCCGCGGGCGTGGTCGAAACCGGCGGCCAGTCCTGCGGTCTGGCCGAAGTTGCGGCGGAGTTTAACGACCGTGACGCGGCTATCGACGGCCGCGATCTCGCGCAGCATGGCGAAGGTGTGGTCGTTCGATCCGTCATCGACCAGCACGATTTCGAAGGTCTCGCCCGCAGCCTCCATCACCGCTTTCAGGCGGTCGTAGAGGTCCGTGACGTTCTCCTGCTCGTTGTGCAGAGGGACGACGATGGAGTACTTGGGCACGGTCTTTTTATTATATCCCGAAAACAGTTCTCAGTTCCCAGTTCTCAGTTCTCAGTAAACCCCCAAGGGTAACCAACTGAGAACTGATCCGAGAGCCGGGAACTAAGAACTGAGAACTCGCCTGTCAGCCTTATTCCTTAAGCTTTAGGCGGGATTTGTTCTCTTCCATGAACTTCTTTATATCGTCTGCCGCCCCCAGCAAGCGGTTCCATTGCTCGTAGTAAAGCGTGACCGGGAAGCGGCCGAGTCCGTAGACGCTGACGCCACCTTTTTCGCCGACCTTGAAGATCAGGTCTCCGCTGCGCTTCTTGGTCTCAACTTCTTTTTCCAACTGGGACAACTTGGCTTTGAGTTCTTCGTAGGTTGGTTCCGACATGTGTTTCCTCGCTGGTAAGTTTGATCGCCGAATGGCCGCCTTGGCTGGGCGGCAAACATAGCACTCGTCCCAATAGTAACTTGCCCGGCATTGCCTTGCGCAGGAGAACCGATATAAGCTAAATAAACTAGCCCAATGCAGGAACGAATGCGGTTTACTTTTCGGTGGTTGACCTGGCTCTGCCTGTCCGTGATGTTGTGGACGGCGGTGGCGGAGTCTACTCACAACCATCCGAACCAGACCGAATCTAACTCCTGCTCAATCTGCGTGGTGGCTCATACGACCACGCCCACGGCCATTTGCAATCACGTCCGGCCGGTATTTGCGGCGGTCGGCCTGCTGCAAGAAGAAGAAGTTATCGCGATCGCCCGGCTGAGCGTATTCGACCTGGGTATTCGTGGTCCTCCTGCCGTCTAGGGATTCCTCGCAACCTGTGGTTCCCGGCTTGACGTTGCCTGCGTACGGGCCGGCCGATTCCCTATTCGTTTCAGGAGGGCTCATGCCTACTTTCTATCCTTTCTATCAAAGGCGCTTTGCCGCGTTGGCGATCGTGCTGTCTCTGGCCGTCAGCATCGCGGGAGCGCAATCCGTCGGCAACTCCACAACACTGAGCGGGACGGTGGTTGACGTGACCGGAGCAGTGGTGGTTGGCGCCACCGTCAAAATCCATAATCCGGTCAGCGGACTGGCTCGCAGCGCGCAGACCGACACCACAGGCCAATTCAGTTTTGCGAACGTTGCCTTCAATCCCTACCATCTCACGATCACAGCGAAGGGGTTCTCGCCCTATACGCAGGATGTCGAGTTGCGTTCGGTGGTGCCGGTTACCCTCAGCATCACGCTGCAAGCCCTGGCTGAGGCGACGACGGTTACGGTCCACGAAGAGGCGGGAGACCTGGTGGAAACCGATTCCACTTCACATAGCGACGTGGATAGGAGCCAGATCGAGAGGCTGCCGATGCTGGCGGAATCGTCCGGTGTGAGCGCGGCGGTCACGTCCCTTACTCCAGGAGTTTCGGCCGACTCCAACAACAGTATGCATGGCCTGGGCGATCACGCGGAAAACACCATTTCCGTGGACGACCAGACGAATTCCGATCAGACGAGCAAGACCTTTTCCAACCAGATTCCATCCGACTCAATTCAGTCGATGGAGGTCATCGCGGGGGCGCCACCAGCGGAATTCGGCGGGAAGACGAGCTTGGTCGTAAAGGTCAGCACGCGCTCAGGTCAGGGCATCACCACGCCGACCGGTTCGCTCGACGCGTCCTACGGCTCGTTCGGGACCTCGAACACATCGTTCGACCTTGCCTATGGCGGGCAGAATTGGGGCAATTTCATCGCCATCAGTGGCACCGACGGTGGCCGCTTTCTCGACGCGCCGGAATTCGCCGTCATGCACGACAAGGGCAACCTGGAAAACTTATTCGACCGGGTCGACTATCAAATCGCGACCGGCAATACAATTCATCTGGACCTGGCCTGGAGCCGGTCCTGGTTCCAGACGCCGCAGACCTACGACAATCTCAACCTCGGCGTCCTCGATCCGTTCGGGAACCCGGTTCCCGCCATGGACCAGCGCTCGCAGATCAAGACTTTTAACATCGCTCCGTCGTGGTCGCTGCTGCTCAACCCGAAAGCGGTGTTTACCCTGGGCGGCGTGGTGCGGCGCGATGATTACCACTACTATCCCAGTGCCGACCCGTTCTCCGATCTTGGCCCGCTAAACCTGCAGCGGGAAAGCATCGGCCAGCACCGGCTGCTCACCAACACCGGAATTCACTCTGATCTCGCATACGTTCGCGGCGTCAACAACATGAAGTTCGGGATCAGCTATCAGCAGACGTTCCCGACGGAAAACGATGCCCTTGGAATTGTGGATCCTTTGCTCAATGCGCCCTGCATCTCACTGAATGCGGCCTCAGGAACGTATGTCCCCGTGCCGGGTTTAACTAATCCGTCGCAGTGCGTGGGCGCCGATTTGCCAAATACTCTGACTGAGTACGGTTCGTTAGGTTACGTGCTGAATGGCCAGCCGTACAACCCCAATGGAACCCTTTATCCCACTTTCAATTCCGTCCTGCTGCCTTTTGACCTGACGCGCAGCGGCGGCCTCTATGACTTCCATGGCCACACCGACGTGAAAGAGCTCGCGGTGTTCGCTCAAGACACGATCAGCGCGGGGAATTGGTCATTCAACCTCGGGCTTCGGGGAGATGTGTACAACGGCCTCAGCTCCGCGTCGCAGGTGGAACCGCGCCTGGGAATGGCATACAACATCAAGCCAAGCAGTACCGTGCTTCGCCTCTCGTACGCACGAACGCTCGAAACTCCCTTCAATGAGAACCTGGTTCTTTCCAACAACGGCTGCGATTATGCGGTGATCGCGGCCCTCGTGCCCTGCGTTCCGGCGAACCTGAATCCCGGCTTCCGTAATGAATTCCACGCCGGCTTGCAGCAGGCTTTCGGGCGCTACCTGGTCTTCGATGGCGAATACATCTGGAAATATACCCACAACGGCTACGACTTCAGCGTGCTGGGCAACACGCCGATCACCTTCCCCATCGAGTGGCACAACTCAAAGATTCCCGGATATGCGGCCAGCTTGCACATGCCGAGTCTTCACGGATTGACGGCAGGCGTGGTGTTCTCCAGCGTTGCCGCGCGCTTCTTCCCGCCGCAGGTAGGAGGTCTGGGAGCCACGGTGGGGCAGAACGGGCTTCCTTTCCGCATTGATCACGACGAGAAATTTAACCAGTCCACCCACCTGCAATACCAACCGTGGCAACGGGGCCCATGGTTCGCGTTCAGCTGGCGGTACGATAGCGGACAAGTAGCGGGCGCTGCGCCGTGCTATGGCGTGAACCCAGGAAACGACTGCCCAGCGTCAACCACGCTCAATGGCCAGCCCGCGGTGGAAATGTTCGGCAACGGCGCTCCGTTGACGGCCGATGAAGAGTTTGAAGCGGGATTCTACTGCGGCACTGTCCGGGCCACGCCGACAACCGCGCTTCCCTCGGTCTGCCTGGCATCACAGTTTGGATCGAGTCTCATCAAGGTGCCTGCGCCGAACACCGAGAACGACGACCACAATCCGCCGCGCATTGCATCGCGGAATCTGTTCGATATTTCGGTTGGCCACGACAACCTATTTCATGGCGACAAGTACAAGGTGAGTGCGCAACTGACAGCCATCAACGTGGCCAACAATTATGCGCTCTACAACTTCCTTTCGACTTTCAGCGGGACGCACTATGTGACCCCGCGCTCGCTGACAGCGGAGATCGGGTTCCACTTCTAGCGGGAAACTGCTTAATTAGAAGGGCGGCCATTGCCGCCGTCTTTTTCCTGCGGTCGAAGCTTTTCCCGAAGCAGTCTGTAAATCAATGTAAAGACGCGGCAATCTTCCGGGTAAACGAAGTCGGCCTGTTAGAATTGAACGTACAAAACCTTTCGATGTCGTGGGATTCTTTTTTGGGGAGAAATGCTTGTCGATAAAGTTCGCCGCGTGGCTATTGAGTACCTTCTTGCTTGGAACATTTCTTTCGCTCCCGTCGTCGGCGCAGCAAACCCCTCCGCCAGCGAATCCGACGCCTGCGGATCCACAGACTGATACCCCGGCCAAACCCACAGCGTCCGGGCAGGGGGCACAGACCTCAGCTTCGCCGCAATCTCCCGCAGACAAGGACAAAGCCAAGAGTGGCCACAGCACAAACGCTCAGGGAAGCAATGCGGGAACGTCGAATGACCGGCTCTTCCTGGCACTGCCTAATTTCTTGACCCTGGAGAATGCCGGCAACGTGCCACCGCTTACCACGGCACAGAAATTCAAAGTCGTAGCCAGGGGTTCCTTCGATAAGATCGAATTTCCGTGGTACGGAATTCTGTCGGCCATCAGCCAGGCGGAAAACAGCGAGCCCGGTTACGGCCAGGGCTGGGAAGGTTATGGGAAACGCTACGCCTCGGCTTTTGGCGACGGGACCATCGAAAACTTCATGACGAGCGCGGTTTTTCCCTCACTTCTGCATCAGGATCCGCGATTTTTTCAGAAAAGCGACGGTGGGTTCGCGCGCCGCGCCGAATATGCAGCCAGTCGAATCTTTGTGACCCGGACTGATTCCGGCCATCGCCAATTCAACTACTCTGAAATTTTCGGCAGTGCTGTGTCGGCTACAATCTCAACCAACACTTACCATCCCCGCGCCTTCATTACGACCCGTTTCGACCCCACGACCGACACGTTGACCTATGTTCACAACGCATCCTCTCGCACCCTTCCCAACACTGCCAGTGTCTGGGGGACTCAGGTGCTGTACGACACCATCACGATCTTGATCAAGGAGTTCTGGCCTGATGTCCATCACAAGATGGACAACAAACGCAACGGTAACGCGGCGCAGGCTGGCAGTCCCAACCCGTAAGCTGGCTTGCAGTGCCTGAAGGTGCGGTTGATTCTGCGAATTGCGACACGCCAAAGGCATGCCGTGACGGGAATCCAGCGTCTGAATTACAGAATTTTCTCGTGAGTGTAGCCATTGGCGCCGAGGGCCGAAATCAGTTCGGCGATGTGGTCGGGGCCGCGCGTCTCCATGGTGATGTCGATGGCAGTGTCTCCCAGATTGACGTTGTGGTAGGCGCGATCATAAGAAGTTTCGACGATGTTGGCGCGATGCTGGGCGAGGATGCCGGTGACCCGGTGCAAAGCCCCGGGATAGTCCGGCAGATGCACACGCAGGCGAACCAATCTTCCATCTTTGACCAGGCCGCGCTCGATGATGCGTGCCAGCAACGTTACATCGATGTTGCCGCCGCTCACCACCACGGCAACTTTCTTGCCGGTCTTGTCACCAATCATCGGAATCCGGCGATTGACAATCGCAGCCACAGCGGCGGCTCCGGCACCTTCGGCCAGAATCTTCTCTCGCTCCAGCAGCAGCAGCACGGCGTTGGCGATCTCTTCCTCTTCTACCGTGACGATCTCGTCCACATATTTCTGGATCAGGGGGAGTGTGCGCTCGCCTGCACGTCGAACCGCGATCCCGTCGGCGATGGTCACCGCTGAGGGCAAGGTCACGGGCTTTCCCTCTGAAAGCGCGACCTTCACCGAAGGCAGCCGCGCCGGTTGGACCCCAATGACCTGGATGCGGGGATTCGTTTCTTTCAGGGCGCAACCGATACCGCCGATCAGCCCGCCGCCGCCGATGGGCACAACGACCGCCTCCAGATCGGGATGCTGTTCGAGCAATTCAAGCCCCAGAGTTCCCTGCCCTGCAATCACCACATCGTCATTGAAAGCGTGCACGAAGGTGAGGTGCTCTTGCGCGCTGATGCGCAACGCTTCCTCGTACGCTTCGTCGTAATTCCCCCCGTGAAGCACAACGTCCCCGCCGTAACCGCGCGTGGCCGACACCTTGATCAGCGGAGTCGCCAGGGGCATGACAATTCTTGCCCGGATGCCGAGCTTGGAAGCGTGGTAGGCGACGGCTTGTGCGTGATTGCCGGCCGAGGCCGCGATTACGCCTTGAGAACGTTCCTCCGCGGTGAGACTTAGCAGCTTGTTGAGCGCACCTCGCTCTTTGTAGGCGCCGGTTCTCTGCCGGTTCTCCAGTTTGAGATATATGGAGTTGCCGGTAAGTTCGGAGAACGTTTCCGAACGCGTGCAGGGAGATACATAGATCGATTTTCGAATCCGTACGAGCGCGGATTGAATGTCCGGGAGGCTGACCATGGGAGCGCTGACCGCGGCAAGAGTCGTCATTTTACCTGAAGGAATTATCGAAGCCTAACGATACAGGAACCTCGGCCCGACCCCTGAAAATCACTTGCCCGGGCTATGCAGAAAAACTCATCCATCCCATCGAAAATGACGATTGTACTTGCCCGGGTGTTTCAGGTTAGACAAGTAGTATGGCGGAGAGTCGCCTCACCTTCTCGACGGATCATGATGCATGCGGGGTTGGCTTCATCGCCCAACTGGGCGGACCTGCGTCGCATGCCGTGGTCGAGCGCGGGCTGGAGGCTCTGGCGCGCCTGGCGCATCGCGGCGGTGTGGACGCCGATGGCCGCAGCGGAGATGGCGCGGGCCTGCTGGTCGCGCTTCCGCAGGCGTTCTTCCGCAGGGTCGCCCGTGCCGACGGGATTGAACTGCCCGAAGAGTTTGGCGTTGGCATGGTGTTTCTTCAGCGCGGCCAGGAGAATGATGCCTTGGCGGCGATTCGTTCTGCGGTTTCGAAGTTCGACCTTTCTTTTCTTGGCTGGAGGTCGGTGCCCACTGATTCTTCGATCCTCGGACCACGCTCGCGCGATTCATTACCTGTAGTGCGGCAATGTTTTGTGGCGCCTCGCGGTGCGGCTTCCCACTTAAACTCTCCAGGGCTCGAATCCTCCGACTTTGAGTTGCAGCTTTTCCGCTTGCGGCAGGAACTGGAAACCGTTTCTGGGGCCGGCTACTACTGTTCGTTCTCTTCGCGAACCATCGTTTACAAAGGATTGCTTACACCGGAGCAGCTGGCTCCGTTCTATCTTGACCTGAACGATCCTGAATTTGAAAGCGCGTTTGTGGTTTTCCACCAGCGCTATTCGACCAATACGCAGCCCAGCTGGTCGCTGGCTCAACCTTTCCGCTTCGTGGCGCACAACGGCGAAATCAATACCATCAGCAGCAATCGACGATGGTTTCAGGCACGCGCAACCACGCTGCGCCGACAGCTCGGGCTGCCGGAGAACGCCAGGCTGCTGCAGCCGGGAATGAGCGACTCCGCGAGTTTTGATAACGCACTCGAAGCCCTGGTGCGGAGCGGTTCCAGCATTGCCGAATCAGCATTGCAACTGGTTCCGCCGGCGTGGGAGCACGATGAACGTCTCGACCCTGGGTTGCGCCAGTTCCTTGCCAGGAGCGCTCCCCAGCAAGAACCCTGGGACGGCCCGGCCGCGCTGCTATTCACCGATGGCTATATCGTAGGCGCCAAGCTGGACCGCAACGGCCTCCGTCCGCTGCGCTATACGCTGACTTCGGATGGGTTGCTGATCGTGGGCTCCGAAGTTGGCATCACCGATCTTTCTGATAAGCAGGTGATCGAACGACAGCGGCTGGGTCCGGGCGAGATGCTGATCGCCGAGCCGGCGAGCGGGACATTCTTCCGGCCTGGCGAGGTGGCGCGGCTCGTGCATGCCGATAACATTCTGCAGTCCGCAACAAGTGTAATTCCGGCAGAAAACACCGCCGCGCCGATCAATCTCGATGCCAACCGTTTGATGGCAGCCTTTGGCTGGACAGAGGATCAGTTCCGCATGCTGTTTCAGCCGCTGGTAGAAAACGGCCAGGAACCGCTGTGGAGCATGGGTGACGATGCCCCTCCGGCCTTGCTGTCCAGCCTGCCGCGGCCGCTCTGGGATTACTGCAAGCAACGGTTCGCACAGGTTACGAATCCTCCCATCGACCCGCTGCGCGAGAGCCACGTGATGTCGCTAGACGTGTACCTCGGCGAGAATGCGAAGCTGGATTCTCCCCTGCTCGATGCCGGGCAGATGGATTCGCTCGGGGAAGCGCTGCTAACGATCCACTGCATTGACTTCAGTTTCGACGCGGCGGGAGGGGTTGCCGCTGCGCGTCACACTTTGAACCGGATTCGCGAAGAAGCTTCGACCGCGGCGGCGGCTGGCAGGGCAGTCCTGCTCAGTGATCGCGGGGTGAGCGACAAGAGGGCGGCGGTGCCTGCGCTGCTTGCGGTTTCGTGCGCTTGGCGCGCCATAACCGCTGCCGGAGCCTGGAAACTGCCGCTGATTGTGGAAACGGGTCAGGTCATTGATACGCATCACGTCGCCCTCTTGATCGCGGCAGGGGCGAGCGCCGTGCATCCCTATCTCGCCATGAGCCTGAGCGCTCGCGCCGATGTTGAGGGGCCCGCACGCTACCGGGCCGCGATCGAGAGGGGTCTGCGCAAGGTGCTGGCGCGCATGGGCATCTCCACCATGAGTAGTTACCGGAACAGCCAGATCTTTGAGACGATCGGTCTCGATCCGGCAGCGTGCGATGAGTTCTTCGAAGACGCAGGACACACGCTGAGCGGAAAATCACTGGACGGTCTTCTCGAAGATTGCGTCGCCTGCCACGCCGCCGGCTTCGGCTCTGCCGCCGCGGAGTTTCGCGATGCTGGCTTGTACCGCTTCCGCCGCAACGGCGAGCTGCATTCGAGTTCGCCGGAACTGGTGCGGCGCATGCATCGCTACATCAAGTCACCAACCGCGGAAAATCAGGCGTCCCTGGCTGTGCTCTCGAACGAACGGAAGAATGTTTCGGTGCGGGACTTGCTCGAGGTCCGTCCCGCACAGGGTTTGTTGTTGGACGAAGTAGAGAGCGAAGTCTCGCTGCTGAGCCGCTTCAGCACGCAAGCCATGTCGCTCGGCGCAATTTCGCCCGAAGCCCACGAGACACTGGCCATCGCCATGAACCGCCTGGGTGGGCGCAGCAATACCGGGGAAGGCGGTGAAGACCCCCGCATTTACTACGAACGTCCGGATGCGAATAACCGCGTCAAGCAGGTGGCGTCGGCGCGCTTTGGTGTCACCGCGGAATATCTGGTTCACGCCGACGAAATCGAAATCAAAATGGCGCAAGGCTCGAAGCCGGGCGAAGGCGGACAGCTGCCTTCCGCGAAAGTTACGCCATACATCGCCCGCCTGCGGCACGCCGTACCTGGAACATCGCTCATCTCGCCGCCGCCGCACCATGACATCTACAGCATCGAAGACCTGGCGCAGTTGATTTACGATCTGCGCGCTGTAAATCCGAACGCGCGCATTGGGGTGAAGCTGGTTTCCAGTTCCGGAGTTGGCGTCATCGCTACCGGCGTGGCCAAAGCCGGCGCGGACGTGATCACGATCAGCGGTCACGATGGCGGCACCGGCGCATCGCCACTTACTTCCATCAAGAACACCGGATTGCCGTGGGAAATTGGTCTGCGCGACGCGCATACGGCGCTGGTGCAGGCCGGCCTTCGGGCCCGAGTGAGATTGCGCGTGGATGGCGGCCTCAAGTTCGCCCGTGACGTGGTGGTCGCCGCGCTGCTAGGCGCCGAGGAATTTGGCTTTGGAACCGCAGCGCTGCTGGCCATCGGCTGCGTGATGGCCCGGCAATGTCACCTCAATACCTGTCCCGTCGGCATCGCGACTCAGGATGAAACTCTGCGCGCACGTTTTGCCGGGAATCCAGAGATGGTCGAAACCTTCTTCCGCGCACTGGCAGCCGATGTCCGCCAACTGCTTGCGGGGATGGGTGCTGGATCCATTGACGACATTCTGGGCGCAGTCGACCGCTTGCGGCCGCGTTCGGCCGAGGCCGAACAGAGCGTGGCCTCTCTGCTGCAACCGATTCTCAATCCGCCCGCGCAATTTCCCTGTCCGCATGAGGACTGGAGCGCGCTCCACGTTGAACTGAATCGTGTGGTCGACGATCTGGAATCACTTTCCACCCGTCCTTATCATTTTGAAATCACCAGCGAGGATCGGGCGGTGGGCGCGCACTTCAGCGGCGAGGTGCTGCGCCGCCTGGGGTCTTCGTTCGGACGTTCGACTCTGGAAATGGCCGGAGCCGACTGCGAGTTCTTCGGTACGGCGGGACAGAGCTTCGGCGCTTTCCTGATTTCCGGCGCGAACTTCCGGCTCACCGGCGAAGCCAACGATTATGTGGGCAAGGGCTTGTGCGGAGGCAGCATCGCCATCACCGCCCAGGCCGAAGCTTCGGCGCGCGGAGATGTTTTAGTGGGCAACACCGTGCTCTATGGCGCCACGTCAGGTGAGCTATTTGTCGCCGGCCGCGCGGGAGAGCGGTTTGCAGTCCGCAACAGCGGAGCGCTTGCCGTGGTCGAGGGTGTGGGTCGTCACGGATGCGAATACATGACCGCAGGTGTCGTCGTCATTCTCGGTCCGGCAGGAGCCAACATGGGAGCAGGCATGACCGGCGGCCTGGCTTATCTGTTGCGCGCCGACGCCGACGACTACTTTAACGATGATGCCTTGAACCGCGACTCCGTGCGGTTCGCAACTCTCGAACCGCAGGAAGAACTATGGCTCCGCCGCATTCTCCGCCGGCACCTCCAGCTCACGGGCAGTCCCCGGGCCGCCGACCTGCTCGCGTGCTCCGCGCTGCCGCTGCTTCGGGTCGAGCCGGTGACGCCTCCATGTCCGATCGAAGATACCTGGGCCTCGATTCTGGCGAGGCTCGCTGCCGAGGAAGCAAGGAGTTACGGCCGTGACAAGCTTCTCACTTCTGAAAGACCCGTCGTGCAATGAGCCGGCCCGCTTGCCGGGCGCATACCTGAACCACTTCGACGCCAAGTTCGCTATAATCTCCTGACCAAACTGCATGGATTTCGATCAACTCATCACATTTTTGGAAGTCGCCCGGCAAGGCAGCTTCTCCCGTGCCGGAGAGAAAGTGTTTCGCTCACAGTCGGCTGTGAGCGCCCAGATTCGCCAGCTGGAGCAGGAATACGGCGACCGCCTGCTTGACCGCTCGGGAAAAACCGTCAAGCTCACTCCCGCTGGCCAAGTCTTCCACGATTACGCGCTGCGCATGAAAAAGCTGCGCGACGAATCGCTGGTGGCCGTGGCGGATCACGGCCACACGCCGCGCGGGACGCTACTGGTTGGCGCCAACGAAGCCACTTGCCTTTATGTGCTGCCCGAGGTCTTCGGAGAATACTGCCGCAAGTATCCCGACGTGCAGATCAGCATCTATCGCAACTTCACTTATAAGATTGTCGAGAAGCTGGAGAACGGCTCTCTCGACGTCGGCATCCTGAGCCTGCCGGTGCAGTCTCCGAGCCTGAAGGTTCAGGCCATCTACCGCGACCGGCTGATGCTGATGGTCAGCCCCAAGAATCCTTTGGCCAAGCTGAAGTCAGCGCACATCAGCGATGTCGTGAAATATCCCCTGCTGCTGCCGAAGACTGGCCACACGCGGCGCCTGCTGGACAAGCTGTGTCGGGAATACAACGCTGAGTTAAAAGTGAGAATGGAACTGCCGAGCATCGGAATGATCAAGAGCTTCGTGGCCGCCGACCTTGGCATCTCGCTCATCAGCGCCTCTTTTGCGCGCGACGAGGTGGCGGCGGGCAGGGTAAAGCTGATCGAGTTGGAAGGCGCAGAATTATGGCGCGAACTGGGGCTGGCCTACCGCCGCGATCGTACGCTCTCGGTAGCTAACAAGACTTTCATCGCTGTGGTGCGCCAGCTCTCGGACTATCTCAAGAAAACGGAAACCTAGCCGCGCTCGCGGAGGGCTTCTTTTACGCGTCGCCTCCGGCGGACTGAGCAGCAGCCTGAATGACGTGCAGTCCGCACTCGGTCTTCGACGATCCCGCCCAGCGCCCTGCCCTGGGATCTTCTCCTGCACGCACTGCCCGCGTGCAGTGCGTGCAGCCGATGCTTGGATAATTGCGCTCGTGCAACTCGTTATAAGGCACGTTGTGCTCGCGGATGTAGTGCCATACCTGCTTCGAACTCCAGTCCACGATAGGATTGATCTTCACCAGACCAAACTTCTGGTCCCACTCGATTTTGCCCGCGCTGGCGCGGGCCGCGGTCTGGTCGCGCCGGATGCTCGTGATCCACGCCTGCAGTTCGCCCAGCTTGCGCTGCAGCGGCTCGACCTTCCTCAGGTTGCAGCATAGGTCAGGATTTCGCTGCCACAGCGCGGGACCATGTTCCTGCTCTTGTTTTTCCGGCGAGTTCAGCGGATAGACCCTTTCAATCGTGATGCCGTACCTTTGTTCCACCTGGTCCATGAGGTTGTAGGTTTCGGGAAACAGAAATTCAGTGTCCAGAGTGAAGAGGCGAAAGTTCTGCCGCACTCGGGAAGCAATATCAATGAGGACCATGCCCTCCGCGCCGAAAGCGGAGGAGATCGCCACCCCATCTCCAAAAGTGTCGAATGTCCAGCCAAGAACGCGTTCGGGGTTCCAGGCTTCCGCCGCGATCTGTAGTTTCCCAACTTCGTCTTTCGTGACTTCTTCCTTCTTCATGCCACGGGCTCCTCATCCGCTCTCAAGCTTGCCGTAATGGTTTCCGCAAACCCTGTTTCGAATGCTGGTTCCGCAAAGCTAGCGGCTTCTTCTGCTAGATTGCGATCGGCGAACTTCACCACTTCGCCGACGACTAAGAGTGTTGGAGACTCGAGCCGCGGCGCGCGGCGGAGATCAGAAACCGTAGTGCGGTAAATTCGTTGCTGCGGAGTTGTCGCTCGCGAAATAATTGCGCACGGAGTTTTTTCCGCGAATCCGGCGGCGGCAAGCCGGCTGGATATCTCGCCGTAGTCCGAGCCAGGCATGTAGACAACCAGAGTCGATTCCGTCGAAGCAAAATGACTCCAATCCGCATCATTGGCCGATGCTGCTCCGGTAGATGCGCGATGCCCGGCCGTCAGCACGATCGTGGAAGATGCCTGCCGATGGGTCAGCGGAATTCCGGCGGCAGCGGCAGCGCCAAGGGCTGACGTCACCCCGGGAACGATTTCATATTCGATGTTGGAGCGACGCAGCGCTTCGATCTCTTCTCCCGCGCGGCCGAAGATCAGCGGGTCCCCGCTCTTCAATCGCACCACCTGCAATCCTGAAGCTGCCCGCGCTACCAGCAAGAAGTTAATCTCTTCCTGCCGAATGACTTTGCTGCCGCAACGCTTGCCCACGTTCTGGACTTCCGCCAGGGGCGAAATCAGTTTCAGAATTTCAGCCGAAACCAGGTCGTCGTGAAATACCACATCGGCCGTCCGCAGCAGCCGCAGAGCCTTCACCGTGAGCAACTCGGGATCACCCGGGCCTGCGCCTACCAGATACACTTTGCCGTTCATACCTTCACCTCCCTGTCGATCTCGTTCCTGGCCGCCTGTTCTTCAAGCGCCGCCTTCAGAGCCTCGCGGCTCGCCAGCGAATGCAATAAATCGCTCTTCCGTTTTGGATCAAGATTGCTGGCCAGCACTAGCTTTCGCGTCTCGCCCAGTTCTGTAACCCACCGGGCGTATCCCGGACCAAACTGCCGTTCCAGCTGCTGTCGAAGCATCTGCGCCAGAGAAGGGCTTTGCCCGTTCGTCGAGACGGCAATCTGCAGATCGCCGCGGCGCACGACCGCGGGATAGTAAAAATCGCAATACTCTGGAACGTCGAAGACGTTGCACAGAATTCCACGCCGCTGCGCTTCGCGATAAATCGAACGATTCAAATCGCCCGACGCGGTGGCGACTATCGCGAGGAAAGTTCCGTCGAGGTCTGCCGCACCAAAGCCGCGGATTTCCAAAGTAATCTTCCCGGCCCTGGCCCACTGATGCACGGCCTCGGACGCCTCTAGAGCAATCACGTGGACGCGCGCACCGGTCTCGATGAGGCTGCCGATCTTGGGTTCACCGACCTTGCCGGCGCCAACCGCCAGGCAGCGCTTGCCTTCGAGTTTCACGAACATGGGGAACAGGCTGCTCATAGTGTTGGTTAGCCTTCCACGCTGCTCGGCACGCGTCCCTCGGGCAGGTCGCGGGCGACGGCCTCCACGAATTCTCCGGCCAGGAAATTCCGCAACTCTGTGTCGCTGTAACGGGCAAAGAAACGCCGTAGATTCTCCCCCGGCCTGCCATCGGCGAGGTAGCGGCGCAGCAAGCGTTCGATCGCTTCCGGAACCTCGGTCGCGACGCAGCGGAATCCCACCGGCCTCGCAATCGCCTGATTCAAGCCCAGAGCACCACCCAGACAGAAGTAGTAGGCGTCCACCATGTGTCCGTTAACCTTGATCTTCTTGCCTTCGATTCCAATGTCGGCAATCCAGTGTTGTCCGCAACTATTTGGGCAACCGGTGACGTGGAGCTTCAAGTGCTGATCAAATCCCGGCAGGCGATCTTCCAACTCCTCCACCAGCCAGCGCGAAAAACTTTTTGTCTCAGTGATAGCCAGCTTGCAGAACTCCGTCCCGCTGCACGCGATGGCTCCGCGCCAGAACGGTGATCCGCTCACGGGCAAACCGATCGCACCCAACTCTTTTGCCAAATCGTCAGCGTGCAGCCGCGGCACGTTGACGATAATCAGGTTCTGCATGTTGGTCGTTCGCAATTCGCCGTTCGCGAAGCGATCGGCGAGATCGGCCGCCGTGTGCATCTGCTCGGGAGTGATTCGGCCGCGCAGAACCGTAGCCCCCACATAGCAGAGGCCCGGCTGCTTCTGCGCATGAATCCCGATGTGATCGCGGTAGACATCTGCTGGCGGTTGCTCGGGCTCGGCCGGATCGAGTTGAAACCCGATGCGCCGCTCCAGCTCTCGTTGGAAGTCGTGCGGAGTCCAACCATGGCGCAGGAAAAGAAACTTCAGTCGCGCCCGTTCGCGATGTTCACGCAACTGATCGGAGTCGCGAAACAGCTCGGCGATTCCCTTGATCACGGGCAGAACCTGGTTCCAGCGCACGAAGGCATTCAGCGGAGCACCCAGGTAGGGTTCGGTAGAGAGTCCGCCGCCCACACGCAAGCCGAAACCAATTTCAGTTTGCCCCAGGACGACGCGCTCAGTCGCGGTCAGGCCGACATCGTTGATCTCCGGGTAGGGACACCACACGCGGCACCCCGTGATGGAAATCTTGAACTTGCGGGGCAAATTGTAGAACTCGGCATTGCCCGCAAGCATTCGATCGGCTTCCAGCGCCAGGGATGACGCATCGCAGATCTCATCCGCATCCACGCCTCCGACAGGGCAGCCGGTAATATTTCGCGTGACATCGCCGCAGGCGCCCATGGTGTTCAGGCCGACACGCCATAGTTCCTCAAGCACCTCGGGAAGAGCCTCGATCGTGACCCAGTGCAGTTGAATGTTTTGCCGCACCGTGAGATCGGCGATGCCGCGGGCGTAGCGGCTGGTCAGGCCGGCAATAGTTCGCAGTTGATCCGATCGCAGCAGGCCGTTCGGAATGCGGATCCTTAGCATGAAGAACGGCAACGCCAGCCCCTGGCCGTCCTTGCCGCCAACGACTCCCGCACCATCGCCCTGCGTGTAAACTCCCCACCAGCGGAAGTAGGTTCCAATCCACTCCGGTGGAATTGAGGCAAAGCCGTCCCGCGCAAAGCGGCGAATCTCAGCCAGTCCCTCCCAGGGATTCATTTCGCGCTTCAGGCGCTCTACCTTTTGCGCTTTGGTTTCTTTGACCGGATTTGCCATAGCTGGATTTGCCATTCGATGACTTCCCGTAAACTGATTCGTGTTAGCTGATTGGGCACAAAAAAACCCACCGCCAGATGCTCTCTGGCGGTGGGCGATAAGTGCTGAAGTTTATGAAACCTCTAAGTCAGCAACCTCCCTGCGCCAGAGCACACGCATGCACAACAACAACATGCACACATACACATCTGGCGGAGATTGCTGAAACTCGTCATGCTCTTAAAATACTAGGCCGGACCTGACAATTGCGTCAAGTTACCGCCCGTTTCCTTGGATGAATAATTTCGATCGTTGGAATCAAAATCTTGACTACGCCTGGCGCCAGCCGTTGGAAGCACGTTTTGGCGGACCTCATTCAGACAGCGTCATCATTCAGGCAGCGTCAGGGAGCCGCCCTCTCACACTCTGAAGAACGGTTGCAGGAATCTGCAGCACGCGGATTCTCGAGTCCTTTTTCGTAGTAACGCGAACCGCGATTCCATCCGCCTCCGGAAACGGGTCTGAAACCACTTCAAACTCCTCGCCATAAAGGCGAACCCGTCTTGAAGCCGCATATCCCAGGTGTCTAACCCGCGCACAGACCTCCAACACTGAGGGAGTTTCAATATTGCGATTAGCCATGACAGAACCATTATAGGCTTCTAACTGTGTGCGTGCCGAGGCTGCGACGTTTGACGCTAGAACCCGCTTCATGGGATTTTCGGACTTCGTAAGTTGTTGAATTAATGGAGCGGGAGACCGGGATCGAACCGGCGACATCCAGCTTGGGAAGCTGGCGTTCTACCGCTGAACTACTCCCGCTCACTTAGAGGAATCGCAACCAACTTCTCGCAACAAACCTGCTCTTGAACCAATCAGAGTCTAGCACTCGAGACTGCCGGAGACAATCCGCGGAACGGTTGGGCTCGCTGCAGTAAAGTTTCCCGAATTATACGAGCGGCCGCTACGCGCAGTCATCCGGCGCTTTTTCATTTAGACTTCCTGAAGACAGAGCAACCATGTCCTCTATGCGAAAACACGCGGGCACTGGTGTCAGCGATCAGGCTGCGGTCCCGGAACCTTCATTCTCGGAGCGGGCAAGAACGCTCGTCTACCTGGGACGCATCGGAAGCCTGTCGACTCTTTCGCGGAAGCAGCCGGGCTTTCCCTTCGGTTCGGTGATGCCCTACGCACTCGACGCGCGCGGACGTCCCATCTTCCTGATCAGCAGCATGGCCATGCACACGCAGAACCTCCAGGCGGATGCGCGCGCCAGCCTGCTCGTTACTCAGCCTGACGCCAGCGGCGATCCGCTCGGCGCATCCCGGGTAACGGTGATGGGAAATGTTCTGATCCTCCCGAAGCCCCAAGCGGCGGATGCCCGCGAGCTCTACCTGGAGCGTTACGAGAACAGCAAATACTGGGTGGATTTTGAAGATTTTTCTTTCTACCGCATGGACGTGCTGGATGTTTACTACGTGGGTGGCTTCGGAGTGATGGGCTGGGTGCAGGCTGCGGATTACGGCCTTGCTGAACCCGACCCGCTGGCCGAGGCCGCACCTGGAATTATCGAACACATGAACGCCGACCACAAGGAAGCACTCATCCTGCTGGCCAAAGTGCTTGCCGGCATCGAGTCGCAGGAAGCGGCGATGACTGCCGTCGATCGGCTCGGCTTCCATGTGCGCCTGAAAACCTTTGAGGGAATGAAGGGTGCGCGCATTGCGTTCTCGCAGGAAGTGCGCGATCCGGGGCAAGCTAGAAAAGTTCTGGTGGGAATGGTTCAGCAGGCGCGGCAGGGTGTCAGGTCGTAGGTCGTAGGTTTCAGGTTATAAGTATCAGTCTCGGGTTCTAGGGTCTTTCCTAAGACCCGCGACCGTTTAAAGATCCCACCATCAACCCTCAACAAAAATGCTCGGGATTCTTCCGAATCCCGGGCATCCTGTTTTCACTGCAAAAGCGGTCACTTAGACAGCTTGGACGTTCTCCGCCTGCCAGCCCTTGGGGCCCTTGGTCACGTCGAACTGCACGGTTTGTCCTTCTTGCAGGCTGCGAAAGCCACCTGCCTGAATCGCGGAGAAATGCACGAAAACGTCCTCGCCATTCTGACGGCTGATAAAGCCATAGCCTTTGGCGTCGTTAAACCACTTCACTGTTCCTTGTTCTGCCATTGTTGATAGTCCTATTCTATTTCTTTGGATTGTGCTGAGAAGATTCGCTGCTAGTGAGGGGGTGACGCTGGTTGGCGATACCGACCTTCAATTGCTCGTGAGTCAAACTTAGCTAAAACTATTGTACACCATCAAGCAAGAAACCACGCCAAATCTTGCGCCAGCCTCGATTTTCGAGCAAACTCGCCCGCAAAGTGGCAGTCCCATCTTGAAACGAACGACGGTTTTTCCTACACTTTCTGCGTGTTTCCGCTGGACATTCAACTGATCCGTGATTAGCTTGGGCCACTCCTCCAGCCATGCTTACGCGGCACAACTCAGTGGTTTGCCTGATGCCGGGAGCAGGAAGGTATCTGCATGGGAAACTTCTACCGTGACGTCATCTGCAAAGATGCGCGGTTTGCCTCATTGACGCGGGTCAGCGACCCTTCCCTGCTTGAACCCACCACTCGCCAACTCGTGCAGAGCGTAGTTTCGGCCGCGCAGCAGATGGGAATCGAAGTCATGATCTACGAAACCTACCGCAGCCAGAACCGCCAGCAGGAGCTCTTCAACAACGGTGCTACCAAACTTCGAAGCGTGGGCGTGCATCATTATGGATTAGCCTGTGACATCGTCCGCGTGGCGGCCGGAGAGCCTTGCTGGAAAGGTGATTTCTCCTTTCTGGGCCAGCTCGCGCAAAGCTGCGGACTGATCTGGGGCGGCGACTGGGGCGCTCCCGAAATCAAGCACAGCTTCGTCGACAGCGTGCATGTGCAGCGTTGCACAGTCACTCGGCAAGGCGATCTTTTCGCCGGCGCCTGGTATCCCGACGATGCTTACAATCCCTACGATGACGAACAACATCTGTTTACGGCTGCCATGAAGGCCGGTGCAATGAAGCAGCCAGCTGGCGCGGAAGTCGCGACTGGCAGATCGCGCCCTAGAAAGAAGCAAGCTTAGCTTGCCTTACTTGTCCGTCATTCTTCCGCCCCGAGCTTCTCGACAGTCGATTCAGCAACTTTCGGACTGTATGAATTACTATGTCTGGTCGCAATTCGCGAATTCCAACCGCGCCCCAAAGGACCCTTTAGGCCATGCGCCGAAACGCTGCAAAGATTCTCGCCAGCCGCCGCTTCTTCCTCAAGAGCAGTCTGATTGGTGGTGCAACCGCAATCTTGGCCCCGCTGTATCCCGCCCTCGGCGCCGCGCATGAGATTGCGTCCTCTGTCCCGCCTCCAGAGATCAGGCCCTTCGAGCTCGACGAAATTACCATCTCCGGCCTTCAAGATGGAATGAAGTCCGGCAAGTTCACAGCTCACTCTCTGGTGGAAAAATATTCGGCCCGCATCGAAGAGATTGATAAAGATAAGCACGGTCCCGCGATCAACAGCATCCTCGAATTGAATCCGGACGCTCTCTCCATCGCCCGCGCTCTCGACGAGGAACACAAAGCGAAAGGCCCTCGCGGCCCCATGCACGGCATCCCCGTGCTGATCAAAGACAATATCGACACCGCAGACCGGATGATGACCACGGCCGGCTCGCTCGCGCTGGTCGGTTCGAAGCCGATGCAAGATTCCTATGTTGTACAAAAACTGCGTAGCGCAGGCGCCGTGATTCTGGGCAAGACTAATCTCAGCGAATGGGCAAATATTCGCTCCAGCCACTCCACCAGCGGATGGAGCGGCCGCGGAGGCCTCACCAAAAACCCTTACGCCCTCGACCGCAATCCCTGCGGCTCCAGCTCCGGCACCGGGGCCGGTATCTCAGCCAATTTGTGTGCCGTGGGAATCGGCACGGAAACCGATGGTTCCATCGTTTGCCCGTCGTCGTCGAACGGGCTTGCCGGCATCAAGCCCACCGTCGGTCTGGTGAGCCGGAGCGGAATCATTCCTATCTCACACACCCAGGATAGCGCTGGCCCCATGTGCCGCACCGTCCGCGACGCCGCGATTTTACTAGGCGCGCTCACTGGCGTCGACGCCGGAGACGCCGCGACGGCGGCGAGCGCAGGCAGATCCTACACGGATTACACTCAGTTCTGCGATCCCAATGGCCTCAAGGGCGCGCGCATCGGCGTGGCCCGGAAGTATTTCGGCTTCAACGATGCCGTCGATGCGCTCATGGAGCAATCCCTCGACGCCATGAAGAAGCAAGGAGCCACGCTGGTCGATCCCGCTGATGTTGCAACTCTGGGTAAGTTCGATGAGACTGAGCTATTGGTTTTCCTATACGAACTGAAAACTGACCTCAATAACTATCTCGCCCGCCTTGGCCCGAATGCGCCGGTGCACACTTTGAAAGATATCATCAACTTCAACGACCGCAATCAGCGGAAAGAGATGCCGTATTTCGGCCAGGATTTATTTCTGAAGGCCGAAGCAAAAGGTCCTCTAACTGAAAAAGCATATATCGACGCGCTCGATAAGAACCATCAACTCGCCCGCACCGAAGGCATCGACGCCACTATGGACAAGTACCACCTCGATGCCATGGTGGCTCCCACGGGCGGGCCGGCCTGGCTTACTGACCTGGTCAACGGTGACCACGCGGCCGGCGGAAGCTCGAACGCCGCGGCCGTCGCGGGTTACCCTAATATCAACGTAACTGCGGGATTTATCTCCGGCTTACCGGTCGGTATTTCATTTTTTGGGCGTGCCTGGAGCGAGCCTACTCTCATCCGCCTGGCCTTCGCTTTCGAAAAAACTACAAAAGCTCGTCAAGCTCCTCGCTTCTTATCTACTATCGGCGCGGGCTAACTGTGTGATTAGAATCACTCGAGAGTCTCAACAAAATGTCCTCCCGTGTTAGCCTTATGGGCAAGGGGGTATTCAATGATAATCAACAAGGTGGTTGCTTCCCTGCAGAAGGAGTATTCCCGTCTTGAAAAAGAAATGGGACAGGTGGGGAAGGCGCTCGACGCTCTCGGTCATGCCGGCGGGAAGAAACTCAAGAAAACAGGCCGTACCTTGAGCAAGGACGCCCGCAGACGAATCGCCGCAGCGCAGAAGCTACGCTGGGCAAAAGTCCGAAAGGCAGCCGGCAAGCTAATGAAGTCATAAGTAGAGTAATGTTTCGCAAGCGCCGCAGCCGGCCTCGTTCGTAACTTCTCCCCAAGACTTGCGGGCGAGGCCAAGCTTCGGACACTAACCGTGCTAGAAAGAGATCGGCGACAAGAAAGATTAGCCGGCCGCACTAAGTCCACCGAAACCAGCGCAGCGCCAGTACGAACGAGACACCACCCCACAAAAACATCACCAGGAGCCGCGACCATTGATGGATGAGCGGCGTACCTTCCAAAATGCTGGCCCGCAGCGCGTCGGTCAGAGCGGTCAGCGGCAACGCTTTGATCAGCGGTTGAATCGCCGCCGGGAAGCGCTCGTAAGAGAAGAACACTCCAGAAAAAATCCACATCGGCATCATTACAAGATTCATCAGGCCGCTTACGCTTTCGATCTTCTGCGCCCGGCTTGCAGTCACTAATCCGACTCCGCCAAAGCACAGCGCTCCCGCCGCACCCAGTAACAGGATCGAGAACAGGGAGCCCAGGACCTTCATGTGGAACACGATAACGCCGAGCGTCAGCAACAACGCTATCTCAATGATCATCAGCACCAGGCGGCTCGACATCAGCGCCAGCAGAAAATCGCTGCGCCGCATGGGTGTACCCACGAAGCGCTTGAGCAGCTTGCGTTGCCGCATATCGACAAGCGCGAATCCGATGCCCCACATCCCGGAGTTCATCAGGTTCATGCCCAGCAATCCGGGAATCAGAAAATCGATGTAGCGCGAACCCGGCTCAGAAGAGGTCACCACCGAGGTTGCCACGACATCTTTGCGGCCGGCCGCGGCCTGCAGCGCATCATCTACCTCAGCCCGGGCAAGCACGCTCTCGGGCCGCGCCGGATCGTAGCGATACTGAAGTCCTCCGCCGCCGTCCGGTTCGATCACGAGATCGTATTTCCCCAGACGAAAACCCTTGCGCGCCGCATTTCCGTCCAGCACATCGATTTTGAACGACGTGTGCTGCGGTGAGCGTTGCAGCAATGCCTCTGCTTCCTGCGCCTCCGCTCCCGACACAATCGCGACAGAAGAGGCATCGGCAGGCCGGTTCCGGAAGGCAATCCCGAGCCCCAACGCCAGCAACAGCGGAAACACGAATACCCAGAACACGACCTCCGGCTCACGCTTCAACTCAAGCATTCGCGCCATCAGCAGATGACGGTATCCGGCCCAGCGCCCGTTCCGCCGGGGCGGCCGTTTCTGAGGAATCGTTTTTTCTAGAACAGGTGTTTGCTCTGCAATACTCATAACCGATCAACTATGAGACGATCGACCTATCGCGCTTCAGGTCTCCATTTATTTAGGAAGTCCAGCAACGCGTCCGGCGTGAGCGAGCGCGCATCCTCGAATTCGCCGTTCTTCTGGCTCATCACTACCTTGCCGTCGCTCTCGGCGACGACCAGCGTAGGAATGCCTTTATCCAACGTCGCATCGAACTGCCGCACCACATCCGCATTCTTTTTCTCGTCGTCGCCCAGGTCGACATGCACTACTTCATAGGACGCCATGACTGGCGCGAAATCGGGCCGATGAAAGGCCAGGTCAAGCACATGGCAGTCGTAACACCAGTTGGCGCCAAACACCAGAAGCACGCGTTTATGACCAGCAGCGGCTCTCTCCTCGGCTTCCTTGATCTCTGCGTGCGCATCTGCATCCGCGGGATAGATATTCTTGTTCATATCCGACGGCTGTTTCAGGTGAGGCGCATCGGCGCGCTCCACGCTCATCAGTCGCCACTGCTCTCCCTGTTTGCGCCACATTTGGCCGTCGGCCACGCTCAGAGTCTGGCCATTCGCCAACTGCACATCGGCTTTGAAAACAACGCTCGTGCCTTTAGGCCGGTCGAGCACTGCGACCGTTTCTAACGAAATGCTTCGCGCCTTCAGGCCCAGCCAGAAGTTCACGTCCGCATCCGCGTTCGTCCGAACGCCGTTCGCCATCACCTGTGCCACTGGGTCGGCGCTGTAGATCGCCTTCAAAGCCGCGACGTCTCCCGCGAGGACGTAGGCCTTCCATTGATCCAGTGGAGGAAAGCCTGACGGCGAGTCAGCCCCCGAAGCCTGTGCCAAGCTGGACCGCCCGCCCGTCGTCACCGCCGCCATCGCAGCCAGAAGAACTACGTAACGAAAATGTCTCCGCACAATCATGCCCGTCCTCTCACGTCGCCTCACTCTTCGCGCAGATGCCGCCCGGTCAGCCGCACAAACACATCTTCCAGACTGGCCTGCCTTGTGGTCAAGTGCTGCAACTCGCTACCCTGCTTGCCGACTGCCTGCAGCAGTGCCGGGATCGTCAGGTGCGGCTCCTTCACGCTCAACGCGACCATGCCGTCATCCTCGCGCACCGACTCCACGCTGGGCAGTGCGCGCCAGGCTTCCAGAGCCGCGCCGTCCGAGTTCCCGACTGCTCGCGCGCCCACGGCAAACTCCACTACGTGATGGCCGCCCAACCGCTCAATCAAATCCGGCGGCGAGCCCTCGGCGATGATCTGCCCGTGGTCGACGATCGCCAGTCGGTCGCACAGCCGCTCGGCTTCATCCATGTAATGCGTGGTCAGCAGCACGGTGCCTCCGGCGCGCTGAAATTCGCGAATGATCTCCCACAACTGCCGCCGGCTCTGCGGATCGAGACCAGTCGTGGGCTCGTCAAGAAAAAGAATTTTCGGATTGCACACCAACGCCGTCGCCACCGCCAGCCGCTGCCTCTGCCCGCCGGAAAGCTTTCCCACCCAGGCGTCGGCCTTCTCCGTAAGTTGCAACTGCTCGAGCACCTCATCCGACGAACGCGGTTCGCGATAGAAGCTGGCAAACAGCTCTACCGTCTCCCGTACGCTAAGTTTTTCGGAAAGCCGCGTCTCCTGCAGAGAGATCCCCAGCCACTCCCGCATCTCACGCGCATTCTCACGCCAGGAATGGCCGAAAATCGACACTTCGCCCGAAGTTGGCTCAAGCAGCCCCTCAAGGATTTCAATCGTCGTCGTCTTCCCTGCCCCGTTCGGCCCGAGAAGACCGAAGCATTCGCCGGTTTGGATCTCAAGGTTCAGCCCGCGCACGGCTTCGACCTTGCCGTCGTAGGTTTTGCGCAGATCGCGACATTGAATCGCTGTGGCCACGGTTCGATTCTATCGGATCAACATGGGGCACGTCCCGGAGTCACGGTTCCACTCTCGTCCTGCTAAAATACCGCATCTCCGGATTCATGTCCGGCATCTTCACTTCCATGCGCACACCCAAGCGCGGCTTCACTTGACGGCGTTCCCTCTAAGACGCCCGTGTGTCGTTTCCATCCACTTCTGAGTTACTAGTTCTCAGTTGAGAACATGAAAGGACGCCGCCTATGCTGCGCAAGCTCTGCGTATTGTCGTCTCTGCTCGTCGCCTTCGCTCTGTCCGCCCTGGCCCAGGATTCGCGCCACTTCACGTTTCACTATGCTTTCACGGTGAGGAATCTTCCCGCCGGGAAGAAAGTCAGAATCTGGATGCCTGCAGCGCACTCGGACGCTTATCAAGTGGTAAAGATCATCTCGGCTCAAGGTGATCTGCCTCTGAAGAAAACTACCGAATCGAAATACGGCAATCAGATCTACTACGCAGAAACGAATTCGGCGCAGCCCGAACTGCACTTCGATGTGGAATATGACGTGACGCGCCATGAGCGAGTTGCTCTCGGAGAAACTGCACCGCACCTGACTTCCGTTTCACTCTCATCCACCGAAAAGCGTCAAGACCTTCAACCTGACGCGCTCGTTCCCGTCACCGGCCTGCCCGCTGATCTTGCGGTGAAGGTAACTCAAGGTAAGACCGATCAGCTCGACCAGGCCCGCGCCATCTACGATTATGTCTTCACCACCATGCGCTACGACAAAACCGGAACCGGCTGGGGACATGGCGATGTTCTTTATGCCTGCGACGCCAAGAAAGGCAACTGCACCGACTTCCATTCCCTTTTCATTGCTATGGCTCGGTCCCAAGGTATCCCGGCCCGCTTCGAGATTGGGTTTCCGCTGCCGCCCGATAAACACAGCGCCGAGATCGGCGGATACCACTGCTGGTCCGATTTCTGGATTGACGGCCGGGGATGGATCCCCGTGGATATTTCCGAGGCCTGGAAGCACCCCGAGAAGCGCGACTACTTCTTCGGCTCCCACGACGTGAACCGGATGCAGTTCAGCATGGGACGCGACCTGCGGCTCAACCCGCCGCAGGAGGGCAGGCCGCTAAATTATTTCGTCTACCCCTACGTGGAAGTCGATGGCCAGGAGTTTCCGAATGTAGCGTTGGCTTTCTCGTTCGCTGATGCTGGAGCAGCTGTCGCCACGCGATAGCCGCGCCTTGCGCCGTGTTATGGCGCCGGCAGCATCCCATTCGGATCGCCCGGAGGCTGAGGAATGTCCGGCGGAGGCATGGGCGGTACCGGCGAGGCTCCGTTCGCCGGCCTCGGCACATCTTGTGAATCTTCTCCGGGACGCCGAAGCGTGGGAGCGTTCGCGGGCTGCTCTACCGGTTCTTTCTTCGCTTCTTTGTCCCTTTCCTTATCCGACGGCTCCAGGATTACTTCTTTCTCCGTGCGCACGATCTTTTCGCCGTCCACCTTCATAGTCTCGACGCGCACCACTTCGTCTCCCACGAAGCGCACGAAGTCGACATCCGCCGGAGGCTCGCCGTAAATCCATTCTTCGTATTCGGTCTCCCCATCCCGTTCGCGGTCTTTCTTCGGCGGCTTGCCTTTGGCGTGGAGCACCATCTCCTGATTCATCCCTACCAGAACGTGGTGCGCCTGAATGGCCACCTTCACCTTGGGCGGTACGGTGTCCAGATAGGCCTGCTCCTTATTCCTGGCATTGAAATCGAGCACGGGATACAGCAATGCCCGCGCTTGCCCCACCGTCATCTCGGGAACATGCTTGTCGAAATAAAGGTCCACGAACGTGCCGTGCGGATTGGCTTCCGCATCGTCCGGCCCACCCGCAACCGGAGCCCCGTAAGCCCCGGTAACTTCCACGCGCTGGTACCACTTCTTATGACGCGTGGGGCCGCCGTTAATCTCGAAATGAATGTGGTCATCCTTGATCTGCACATAAGAGATGTGTGCCGGATCGCCGGGCTTGACCGCTGGTCCCCAGAGGGCTAGGTCCTGGCGCAATTCTTCGCCGTTCGGCGTGATTACGCCGTCCTTCAGCAGTAGCCCTTTTCTGCCCATCGGAAAAGACGTACGCGCATACACTAGCTGGGTCTCAAATTCGCGGATGATTTGATACCGACTCTGTTTGCTGATGCGCGGGGCATTGGAAGGAATCGGAGGAACTGTGGGTTGCTCTGAGGAGGATGGTGTCGGCTGACTTGCTTGGCGAAGCTGTCCCTGGGAATCCGGTTGCGCGGATTGCGCGCTGCAATTTTTACCCGCGAACACAACCGCGGCACTGGCTACGAGCGTGATGAGCAGCAGAGCGCGAACACGGTCCATGACCTACTCCAGGCCGACTGGCAGCCATTATAGCGCCATCCCAGGTGGCCGGGCACCACAAAGACATACCGTCACCCCAACCAGGAGTTCATCTCACGCTGGCTATTTCCGAATCCCGAGTTTCGCCGCGATGCGCCGGGCAGTGGTGAGACGAGCCGCGGTAATCTGGCTCGCGGAACTTCTGGCTGCCTCCAGCGTTTCAGGCCTGGCGTTTTTGGGACTACCACTTTGAAAAGGAGGCTCCGGCGCGTACTCCATCGACAATTGAATCTCCCGGGCAACGTCCTCGCCGCGCAAGCGCGAAGCGATGACCAAGGCTCCGTCAAACCCCGCCGTGACGCCCGCCGCGCTCACCACCTTGCCATCTTCCACGACTCGCGCATCGGTTGGGATAGCTCCGTAATATTCAAGCAGGTGAAATGCCGACCAGTGCGTTGTGGCCTTCACTCCCTTAAGCAAGCCGGCAGCCCCACAGATGAGCGCGCCGGTACAGACGGAGAACACGTATTTTGCGCCGCGTGACTGGTCGCGGACGAATGAGAGGACCTCTTCGTCATCCATGAGCGCCTCTTGCCCATGGCCCCCAGGCACAACCAGCAAATCGAGTTGGGGACACTCTGCCAGGCTGACTTCCGGGGTAAGGATCAGGCCGTGGCAGTCGCGGATCGACTCCCTCCGCCTCCACGCAATATGAAAGGTTGAATCAGGAAGGCGGGACAAAACCTCAAACGGACCAGTGAAGTCACATTGGTCCATATTAGGGAAAACGATCGCACCGATTTCGAGGTGCGTCTGCAAGCCGATCGTCATCTCGTGGGGTGGTAGCTGAAAAGCCCTTACACGCTCTCCGGACCGCGCTTTTTATGCTGCTGACATTTTGTCATGATCGCGGAACGGAGCCGGGAACGGAGGTCTTCGGGCAATTCGTAAAGCTGGGAGTCGCGATAGATCTCGATGGTCTTCTTGGTCGTGTCACAAACTACATAGCAGTTGTGGCACCAGGAAAGGTGATTCTCCAACTCGACTTTGGTAGGTTGGTCGAGAACGCCGTCCAAATAATTGGTCAGCTCGTGCAAAAATTCAGAGCATTTCACTGGTCGCCATCTCCACTCTCGCGTTTCTGAAAGAACCTTCCCAGGCGCTCGCGCAGTTGCAGGCGCGCCCGCAACAACCGCGACTTGACCGCGGGTACGCTCAACTCCAGCGCCGCCGCGGTTTCCTCGGTGGAAAGTCCTTCCACGTCCCTCAGTACGAACACGGTCCGAAAGCCCGGGGGCAGGCCTTGGATCGTCTTGCTCAAAATCTCCCGCAACTCCGCCTGGTTATACTGCTGCTCCGGATTCGGACTCCAATCCGCGATCTCACGCGGAAGCGAATCATCTTCCGTCTTTATATCTTCGTCGAGCGATACCGTTCGTTCAGGCTTCCGCCGGCGCAACTTCATCAACGCTTCGTTGACGGCGATGCGCACCAGCCAGGTATAAAATTTCGACTGCTCCTGAAACTTCGCCAGGTTGCCGTACGCTTTCAGAAACGCTTCCTGCACCACATCTTCCGCATCCTCGCGGTTTTGCGTAATGTGTTGCGCGATCCGAAAGACGTTACGGTCGTACCGGCGCACCAACTCTTCAAAGGCTGAGTCGTCGCCTTGCTTGGCTGCACGGACCAGTGTCAGCTCATCACTGACAGGCCCTTCTAGTTTGTTTTGGATGGCTCCCATTCTATCGACGATGCAGTATTTTGCGGGTCCGAACCGCGGCACTCAAAAGTAAGCTGTTATTCTACTTGGTAACCGAAGTGTTTGCCCAATCGACTTTCCAGTTTCAGCCGTGACAAGATTTGCGGTAGAGTCGAGGATTGGGACGTTACGCGGTCGAACACGTCCTTGCGTACTCTGGGGCCTTCTCACAAGTGCCGTATAATCAGCACTTAGGGCTAGACTCAGGCAGATGTTACCGCGGTGCGTGTTTCGAAGGGATACGGTTCTCTAGGCATGGGGCACGAGAAACAGAATGAAGTGCGGCAGGTAATCGAACACGCCGTGGCGCAAGCCCTGCAGGCGCAGATGCCGCAATTGCAGTCGCAGATTGTGCAGCAGGTGCTGGAAGCTTTGCCGGCGCGGTCGAGCGAAGATTCTGCAGCCCACGCTCCCGCCTCCGACTCCGGCGCACTGGTTCAAGCCGTCGCTGCGATTCATGCAGGTTCGAGCCAGAAGGAAATTCTGCGGGCGCTGCTCGACGCCGGCAGCCGGTATTGCTCACGCATCGCGCTGTTCGTCGTAAAGGCGGGAGCCGCGTCAGGATGGCAATCCCGCGGTTTCGGGGATGAGGAAGTGGTCAAGGATTTTGCTCTCGATCTGAGCGCCGGTCCCGTGGCCCACACCTACCAGAATCGAGTGGCAACGCCCGGAAACATTGCCGAGATGGGCCGCAAATTCGTGAAAGAATTTGGCAGCCCCGCCAATGAACAGGTCCTGGTGTTGCCGCTGGCACTCAAAGACAAGGTAGCGGCCCTGGTTTACGCCGATGGAGGCGACACCGGCAAGCTCGATCAAGACGCCTTGGGATTGCTCGTGGTCGCAACCAGCGCATGGCTCGAAGTCACATCACTGCGCAAGCAGGCAGCGGCCAGAGAAGACAGCGAGATGGTGAGCCGGGTTGAAGCCCCACCGGTGCAAACGGTTTCTTCGTTTTCTGATCCCTTCGCGGCCCATTCGCCCAAGCATGTGCCCGCCAAGGCTGCAGCCGATCCCGAACCTGCGGCCGAAGTGGTGGAAGTGGCTTCGGCGCGCGCCGCAGCCGCACCCGCCGCGGCCACGGATCCTCTTGCCGCATTGTCGCCCGAAGATGCCGATGTCCATCGAAAAGCGCAGCGCTTCGCGCGCCTGCTGGTGGATGAAATCAAGCTCTACAACCAGGCGAAAGTCGCCGAGGGACGCCGCAATAAGGATTTGTACGACCGGCTCAAAGAAGATATCGACAAGAGCCGCGGCACGTTTCAGAAGCGGTACGGCAACACGGCAGCCGCCAGCGCTGACTACTTTCAGAGCGAGTTGCTGCGCAGTCTGGCCGAAGACGACATCTCCATCATGGGTTCAAATTTCCGCCGCTAGAGTTGCGGAAGGGTTCTGGCAGTAGAGTGTTTTCAGGAAAAGAATACGTAGTGCAATCAGCTTCGAAGTGGTCGATGCTCGCAGCCCTGGCCCTGTGTGGCGTCTCCGGCGTTCTGCTTCCAGCACAGGCGTTGCCGCAGCCTCAGCCGAATTCCGCTCAAACCCAGGTAGACACACCTCCATCGAAACCGGCCGCGGAAGCAGCCCCAAAGGCCAACCAAACCCCTGCTCCCGGCACCACCAGCGTCCCAACCGACAAAGCCCCAACCGACAAAGCCCATGCCATCAAAAAGCCCGCAGCCAGGGTGGGGCGTCATCCCACCACCGCTCACCGGCGGGCGATTTCCCCGCGAGTCCAGCGCATGCGCCAGGCCTTTGTGGCTTCGGCCAACTTGCGGCCCATGGCGCAACAACTCCTGCAGGATCGCTCGCTCCCAGCGTACGCTGGCGTAGAAGCTTATGCGCGCGCTCACTCTAAAGAAGATGCCGGCGCACTGGCCTGGCTTGTGGATGGCTACGCCCACGTGCTCGATCGAGAATATGCCAAAGCCATCGACCCGCTGAGCCGTGCCAAAGTCCACGCCGGGGATCTCGGCGACTACGTCGATTTTTACCTCGGAACCTCGTACCTTCAGACTGGACGCACAGCCGAGGCGCTGGCAAGCTTGACCGACTTTGCCAAGACGCATCCAGATTCGCTGCTGGTGCGGGACGCAGACGTCAGCTACTCTGGCGCGCTCCTGGCGGAAGGTCAGGCGGCGGAGGCCATAAGTCTGCTCGCGCAGGATCGTACCCCCGTGCGCTCCGACGTGGAACTTGCGCTGGGACGCGCCTACGCAGCAGGGGGCCAGAACACGAAGGCCGCCGAAATCTTCGCAAACATCTATTACACGATGCCGACCAGCGCCGATGCCGATGCTGCGTATGCCGAGTTGAGGAAGCTGCCGTCGGTGCCGCCTCCAACCGCCGCTCAGCTCAAAACCCGCGCAGACGGATTAATGACCAAGAAGCGCTATGCGGACGCCGCCGAGGAATATCGAGGTCTGATCAATGTAATTAGCGCCGACTCCAACAGCACGGAGCGGTCCGCGATACAACTCGCCCTGGCCGATGCGCTTCATCGCGACGGCAAAAACCGTGACGCCAAGCTGGTCCTCGCCCTGGTCGGCGGCGAGGGCGGCGAAATCAACGCGCATCGCCTGTATTTGCTGGGTCAGGTCGACTTCGCCGCGAGCGACAACGACGCCTTTTTTCGCACCGTCGATGAACTGCGCCAGGCTGCGCCGACAAGTTCATGGCTCGAGCAGGCGCTAATCTCCGCCGCCAATCTGCATCTGGTTCATCACGAATACGATCAGGCTCTCGACGCATTTCGTGAAGCGCAGCAGCGCTTTCCGAATGGCGCGCGCGCTTCCTATACTCACTGGAAGGCAGCCTGGCTCACCTTGCGCCAGGGACGCAACCAGAATGCCGAGAAAGCGTTCGAAGAGCAGATCGCTCTGTATCCTTCCGGCGCAGAAACTCCCGCCGCTCTGTATTGGCGCGCTCGTCTCGCAGAAGAAGACAATCAGCTCCTCATGGCCCGCGCGTTTTATCAGAAGCTTTCGGATCGCTACCGCAACTTCTACTACGCGGAGTTGGGACGGCAGAGGCTGAAGCATCTCCCGGCGGCGGCAGCGGATGCCGCTACTCACTATGCTTTGCTCGATCGCGTGCCGCCTCTCGAAAACAGCGGCAAAGTAGCCGACTCCGAACCACCCACAGACGAATTACACGTCCAGAAGGCAGAGCTTCTCGGCAATGGCGGACTCGTCGATTTCGCGGTGCGCGAATTGCAGGCCGCCGCTGCGGCCGACGGTGGCAGCTGGGGCCCGGCAGAAGCCGCACAGCTCTATGATGAAAGCGGGCACTACGATCAGGCCATCGAGGTCCTGAAGCACTCCACGCCGAATTATTTTGCCCTGGACATTCCCGATCTGCCCCGGAAATATTGGGAAGCGCTATTCCCCAAAGCCTACTGGAGCGATCTAAAACGCTCTTCCGCGGCGAATGGACTGGATCCCTACCTTGTCGCGTCACTCATCCGGCAGGAGTCGGAATTCAATCCCAACGCGGTTTCGCGCGCCAATGCCGTGGGCCTGATGCAGTTGTTGCCGAAGACCGGCAAAACCGTGGCCCGTCAAGTGAAGATGAGACGATATAGCCCAAGCCAGCTGTACACCCCCGCGGTGAACCTTCAACTGGGCACGCGTTATTTCCGGGGAATGGTCGACAAGTTCGGCGGCTCGTTCGAATACGCCCTGGCCGCCTACAACGCCGGATCAGATCGCGTCGAAGACTGGCTGAGCCAGGGCCAATATCGCGACCCCCAGGAGTTCGTCGAATCGATTCCCTTCACCGAGACGCGCGAATACGTGCAGGCGATTCTGCGCAACGCCAGTGTGTACAAGCAGCTTTACGGGACGCCGTAGAAGCAAACCTAGGGCCGCGTCGCCTGAACAAACAACAATCCTTGCACCTTGCTGGCGTCTTCGGTCAAGCGATCGAAAGTGACAGCGCGGCGCGAGTCAGAAAAACGCACATCCTGCAGCAGGAACTTGTGGACCGCGTACGCGGTATCGTTCGTGGAATAGTCCACCGTCCCGACATAAGTCACGCCGTAGAGCACATACACGCGAGAGTTCCACATCAGCAGCGCCGCCCGCTGGTCCCGAATCATGGTGATCAAGTGACCAGCATTGACCTCATCTGGTGTCAGATATTCTGTCGTGACCATAATGGCGCGGCCATCGCTTAAAAGATGCCTGCCTTGAAGCTTGTTGGCGATGTCCTTCAAAGACTTTGGATCCGCCGACTCGATGCTGTCTTCCAGGGCAGAATTCTTTCCGCAGCACACTGCTTTGTCGTTGAAAAGGATTTCCAACGATGTCGCCAGCACATCGGCAGCGTGCGGAGACCGCGCCGTCAGCGCAGGCAGATCGTTGACGCGGATCTCCTGCTCTGGGTAAGCGACCTGCTGCCCATATGCCAAGCAACACAGCGCAAGGCACAACGCCGGAACGGATTCCGCTAAGAGACAAAACGCAGAACGCATTCGCCTGTAGGATGCCATGGCTATCCTCCTGCGGGCTGCCCTTCGTGTGCGTTCGACTTATGAAACAAAATCTCCAGCACCAGCAATCCCGCACCAATGACAATCGCGCTGTCCGCCAGATTAAATACCGGCCACTGATACCGCTTCACATAGAACAACAGAAAGTCGACTACGCGGCCGCGCGCCAGGCGATCCCAGAGATTCCCCAAAGCTCCTCCCATAATCAGTGACAAGGCGACGCCGGAAGCCACGTGAGCATGGTCGTTTTTCCAGATTAAGACCGAGACCACGGTCAGCGCGATCGCGGAAAACGCGATCAGCATGGCCGTTTTCCAGTGCGCATTCGAGTCCGCGAACAGGCTGAAAGCCGCGCCCGTGTTCTCGGTATGAGTTAGACGAAAAAAGCCAGGAATGATTTGAATATGCGAATAAAGGGGGATGCGCTGCGCCGCCATGTGCTTGGTCCAGCGGTCCAGCAAAACCACGATCAGGGCGATCAGCAGGTAAAAGGCGCGCGCGGAGTTCTTTGTCATTCGGAGTCTTGCCTGTCCCTCTAGCTGCGAAGTCCGGGCCTGGGAACATCTTAAACTGTTTGCGCTTTCGATTCTTTTCTTCACAATTTTTCATTTTCATCTACCCCGCACGAGGGCTCCCCATGTATTCTTATGCCGCCTTGAGACGGAATGTGCGTCGCCAAACGCAGCCCACAGGCCGGTCCCAAGTTGTTCGAATTCCTATGTCGGCGAAATGTGCGCATGAAGCTTTGGAAACGCTGGAGAGGCCGGACGCTGTTGTTCCTCGCTGTAGTTGGGCCGGGGATCATCACTGCGAACGTCGACAACGATGCCGGCGGCATCCTGACCTACTCCCAGGCCGGCGCGCAATACGGATTTCTGCTGCTGTGGACCATGATTCCGGTCACGCTGGCGCTGATCGTGGTGCAGGAAATGTGCGCCCGCATGGGGGCGGTGACCGGCAAGGGCCTGAGCGACCTGATCCGCGAAGAGTTTGGGCTCCGCATCACGTTTCTGATGATGCTTGGAATTCTGATCACGAACTTCGGCAACGTGGTCACAGAATTTATCGGCATCGCGACCAGCCTTGAGTTATTCGGCCTTTCGCGCTACGTGACCGTTCCGGTCTGCGGCATCATCGTCTGGCTGATCGTGGTGAAAGGCCAATACAAGACTGTGGAGAAGGTCTTCCTGGCCGCGTCTTTTTTCTACATCACTTATATCTTCGCCGGGGCGCTCGCGCACCCGGCCTGGAAACTTGCAACCGTCGCAACTTTCAAGCCGCCAGAGTGGGCTAAGTTCCGCGAACAGGCCTATTTGTACATGGTGATCGGCGTAGTCGGGACCACAATCGCGCCCTGGATGCAGTTCTACCTTCAGGCCTCCGTGGTGGAAAAGGGCGTGACCCGGCGCGGACTTCACGCTTCGCGCTGGGATGTAATCGTGGGCTGCATCTTTACCGACGTTGTGGCGTGGTTCATCATCGTAGCCTGTGCCGCGACCTTATATGTGCACGGCTACCGCGACATAAAGTATGCCGCCGATGCAGCCCAGGCCCTGAAGCCTCTGGCCGGGCAGTACGCTTACATCCTGTTTGCTGTGGGTCTGTTCAACGCATCACTCTTTGCCGCGTCGATTCTGCCGCTTTCCACAGCCTACACGGTGTGCGAAGGTCTGGGCTTTGAATCCGGGGTCGACAAGAAATTCGGTGAAGCGCCGTTTTTCTACTGGCTGTACACGCTGCTGATTGTGGCCGGCGGCGCCGTGCTTCTAATCCCCGGCCTGCCGCTGGTGAAGATCGCGGTCCTGTCGCAGGTGGTCAACGGCATAGTGCTGCCGTTCGTGCTGATCTTCATGCTGCTGCTGATCAACAAGAAGGAACTCATGGGAGAGTACGTGAACACGCGACTGTTCAACGCAGTAGCCTGGGCGACCACGGTGATCATGATCGGGCTGACGATTGCATGGTTCTGGACACTGCGAGGCGGCGGCTAGAACGCTCCGAACTTTTCCACAAACAGATTTTCCCGCTTGTTATAGAAGTTTCCCCGCCGCCAGGTCTTTCACCAGCGAAGCATCCGCCTCAAGAAAATCATACTTGCCCAGATCTTTGGGAACCGACCACTGAAGATCGCGAAAGATGCGATTCTCGATTTCGCCGTCGTACTCGCGCACGATGAAAAATCGCAGCTCAACCATGGCGCCGTTCGGGTAGGTATGCTTCAGGCGCACGATCTCATCGCCGATCTTAGCGTGGATACCTAATTCTTCCTCCAACTCGCGGCGCAGGGCGTGGCGAGGCTGCTCGCCTTCTTCAATCTTTCCTCCGGGAAATTCCCACTTGAGAGGCATGGTCTGATGCCGTGTCCGCTGGCAGACCAGCAGCTTCCCATCTTTCTCGATTACGGCTGCGACCACCCGTTTCATAAATTGCCGATTCCGGAGAACCAATGAGTTCCCGTTTGAGTTTGTGGTCTACCAGTAAACGAGGTTCAGCGTCCCTTTTCCAGCTTTTTCCCAACAACTTCGGCGCAGTACTGGACGAGTTTCTGGTCGTCGACGCCGAACGCCGCGGGGAAATGGCTGTCGATGTCGAGTTCACCGGCCACCTGGTCTTTGATGAAGATAGGCACGACGATTTCAGACTTTGTCTCCAGAGAACAGGCCAGGTAGCGGGGATCTTTGCTGACGTCGTCGACCACAATCGTCTTGCCACTGGAAGCGGCGGCCCCGCAAATTCCCTGGTTGAGCGGAATTCGCGTGTGCGGAGTCATAGCGCCCACGAAAGCCTCCAGCA
>JBEKWP010000024.1:0-35458 GCA_049512915.1 Candidatus Sulfotelmatobacter sp.
TTGTACTCGTTGCCCCAATCCTTTGCCAAGTCCTCCCCAGCGCGGGTTCATGGATTCGATGAGCTTTATTTTCTTGCCGCGCCCCAGCCTTTGATTTCCTTTTCGCGGGTGATGGCGGCATCGGGATAGAAGAAGGGTTCGTAGTAGACGAGTTGGGTCAAGTTGTAACGGCTCGTAAAGCCCGGTGTCAGCTTGTTCCTGTGCTGCCAGATACGGCGTACAAGATTGCCCGTGATACCTGTGTATAGGACGGCGGGTTTGGGCCCGTTGGTCATGATGTAGACGAAGAATTGTTTGGGAGGGTGCATGCTTCTTGTTTTAGCGCGGTAGCATTGGTGCTGTCTGTGACGAATGAACATAGAGCCGATTTAGGGAGATCCCTCGCCCCGCTGAAGAACGCGGGTCTTCGGGATGACGCCTTTTGATGAGGGGTCTGACGTATAATCCAACGTCGAGCTAAATCTTCATCGAGGCTACTCCTTTGCCCATTGGAACCGCGTTTCACGAGAGAACATTTCCGCTTTGCCAGAGTTTGAACTACCGCGAGTGGTCTGGGTACTACACCGTCAGCGTGTATGAGGTGCATCACGAGCACGAGTACAACGCTATTCGCAATGCGGCGGCGTTGATTGATATTTCGCCGCTCTATAAGTATTTGATTACCGGCAAAGATGCGACCCGGCTGGTGAACCGCGTGATCACGCGCGACATCAACAAGGTGAAAGTGGGTCAGGTGATTTATTGCTGCTGGTGCGATGAAGAGGGCAAGGTCATCGACGACGGAACGATTTCACGACTGGAGGAAAATGTTTATCGCTGGACGGCGGCCGATCCGAGCCTGCGCTGGTTCCGGCAGAATGGCCTGAACATGGATGTGCAGGTCGAGGATATTTCCGAGAAGGTTGCGGCGCTGGCGTTGCAGGGGCCGACCTCGGCGAAGCTGCTGAAGACTGTTGCTGATGCGGATATCGCAAACTTGAAATATTTTCGCGTGACTCGCGGCAAGATTGCGGGCGTCCCGGTGGACATTTCGCGGACTGGATATACCGGCGATCTGGGATATGAAATCTGGGTCCCCCTAAAAGAAGCCAACGATGCGGTGAAGGTTTGGGATGCGCTGGTGGAAAAAGGCAAGCAGTTTGATCTGCATGCGGCGGGTATGCTGGCGCTGGATGTGGCGCGGGTGGAAGCTGGCTTGCTGCTGATTGAAGTGGACTACTCGAGTTCGAAGAAGGCGCTGATTCCATCGCAGAAATATTCGCCGTATGAGTTGGGCTTCGGCAAGATGGTGCATCTGGAGAAAGAAAATTTTATCGGCAAGCGGGCGCTGGAGTTGGATGCGAAGAATGGTGTGCCTCGGCAACTCGTCGGCGTGGAAGTGGATTGGACCGACGTGGAATCGCTCTATGAGCGTTATGGGCTTACGCCGGCGGCGCCGAGCCAGGCTTCGCGGGTAGCCGTGCCGTTGTATTCTGGAGAGAAGCAGGTTGGAAAAGCCACGACGACGAGTTGGTCGCCGATCCTGAAAAAGATGATTGCGCTGGCCAGCGTCGAGACTGAGCATTCAAAGCTGGGGACGCAGTTGCAGATGGAGATCACGATCGAGGCGATCCGGTTGAAGACGAATGTTAAGGTCACTGCCCTGCCATTTTTTAATCCGGCACGGAAGACGGCGACACCGGTGTAAAATCGCCGATCGGCGTTTCTTATTTATGCCTACCCGCGTCGAGCGACGAACGGTTGATCTTTCGGGCTATCCCGACCTCGTCGTCATCTACCTTGGAATGCGCGTAAATCGCATTGCTGGAATCAAGACGCTGCTTGGATTCGGGCCGAAGATATCTTCCTCGGTTGCCGCCCACCCTGAAGGATTGCTGTTGCACGAGAATTTTCTCTTCTCTTTCTTCCCGATGCATGCCGGCATGCGCCAATACTGGCGCGATCAGGAGTCGTTGCTGAAGTGGACGCGCTCGGATCCGCACCGGGAATGGTGGCAGAACTTTTTGAGGGATTCCGGCGGAACCGGTTTCTGGCACGAAACTTATCTCTGCCGTGGCGGCATGGAAGCTATTTACGACGATATCGTTCCGAAAATCGGATTCATGAGTTTCGCACCCGTGATTCCCGCGCGGGGTCCAATGTTCGGCGCAGCTTCGCGTGGAATGAAAGCTGCGGGACCACCGGTGCTATCCGAAAAGGACCTATACGAGCATCCGGAGGGCAGACAAGCGAGCTGAAGATTGGTCAAGTCATTTTCTCGCGGAACCTGCGCTTTCCAGCCACGTAAATCCAAACGCCGACTAGTAGCAGCACGGCTGTTCCTCCCACAATTTTCAGCAGGGCCAGCGGTTTGTTGGGTTCGTCCGGTTGTGGAATTAAACACAAGACAATGGTCGCCGCAGTTGTGACAAATCCGAGGGCGGCTACAAGCATAGCGACCGTGCTCCCTCCGGGCACGCGGATTACATCGGGGCCGGCGGGATCGCGCTGCAGTTTGATCATGGCGGCGAAGAGGTACATGTACGGGATGAAATTCACGATCACCCCAAGGCTGACCAACACGTTGTAGGCCCCTCTGACGCTGGTTCCGGCCTGACCCAGAAAAATGAAGAGCGCGCCTAGAACGAACTGAACCAGCAGCGCTACCCACGGTGTTTTCCAGCGCGGGTGAAGCTTGCCAAAGGCTGGCGGCAGGAAGCGGTCAATGCCGGCGACGAAGGGCAAGCGAGCTACGGCGGCGAGGTAGGCTCCGGCGGCGCCGATGTTGCTGAGCGCGATCAGGAAGGCGGCGACTGGCAGCACTCCGGGGAAACCCACGCGGGATGCGGTTTTCGAGATGGCCTGCACCAGTCCCTGCAGGCTGCTGACTTCGGTTGAGGGTAATGCCAGCAGGATGGCGGCCGTTCCTGCAATGTAGCAAAAGGCTACGGTCACGCCGCCCAAGAGCAGAGCGAACGGGATGGAGCGGCGGGGATTCTTGATCTCTTCTCCCATGAACGAGGCAGTCTCGCAACCGCTGAAAGCGTAGGTCAGCACCGACCAGAAAATGAGGTCGTTGAGGTGCGTGCTGGGCTTCATCGAGTGCACGGTGAACGATGTGGCCGAGCCGTAGCGATGCCAGGCAATCAGTCCCAGCACAATGACGATGCCCGCCGGAATCCACATGGCGAGTGCGCCGGCGTTGTTCAGCCATTTGCCGACGTCGAGTCCGACGATGTTCATCAGCGTCGCTGCACCCAGCGTAAGCAGAGAGAAGACGATGTAGAACGTGGCGTTGTTCGAGAGATGTTGCCACGCACTCTGGCGCATGAAGAGAATGTTGCTGGCGGCGAAATAGAGGATGGCAGGGAAGTACGGGAGATTGCTGGTCCAGTAAGTCCAGGCAGACATGAAGCCGGAGAAGTCTCCGAAGGCGCGCTTGCTCCACACGTAGAGGCCGCCTTCGCTGGGATAGCGGGAAGACAGCTCGAGCACGGAAAGCGCGAGAGGAGTGTAGAAGCAGAGCCAGGCGCCGATCCAGATGACGATGGAGCTGGGACCGGCCGCGGCGGCGGTGGCGATCCAGCGCAGGCTGATGCCGGTTACCACATAGAACAAAACGAGATCGCGGAACCCGAGCACGCGCCTGGGGCGGTTGGGATCTTCGGGTTCGGCGATGGAGACGCTGGAGGAGACGGATGGGATTCGGCTTGGAGCGTCGTCGTCCGCGTTATTTTCAGGCAATCAGTTGCCCCGGGGGATCAAGTTGCGAGCCAATTTCGCGATAAGTTTTTCAGACTGCAGTAAAGAGAGTCAGGAATAACACTGAACAGGGCTGGCGGCAAGATGAAAGTTTTTTCCCGGTAGCTCGGCAGAGGCCTGCGCTCCATTCTTCTGCTTATTCTGAGAAATAGGCGGGTGGTGCGGCAGCTTACTTTTCTACCGACGATTGGGCGAGCCCGAGGTGCGGCTCCACAAGGGAAAACAGCTTGTCCTTGAGGAGCGGACCGCTGGCCAGCAGACCTGATAGCAACGGATCACGGCGATTGGCGATCAGGTTGGTTTTTTCCAGCGTACTGACAAAGCCGCCTGCACTCTGCACCAGGGCTGCGCCGGCCACAACGTCCCATTCGTTCTTCGGCGTCAGAGTGAAAGTGACGTCCGCCAGGCCCGCGGAAACCAGCGCGAGTTTGTAGGCGACCGAACCCATGGGGCGAATCTTGAAACCGGAATTCTCGAACGCCTTCCATTCTCCGCGCTTCACTTCGCTGCGGCTGGCGAGAACCAAAGCGCCATCGAGCGTGTTGCGTTGGCTGGGTTGCGCGGGTTTGCCGTTATAAGTAACACCCGACTCAACCGACCCGAGAAAAATCTCGTTCGTGGCAGGATTGCAAATTCCTCCGGCAACGGGGCGCCCGTTCTCGACGTATCCGATGGAGACGCAGAACTCGGGGATGCCTTGCACAAATTCGCGCGTGCCATCGAGGGGGTCGACCACCCAGACCCGCGAGAACTGCAACCGGACGGGATCGTCCACGCTTTCTTCCGAGAGCCAGCCTTCTCCGCTACGCAGCAGTTCCGTGCGCAGAACGGTGTCGAGGGCGCGATCTGCCTCGGTGACCGGATCATGCCCGACTTTGTATTCGGCCTCAATCGCACCCGGCGTGAAGCGGGCGAAAACCTTGCGGGAGGCTTGCAAAGCGGAATAAATGCGTTCCAATATTTGTGCGTGCGAATTTGAATGCATAGTCTCCTGATCTGGAGGCGACCAAATGAACGAGCAGGCTGTGAACCATCAAGTCACAAGCATGCGCGCGCCAGTGGCCAGCAGCACTGCGCAAAGAATACGCCGGAGCCATGGAACCGGGACCCGCGTGCTCAGGTAAGACCCCAGCAGGCCGCCGGGGATCGAGCCGATCAAAAGAGCTCCCACCAAGTGGCCGTCAATGTTGTGCAAGCGGAAATGGAGAAGACTGGTTACGCCCGTCAGGATGAGGGCGTGAACAATATCGGTGCCTACCATCACTTTTGGTTGAAAGCTGAAGAACAGCAGAAGCATCATCATGACAATACTGCCGGAGCCTACCGAGGTGATGCCGACCAGAAAACCCGCCACCAGCCCGATGACTGAAATCCCGACGAACGACTTCACCGTCGGAGGTTTCACGGTGGCCAGGCCGACGCGGTCTTCAAGTTTCTTCTGGAAAAACAAAAAGGTCGGAATGCAGATCAGTAAGACTCCAACGGCAACGGTGATGAAGTGATTCACGCGATGGGCGTCATAGGTGTTGCGCAGATGCACCAGAAAGCTTACGCCAAAGTAAGACCCTGGAGCGCTGCCGATCGCAAGCGCCAACACTACCTTGAGCCGCACGGTGCCTTTGCGCAGGTGGACCGCGCTGGCACCGATCTTGGTGACGAAGTTGAAAAGAGCGTCGGAACCCACGGCCAGCATGGGAGGCACACCCAGACCGAAGATCAGGATCGGGAGCAACAGAACGCCGCCCCCGACTCCCGTCATTCCAATCAGGGTCCCGACTCCCAAACCCACCAGGCTCTTGATCAGCAGATCCATGTGCGTAGATCCATCAGATTGCGCAGCAGGTTAAATCGACTCCGCGGCGGTTCCGATAAAGCCTTCCCTTTCGAGATGCAAAATGATCTCCTGTGCTGCTTCCTCCGCCGACAAGTCGCCAGTATTGATGGTGACTTCGGCGTCAGTGGGAACTTCGTAGGGATCCGAGATGCCGGTGAACTCTTTGAGAATTCCCGCGCGCGCCTTGGCGTATAAGCCTTTGCGATCGCGTTGTTCGCAGACGTCAACGGACGTCGCGATGTGCACCAGAATGAACCCTCCGTAGGGCTCAATCATCTGCCGGACGTGCTTGCGAGTTGCGTCATAAGGCGCGATGGGCGCGCAAATGGCGATACCGCCGTTTTTGGTGATTTCCGAGGCAACGTAACCGATGCGGCGGATGTTGATGTCGCGGTGCTCCTTGGAGAAGCCGAGTTCGGCAGACAAATGCTTGCGCACCAGGTCGCCATCCAGCAGCGTAACCGGACGTCCGCCGGTCTCGAGGAACTTTGTCATCAGTACATTGGCGATGGTCGACTTACCAGAACCCGAAAGTCCAGTGAAGAAGATGGTCACGCCTTGCTTGTGGCGAGGCGGGAAGCTGCGGCGCAATTCCGAGACAACTTCGGGATAGGTAAACCAGGCGGGAATCTCGCGGCCTTCGTTCAGACGCTGGCGAAGTTCGGTGCCGGAAATATTCAGGACGCGGTCTCCGTTCTTGACCTCGTCGTCGGGAACGTATTTGTCCTGACCCTCGAGGTAGACCATCATGTTGAAAGGCACCATGGTCACGCCGATGTCGGCCTCGTGTTTCTTAAAGACTTCCTGTGCTTCGTAGGGGCCATAAAAGGGCTTCTTGGTTGCGGGATCGGATCCCGGGCCGGCGTGATCTCGACCCACAATGAAATGAGTGCAGCCGTGATTCTTGCGAATGAGGGCGTGCCAGATGGCCTCGCGTGGTCCGCCCATGCGCATGGCGAGCGGCAGCAAAGAAAGCTTCGCGGTGGATTGCGGAAACTTGTTGAGCAGCAACTGGTAGCAGCGCACCCGCGTGTAGTAATCCACGTCGCCGGGCTTGGTCATGCCCACGACAGGATGAATCAGGAGGCTCGCCTCGACTTGCTTGGCGGCGCGAAACGCGAGTTCGACGTGGGCGCGGTGCATGGGGTTGCGCGTCTGAAAGGCAACCACTCGACGCCAGCCTATGCGGGCAAACTCAGCCCGCACCTCAGCCGGAGTCAAACGGACGTTACGAAAATCGTAGTGTGACGGGATCTGGATCCCCTCTAAAGTTCCTCCCACGTACCAGGGGTTTGCCTTGTTCATGGCATAGTCAGCGCCGGGATGGGCCGCGCTGGTGGTGGCGAAAACCGCCTGCGCTTCGGCTTTGCGGTCGGGCTGCCAGATCTCTTCCACGTTCAACACAGCCAACATCACGCCTTCGGGATCGCGCAGCGCAACTTTACTGCTTCCTGGCGCCAGCTTCTTCGCAAATTCCTCGGTTACGTCCAGGGTGATGGGCATGGGCCAAAGCGTTCCATTGGCCAGGCGCATGTTGTGGCAGACGCCTTCGTAGTCGGCGCGGGTCATGAAGCCACGCAGCGGAGAGAATCCGCCGGTCAGCAGCAACTCGAGATCACAGAGCTGGCGGCCGGTCAGATCCCACGAGGGCCACTCCTTCGACTGGGACTTCAATTCGGTGATTCTGTCGGGCTGGCCGATGAGTTGAATAAGTTCTCCGCCGTGTGGCGGGATGAGATGGCTGGTCGAAGCGGTCAAGTCTTAAGCCTCCTGAAATGCTTATGTAATTTTGTTGACTACGTCTATTGTGTTTGTCCGGATTGCTTCGCAGGCTTCGTCCAAGCCGTGCGAAACCGCTTTGCGGATCCCTACCGGAAGAGGAGAACCCGACAGACTACGTCACAGACTAACACTACCAGACCCCTGCTTTATGCTTCATGATTAACCAAACAGTGGAGCAATTCGGCGCCCTTTGGGGCTCAGATCTGTCTGCGTAAGTGAATGAAAAGGAATGCCTTTTCGAGATGGTAGACGGCGCAGATCTCGCTCCAGCCTGGAGTGTGAAAAGAATTGCGACGATGGCCATCGCAAATTCCTTTCCACGCAGACTGGAACCGTGTGCAGCTCGTCGAATCCAGGCTATCGCTTCCTGTCGCGCGGATCTGCGGACCAGTCATTCAGCATCCAATCCCGGCCTCGCACGCAGAGGGCGGCGACGTAGCCAGGTCCCGCCGGAGCTTCCCGCAGAAGCCAACTCGCTGCTTCTGACCCGTCGGGCCGAGTCGCCAGCAGCGCGTCTACTTCCCCCGGCACAAGAGACACGTCGAATTGGCTGAGGGGAAGCGATAAGCCGTCTCCAGTCGCCTTGATATACGCCTCTTTCCGCGTCCAGCAGCGGAAAAAGGCGTCAACCTTTTCCTCCGCGGGCAGATCGGCAAGCTGATTCTGTTCGTGCGTGGAAAAGTATCGCGTGGCGATGGCGCCCGGATCGAAATCGTGGCGAACCTGTTCTACATCCACGCCGATCTCGCGCCGGCGGGTGAAGGCCAACAACGCGATTCCACCGGAATGCGTAATGTTGAACCTGACATTGCTGTCCGCATGCTCTGCTCCCAGAGAAGGTTTTTCTTTCTCCGAATAAGAAAAGCGCAAGCTGCCCGCATCGGTTTCCAGGTAGCTGGCCAGAATTGTCCTCAAAAGCGCACGAGCGGCGACATAGCGCTGACGGTCGCGGGCAAAGTGGAAGCGTGCAGCGCGCGCGGCTTCGTCGGCGGAGAGCACTTTCTGCCAGCGGGATTCGTCGGCCCCCAGCGCCTCCAGGTCGATCCGCCAGAGTTGCACTTCGTCTTCGGGGAGGGCGAGAGAAGACTCGATCTGGAAGCCGGAGTCGGCGATGTTCATGATCTGGCTCATCGGATGTGGCTCATGAGGTCTGGCTTACGATGGCCGGCGCGTGCCTCACTCATCCTTGCCGTGCGGAGCGCGAGCCGAGAGCGGGATCGCATCGGGGGAAAGAGCTTTTGGGCGCGCCACTGCAGGCTCGGTGATGCAATATTTCACCAGGCACCAGAGCGCGCGCACCCCATCCTTCCACTGAATTTTCTTGCCCTCTTCATACGTGCGACCCCAGTAGCTGATGCCGACTTCGTAGATGCGCAGCTTGCGCTTGGCGATCTTCACCGTGATTTCAGGCTCGAATCCGAAGCGTTTTTCTTCCAGGGGGATCGATTGGATCACCTCCCGCCGGAAAGCTTTGTAACAAGTCTCCATATCGCTGAGGTTGATGTTGGTGAGTGCGTTCGAGAGCAGGGTAAGAATCCAGTTGCCGACCGAATGCCAGAAGTAAAGCACGCGATGCGGGCGAGCGGAAAGAAAGCGCGAGCCATAGACCACATCGGCGCGCCCTTCGATCAGCGGTTCCAGCATCACCGTGTACTCTGCCGGATCGTACTCGAGATCGGCGTCCTGGATGATGACAAAGTCTCCTGTAGCTTCCTTGATACCACGGTGCAGCGCCGCACCTTTCCCCATGTTCTTCGGCTGAAGCAGGGTTCGAATTTGCGGATACTCCGCCTGCAATTGCGCCAGCATTTCGCGCGAGCCATCGGTCGATCCGTCGTCGACGCAAATCAATTCGATCTCCAGCGGAACGGCAAACACTCTCGCGACCACCTGCTGCAGCGTGGTGCGTTCGTTGTACACCGGCATGACGACGGAAAGTCTCATTCGTTTGGATCGTTCCTGTCGCAGTCGTTCCTGTCGCAGTGAAGTGTAGTGAGGTAGTGTAATTCAATTGCAAGATCGAAATCCTAGTCGACTGTTCAGGCGCGCCCTCGGCGCCCTTCCAAGTGGAAATGTCTGTGGAAATCCTTCTGGTTCGCGTCTAAATTTTTGGGCTTCCCCTAAAACATGCAGGTGTATGATGATTTTCAACAGCCAGCGAAAGTCCAAGTGCAGACAGGCCGAGGGTTTGGCGTCCAACCCCTGCGATTCTGGGTGTTGCCGGAGCCCTCAATCAGCAGGGAGAACAATGAGAAGAAGCCAGCAGGTTTTGCTATGGTTGAGCATCTCAATTCTCGGAGCGCTAACCTTGTCTCGAGCTTCCATGGGGCAGGGGTCCCCGGGCTCCGAAGCAGCCGCTCCCGCAATCGAGGACTGGACTTACCATCACGTTATCTTCTCCAGGCCCGCCACTGCTGAGCAGGCCAGGCGAGTTGAACAGGATCCTCGCTATTGGCAGCAAATCCGTCGCCAGTTGCCGGCTGTGCCGAAGGCAGAGACTCGTCCAGTCCTTGCCCCCGAGTTCCGCTCCCACACTCACGGTGTCAGCAACATTCCAGGACTCTGGTCGCAGGATCTGGGCACCGGCGCCACGATGGGCGCCGGGAACTACCCCGCGAAGTACTCGCTGACTACTACAACTGCGAGTTGCTCGAGTGATTTCGTGGTTTTTCCTACAGGCCTTGCCGGCTCAACCACTCAAGCCAGCATTGTGGCTTACAGCAATCTTTATTCCGGTTGTCGCGCTCTTAATTTGGGGAGCGCCGCAAACTTCGCGATGCTCGCCTCGACGACCATCACGAGCACGGGTGGCTCGGTGGTCACGGGCGGTGACATCGGCATCTCCCCGGGCACCAGCCTGACTGGCTTTCCGCCAGGCGTGCTTACTGCTCCCGCGGTGGAGCACCTGGGCGACGCGGTGGCAGCACAGGCGCAAGCCGATGCCAGTACGGCGTACACCTACTACCAGGGGTTGACTGGCGCAACGTCCATTGCGTCCGTACTCGACGGACAGACTTTCATGCCCGGCCTGTACAACGCCAGTACCCTTACCTTGAGTGCCGGTCAAACTGTGACGCTCAAGGGAAGCGGGACCTACATCTTCCAGATTGGAACCACGCTTACCCTGGCTGGCACCGTGGCATTGTCTGGCGGCGCGACCGCCGGCAATGTGATTTGGCTGGTGGGAAGCTCCGCCACCATTAATGCAGGCGCCGCTCTGATCGGAGACATCGTCGCGCATACCTCGATCACGCTGGATACCGGGGCTTCGGTTACAGGCAGAGCGATCGCCTTGACGGGGGCTGTGACCATGATCGACAACCCGGTCACCACGGTAGACACGGTGCCCTCGGTTTACTGGGCCTACAATATCGACACCGGCAGCACGATTCAGAGTTCTCCAGCGTTCTCGCTCGACGGCTCGCAACTCGCTTTTGTGCAGGCAGATTCGTCGGGGGATGCAACCTTGGTTCTTCTGAAATGGGTCGCTTCAACTACTGCGTCTGTGGGTCACCCAGATCCGATCGGCAGTCATGGTGTGTACGCTACTTGCCCCCACCCGCCTTGCACGGCCGAGTTGAACCTCAGCGATGCAGACGTGCCCGCTAAGGACACGAACTCCTCCATCTTTGTTGACTACGTCAGCGACACTGCATTTGTGGGGGACGACTCCGGCTATCTGCACAAGTACAACCCCGTGTTCAAAAGCACTCCCGCTGAAGTGGAAGACGGAGGTTGGCCGGTTAAGGTGAATCCCGGCGCGCCCACTGCGCTCAGCAGTCCGATTTACGATTCTGTGTCGGGAAATGTGTTCGTCACGGATGAAGGCGGGTTCTTGTATAGCGTGAATTCATTGACAGCAGCCGTTACCGTTTCCGGACAACTGGATTTCTCCAACGAGTTCGATGGCGGCCCCGGCATGGTACAAGGCCCAATCCTCGACTACACGGGTAAACTCGTGTACGTTTTCGCCACGAGCGACGGCGAAGGAGACTGTGCCGGAGGTTTGGACTGCTCGGCCGTTTGGGCACTCAGCACGGCTTTCACCGCAGGCGACATTCCCACGTCACACGCGAATGTCGGCATCAGCACCGCTCACGGAACTGCGCCATCTCCGATGTACATTGGCGCTTTTGACAAAACCTACGAAAACTCGGCCAACGCCACCGGAAGCCTTTACGTTTGCGGCAACACTGGAGGGGAGCCAACCTTGTACCAAGTCCCCCTGGCGGCTGGGGCTTTCGGTACCGTACACGCAGGGCCGCCTCTTTCGAGCGGCACCACGCCGTGCTCTCCGGTGACCGATATTCTGAATCCCAATGCTGCGGGCGGCGCAACGGAATGGATCTTCGCGAGCGCACAGGCGAGCGGAGTGTCGCCAGGGTGCGCCACGGGGGGGTGCATTTACAACGCAAAGGATACGCCCTGGAAGCCTTCAACCGCGTATACAGTCGGTCAGGAGGTCCTGGATACCCACTTTCAGATTCAAGTCGTGGAAACCCCAGGCACCTCGGGCACCGCGGCCCCAGGTTGGAGTACGACCCCGGGCAACCCGACGACGGATGGCACGGTTGTTTGGTTCAATCAGGGGCCCGTTGCCAACACCATTACAGCTAGCGCCTGGACGGCGGACTTCGCCTACTCCGCCGGCACCTTGATTTTCGACAGCAACGGAAACATTGAACATTGTCTCGCCGCTTTCGGACCGTCAGGGGGCAGTGCGCCCAACTGGAGCACCACGCTGGGGTTTCCCACAGTCGATGGCTCTGTGATCTGGGAGAACTGGGGCCCGATCGGAACTTTTTCCTTGGCCGCGGCCGGCGGCGCCAGCGGAATTATTGTCGACAACACCGTGGCCACGGGAACGCAGGCTGGGGCTTCGCAGGTTTACTTCTCTACCTTGGGAAGTCAGGCTTGCACAGGCGGCGGAACCGGCGGCTGCGCGGTGCAGGCGTCGCAGTCGGCGCTACAGTAGCGGCTGCGAACCCGCCGCTGCTCTAAGCGTGATTTTCGCGCTGAAGATGTTCGCGCTGATGTTTACGCTGATTTTCGCGCTGATATTCGCGATGAAGATGCGACCGGAGGATCGCTACGATCCTCGAAGCTGCTTTGCCATCCCAAAGCGGAGGACGCTCGAACTGGCGCGCGGGTTCCCGCAGCACCGATCGAGCCGCCGCCAGAATGCGCTCGGAATCCACTCCCACGACCTGATTCGATCCATGCGCAACCGTCGCCGGCCGCTCCGTGTTCTCGCGCAGCGTAAGGCAAGGCACGCCGAGCACGGTGCTTTCTTCTTGCACTCCCCCGGAGTCGGTCAGCACCATGCGCGCCCGGTCGCTGATCGAAAGGAAGTCGAGGTATCCGAGCGGATCAAGCGGCACGATTCCAGCATCGTTTCGTCCCGCCGAGTTGGCCAGATACCGCAGCAAACCAAAGCTCTCGATATTCTTCCGAGTCCGCGGGTGCATGGGAAAGAATACGGGAAGCTCGGCGGCGAGCGCGCTTACTGCGCTCAGGATCCCTTGCAGCGTCTGAGCGTCGTCAACGTTCGAGGGCCGATGCAGCGTGAGCACTCCATAGGCTCGGCAGCCCGCTCCATTTTGCCGCATGCCCAGCCGGTCGAGGATCGGCGACTTTGCGGCCATCTCGCGATGCCGCAGCAGGCTGTCGATCATGACGTTGCCGACCAGAAAAATTTTTTCCGCAGCCACGCCTTCGCGTTTTAGATTCTCCACACCACTCTGCTCGGTCACGAAAAGCAGGCTGGAGATGGCATCCGTGAGCTTGCGGTTAATCTCCTCGGGCATCGTCATATCGAAGCTGCGCAATCCGGCTTCGATGTGAGCCACGCCGATCCCGAGTTTGACGGCGGTAAGAGCGGCAGCGATTGTAGAATTTACATCGCCCACCACCAGAACCATCTGGGGCTTGTAGTCGAGCAGCACCGGTTCGAGGCGCTTCATGATTTCCGCGGTCTGCACGGCGTGGCTGCCCGAACCGGCCTCAAGATTCACATCCGGCCGGGGCAGTCCCAGGTCCGTGAAGAAGTTGCCAGAGAGCAGCTCATCGTAGTGCTGCCCGGAGTGCACCAGGCAGTGTTCGATCGCGGGAAATTTCTGCGACTCATCCTGCTTCAACTCGTCTTGCTCCAGCTCGGGCTTCTCCGCCTCAGCCTTCTTCAGCTCGGCCTTCTTCAACTCATCAAGGATGGGCGCGATTTTCATGAAGTTGGGGCGCGCCCCCACAACGCTCAGAAGCCTGATCATCGACAGACCCCGGAAGCGATCGCCTCGGCGGCGGAGGACGTCCGCTGAAGCGCAGGTCTGCTCGGCCTTGCCAAGCTTGCACTTGGAATACGCGACGGAGAATGTCTCATTGTCTAGGCAGTACGTTTACGCAAACGTTTATGCAATGTGGTTCAACCACCACCGCACAGGCAACAGTGTAGAGCAGTTTCCGCGTTCAGTCCTCTCCTGAGCCACTGCCGCACTCAGCAACTCTTAAGACTGTCAAACATCGGCCTCAAACCTGCACTAAGTTCCAGGTGGCGGGCCCCGCGACGCCCGTCATGTAAATTGTTCAGGGCTCCCCGAGTAGATCTGGAACTTTCCACATAGGGTGTTTACCCTAGCGTTCAGACCCGATTGACCGAGTGGCACCAACGGCGAGAAAAATCCCACCCCCTCTCAGCGCGGCCTCTGGTGACGGACCGGGGGATGGGACGATGTGTCGTCGCGCTGACTCGCTCCTGCCTCCGGATCGGGTGGGATCGAATTACGGCTGATTTTACGCACCTTTCCGGTTAGAGGCGTGCACGCCCGGATCGCTGGGGTGAGCCTCTTTGCTCGCCTTCGGAAGCTGAATTCCCGCTTCCGGAAGGTCACTGGAGTCCCTGCAAGTGCCTGTGGAAATGGATGTTCTCTGGTCACAGCTATTTTCGTCTCAAAGTGGCATTGTGGATGCTACGCAATATGGAAGCATCCCAGCTCCACCAAGGTCTTAGCGTGTTGGCGAACCAAACCCAGGGGGTAGAGATGACGGTGCAGTCCGTTCGGCTAGGGCCGCGGGAGCAGCAAATTGTCGAATTGCTTCTGCAAGGCTGTGACAACGCCGAGATTGCCAGTCAGCTCAAGATGGCGCGCAGAACGGTGAAGGCTCATTTCAACCGGCTGTTCCTACGCTTTGGAATCAATGGCGGTATCAAGCGAGTGAAACTCGCAACCCTGTTATACCGGAGGCAATTGTGTTTACAAACGAACGCTATGGAAGCCGTACGCCCAGTGAGCGAGAAAACCGCGTCATCGAGCTTGTCGCCCAGGGCCTGAAGAACCACGAAGTAGCCCATGCCATTGGCACCACGGAACACGTGGTCAAGAATTATCTTCGTGTGATCTATGACAAGCTCGGGCTCTGGAACCGGGTGGAACTTGCCCTGTGGTATGAGTCGCGCCGCGATGATAGGCAACTTACGGCCTAAGTAACGGTCCGCGTCCAGTCGAGCCAGAAAGCGTTTCCGGGCTGCAGGGGTGGTTCTCCCAGCCCGGCTCTTTAATCACAATTTGAGGCTTCCAGTTTACGCAGCCGCTCGGCGGCGGCGGGCGAGCCTTTTCGTGCGGCCGCATCCAGCAGTAAGCGCGCCTGGTCGCAGTTCTTCGGCACGCCGTCTCCCCGGGAATACAAATCAGACAGAGCCAGCGTAGCTTCCACATTCCGCTTGCTCACTGCCTTCCATAACCATTGCGCTGCTTCTCCGCTATCCCGAGTCATGCCCGAGGTGCCGTTCAAGTATTGCTCTGCGATGGCCAACTCCCCCGCGCCATTTTGCGTGGCTGCAACCGCGCCAGCTCCAGCGGCCTCGGAACTTTCCGGTACGGGCGCGCTCTGGGGCGCAATTTGCGAGCCACCAGCCGGGCCTTCTGCGGAACTTGCGACAGCTTGTTTTTGGTTTTGCACCGCGGAAACAGGTTGACTTTGAGGAGGCAATGCAGGCGCCGTCGCGTCCGCCGGCTGCGCTGAGCGAATTGACGCCGGTTGCGCACTCGGGCTGGCCGCCTTCGATGACAAAGCGCTCGCCCCGGAGCGGGCCTCGCTTCCACGCCAGACCCCAAAACCGAATGCTGCGAGAATGATTGCCAGCACGGGGCCGATGTAGAGCCGGTAAAGATGGGGAGGAGGTTCGGGTTCCACTCCGCGATGCGGAGTGTCCGTTTCCTCTTCCATGTGCTCCCAGCGCGCTTCCCGAGCTTCGCCGGGTTCACGCGCTATATTCGAGTTCACAGCCGGCTTAATCGCCTCCGCCGCGGGCGCGGGGTCGAGGGAGCGTTCGTACTGACTCGATCCGGCGATCGCTGCGGATTCCTCGACTCGCCGCGCGTCTCGCGGCACCGCGGTCTCCGGCGCGACTTGCAGGGGCGCTCCGCACATCCCGCAAAAACTATGCCCCGCTGAATTGTTGTACGCACAGACGCCACAAGTGTAAACAACCTCTGATTCGGAGGCAGACGAGGGCACAGCCTCCGTGCTTTCTTTTGCGCTCCTGCCGGCCGCACCTTGAACGGAAGCAGGCCCAGGAACGGCAACCCGTTCCAGCTCCCGAAGCAACTCAGAAACCGCTTGTTCGCGCTTCTCCGGAGGGTTGGTGAAATACACTTCGGCCCATCGTCCCATGTGCGACGCCAACAGCGGATTCAAGAGTGGATTCAGTGCGTCTGCGTCAAACTTATCTGCGCGGTCAGGCACCGGCATTCTCCGGGGAAGGGGCTGTACTTATGATTGCACTACCGGGAAGATAAGGTTGTCAAATCTGGTAGTACAGAATCCGGTAGCGCGGAATCTGGTTGACCCTGGTCAGGCCCGCAACGAAGTCACTCACAGGCCTTGCGATCGGCGGGTTCGAATTGATCCATCTGCGCATCGCGCTGGGTGGTGAGCTTGCCCTTCGGCGTCTTCTCGTACAGATCGGAACCGGGGCAATAATACAGCGCAGTTTGCAAGTCGACCCAAACCTGAGTATAGGGATTGCCCTTATATTCCGGAACATCCGGAGCTTCCGCCAGACCGAGACCGATCAGGAGCTTGTCGAACGTGGAGAGATCTGCGTCGGGGGCTGGCTGCTTGCTTCGGTTCGCGCGCCCAGACACCGTCGTGCCATGGCCTGTAGCCCCCACGGAGTGGCTCGACCAGATTCCCCAGCGGATCACGACCAGCACCAGGATGACCGCGATGCCAAGATAGAAATCGCCGCGGCGCGAATGCCAGAAGCGAGCGAGAGCTGTCGGAGTGCGGGTCGTAGACAGCGATTCCAGAAACTCCCGGGCCCGCGCCGCCGAACTCCAGACAACAGCATCCGGTTGCTTTACCATCGCGGTTGTCAGCGGTCGGACTTCTTCGTCGGGGTTTTCGCTGGAGTTTTCGTCGGACTGTGGTTCGGGTGCGACAGACGACGCAGCCTTATGCGCGCTCGCCGCCAACGCCTGTGTGGAGAGCGCGTTACTCTCCTCGAACTCGGGCAGTGAGAACGGCTCAGGCGGTTCATACGCTGCGTTCTCTTCCTCAAGCACCGAGGTCGGAAGATCATGCTCGGGCCCATGAAGCGCGAAGGGATCGTCGCCAGGCAGGTGCGCCTGCCACGTTGACGCCAACTGGCTCTGCATGCTGGAGGCTCCCGCGTCGCGAGCGCGCGGAGCGCCGCACTTGCCGCAAAACTGTTCCTCATCCGGCAGCTTGCTGCCGCATTTCCAGCAAGGCGATTTTGCCGTGGCAGCCGCGCCCACTGCCGGGCCGTCGGTTGCGGTGGGTTGATCGTGAGCAGGTTGATCGTGGGCAGGTTGATCCTTGGCAGGACGATCCTCGGCAGGACGATCCTCGGCCCAGGCCGCCAGATTTGGTTGCAGTCTTTCGATCGCCGCCAGCATGGTCGATCGTTCCGCGGCCATCGACTTCTTTAATGCCAACTCAGCGTCACGGCCAATCGCCTCGGTCACCAGTCCGGCCATCAGCTGACAGGTGTGGATGTCTTGTTCGGCGAAGCCGCGAACCCGGTCAAAATAGAGTTCCAGAGCTCCGATAATTTCGTCTTCGCGGTAGACCGGTACTACGACCAGCGATAAGATTCCCCGCTGGCGGCAGGGTTCCGGGTCAAACAGAAACTCGAGATTCACATCTTCGCTTCGAATCACCTGTCCAGTGCGCAGGCTGGCGGCGCAAACCGCCGCATTCAGCGGCGCTTCGCTTCCCACCGGCAAAGCCGGGGCTCCGGCTCCTGCCCGATAACGGACCGCGCTGCCTTCGAGAATTGCAATCGCGGCGCCGCTTGCGCCCGTGATTCGCGTCACGCTCTCGGCCACCACCGCCATCGCCTTATCCAATTCGAGACGGCGCATCTGAATCTGGCGCTGGGCCTCGACGATCTCTGCCAGAGTGAGCGTGTAGTCGCCATTCGTTCGCGAAGTCTCGTCCGGCTTTCTCTCGTCCGGCTTTGTCTCGTTCGCGGGCGGCGAAGGCGGAGGAGCCTGAACCGCCTCTTGCTCCCGGAGCCGCGCACTCTGCGACTCCATTTTTTCTTCCAGTTCCTGCATTTTGCTGTTGTGCTCTTGCAACACATAGGCCGCCGCCAGCAGCATTTCAAAAGCCTGCTCGTCGAGAACTGGTTTTTTTTCTTGATCGGTCACGATGTTTTCTGCGCGCCCTCGTGCCCAGCTCGGGGAAGCGGACTCCTTCCATCCGGAAACCATACACATTCTAGTGCAATTCCTCCACCAAAGAACCCAAGGTATAAAGTCGATACCCGCCTGCACCCCCCGGAGGCAGCTCAAAAATCCGGTAATGGTCGCGCAACGATGACAGCGCAACCATACTGAATTCAGTGGGCTAGGGATGCCGAACGCACAGAAGCGCGCGCCCCACTCTGTTCCCGCGGACGGAAGCTCGACGGGTTACTCTAGTAAGATGCAAGGCCGTGCACACTTGGTTGGGCAAACTCCCTGCCTTGTCCGCGCTCCTCAATTCGCGCACGATGTGCTGGCCGATGAGTGCTTCTGGTTGCGGATCGCAAGTGCCCAGAAATCCGGGACGCCCATGGGTATATCCGGCGGGGCAAAAAATGGCGCTAACTCCGTGCCGGAGCCTGTGCAAAAAGTGAAGTGTTTGCTACCACGCAAACCAAAATGAACCGTGGTGCGGCTCGGCAATTCCATCTTGGAACATCCGGTTTTTCTGTTCTAGGGGACGACCACCGACAGCTCTGACAACTCGCCTTGCGCTCCCTCCATCAGTCGAGGACGCGCCCAAAAGTCTGAATGGAAAGGCCCATCACGACCAAACGTGTGCCACAGTCGTCCATCCTCGTGCCGCGAAACTCAGTTTAATCCGCACTAGCCAACGGAGCCCACGGTTGCAGCGGGGCTAACTGTCCTCGTGTCCTCGTCCCGATTTGGAACCCTCCAACCGCTTGCAGAATTTCATACCTCCCTCGAAGGGCCCTGGTTCTTGTCCCTAAGTGCATGCCTGCGCTGGTCTTAAATCGAAGTTCCGGCCAGGAGAAGGTTTGGCGAAGGATGTGCTTGACCGAACGTGCGGATTGCGCCGCAAGAATGAGAAACGCGGACCGCAGGAGAACAACGTGATGGATCTTGAACGAATGAAAGTTACGCCGCGGGACCAGCAAGTGCTGGATTTGCTGGTGGAGGGTTGCAGCAACAAAGAAATCGCCGGCCAGTTGAAAATCAGCCCGCGCACGGTCAAGCAGCACTTGCGCACGCTCTTTCTGCGGGCCGGAATTCGGGATGGCCGCAAGCGGGTGCGCCTGGCCACAGCCGCGTTCGAACGAGCGGAGGTGAAGTCATGACGCCGCGGGAGCGGTTGACCCCAAAGGAAACTCAGGTGGCTACCCTGGTTTGGGAAGGCCTCACCAATCGTGAGATCGGCAGGCTGATGGGCACGTCGGAGCAGGTCATCAAAAATCACCTGCGCAGCACTTTCGATAAACTGGGCGTCTGGAGCCGGCTCGAGTTAGCCATGTACGTGGCCAGCCACGGCGGCAAGAATTGGCTGGAGGAAGGGGAACGGCCAGTCTTCGCGCCGCGGCGCGCCGCCGCCAGCTAGGGTCAAGCGGGGTCGAGACAGTGCAAGTTCCTGCGGGCGGGGCTGCGCAATAGTACATCTGCTGCAAAACGTTTGCACTCTCACCATCCGCTCGTCATATCCACGATCGGTAAGCGGTTGAAAAAACACCGATTCCATCTTATTTGCAGTCGGCCTGCAAATTGCAGCGGTCGTTCTGACCCAATCGAGCGGGCTCGTCAGCAGCCAAGAGCCAGCTCCGCAATCCCTGGGCGGGGCGGGAATGGACTACAAAGAAACCTTCTGGATGGCTTGCGACTCTACCGAGCAGCTGCGGGCGGAGTATGGCCCATTCCATACCCGCGCCGAAGCGGAAGCGGAAGCCCGCAAGCTGGGGTTCAGTTACCTGCTCCGCTACGAACACATGCTCGACGAACACGAGGAGATTCAGGAAGTCCGCTGCATCTTCATCGAGCTGCCGGGCGCGATTTTGCCGGAAGCGACTTCGGTCAGCCTGCATACCCGCTGCGCCACCTGCGGCGACTCCGCGGCTCACGATAAAGCCTGGCAGGCCGAAGTCTGGGCCGATATCCACGAGTTCGAACACTCCCGCCATTTCGTGCGTCTTTTCGAGCACGCAAGGGGTAGGGGGTTGAAGGAAATCTGCGGCTGGCGCGGATAATCACTCCGCCCGCTGGGCATGTATTTTCAGGCCGCGGCTGACAGTTCGCTGGCTGCAGCCCGATCCACAAACCAGATCAGCTTGCCCTCACTCGGCTGTACCAGCTTCGAGGGATACTTCTCCGCCGGAGCGTTGCCTTCCAGAATTTCATGCAGCGCCGCTGCCTTGTCAATTCCGCTCACCAGGAAGGCAACACAGCGGGCATGGTTGAGCACCGGCAGGGTCAAAGTAATCCGGCTGGTGTTTAGCTTTTCCACCCAGTTCGCCACCACCAGGCGCGTTTTCTCCTGCAGCGCCGCGGTTTCCGGGAACAACGACGCGGTGTGTCCGTCCGGCCCAATCCCCAGCAGGATTAGATCGAAGCGGGGAAATTCTCCCGGAGCCAACGCAAAGAATTTTCGCAGAGTCTGCTCATACATCTCCGCGGCAGCATCGGCGTCCGGATTCTCCGCAGGGATGCGAAAGATGTTGGCGGACGGAACGGGAACCTTCGCCAGAAGAGACTCTTTCGCCATCCGATAGTTGCTGTCGGGATCGTCCGGAGGCACGTGGCGCTCATCGCCAAAGAAAAAGAACATTCGATCCCAGGGCAAAGTGGTGGCAGCATTGGCCGCAATCAGGGTGTACATGCTCTTGGGAGTCGATCCGCCGGAAAGCGCGATCGTGAAACGCCCGCGCTCTGCGACCGCGTGAGCAGCGGCGCGCAGCACTTCCTCGGCGGCCGCTTGAAACAGATCCTGCGGAGTCGTCAGCCGTCGCAACTCGACCAGCCCACTCACAGCACGCCCACGCGGCCGTTGCTGGATTTTGTGGCGGCACACCGCGCCGCTCCGAGCAATCCGGCTTTGTCGTTGATGATGACTTGCACCGGAATGCTCTCGAGAAGGGCCCGCAATCTTCCTTTCCCCAGAAACGCATCCATAAACAACGGCGTCCTGAGCTTGGCGAGAATCTTCGGCGAGATTCCGCCTCCCAGAAAGATGCCGCCGATGGCCATGGTCTTAAGCGCCAGATTACCCGCTTCCGCACCGTAAACCGAAACCCACAGATCCAGCGCCTGTTCGGCCAATGCATTGGTGCTGTTCAGAGCGGAATGGGAAATCACCGCCGCGGCATCTCCCTGAGAAAGTTGCGCGGCAAATCCGGCAGGCTCGCTTCCACATCCCCTGTCGCGAAGAAATTCGTAAACGTTGACCAGGCCCGGCCCGGAGAGCACGCGTTCGTAGCTGACATGTCCATAACGGTGGGCCAGGAACCGCAACAATTCGATCTGCAGATCCCCCTGGGGTGCGAAGTCTGCGTGCCCTCCCTCGCAGGCAAAAACCTGATGCTGGCTGCCGTTCCAGAACAACCCGGCTTCTCCCAGTCCGGTGCCGGGCGCAATGACTGCTTGATTGCCATTCGAAGGCACCACCTGGTTCAGAGACACCAGATCCTGCGCTCCGAGAGCTCCAATGCCCCACGCATTGGCTTCGAGATCGTTGATCAGTAGAGTGGCGGGCAGCTGAATTTGTTTTGCCAGACGAGACTGGTCGATGACCCAGGGAAGGTTCGAAACCTCGACGCGTCCGTTATGAACGGGTCCTGCGATGCCGAAACAAGCAGCCTCAGGCCGAGTCGCAGAGTCGGAGAGAAACTGGGAGACAATCTCCCCCAGTTCGCTGTATTCGCGGCTGGGAAAAACGCGCTCGGAAACCAGCCGGAGGTGGCCGTTCTGGGGCTGAAAATAGGCGAGTCGAGCATTGGTGCCGCCAATATCGCCGGCCAGTATCATTTCTCGAAGTTCCTCCAGCGCCGGCCATCGCGCTCCAACAGTTCGTCGGCCTCTTTCGGTCCCCATGTGCCGGAAGCGTAATTCGGGAAGTTTCGCGGCGGCAGTGCCTTCCACAGATCGAGCACTGGATTAACTATGCTCCAGCCCGCTTCCACCATGTCAGCCCGTTGAAACAAAGTCTGGTCGCCGATCATGCAATCGTGCAACAGGCGCTCATAGCCGGTGCTGGGCTGCTTCCCGAAGTATTGCTGATATTCGAAGTTCATGTCCACCGTGCCCAGGCGCATCACCGGGCCGGGAACTTTAGCCGCGAATTGCAGCGATATCCCTTCTTCGGGCTGGATGTGGAGCACCAGCTGGTTCGGCATCAGATGTTCCACCGAGGTGTCGCGGAAAAGCACAAACGGCGCCCGGCGGAACTGGATCACGATGTGAGTGTTGCGCACCGGCATGCGCTTTCCCGTGCGCAGGTAGAAAGGAACGTCGGCCCAGCGCCAATTGTCAATGAGCAGTTTCATGGCGACATAGGTCTCGGTGCGGGAGTCCGGCGCAACATCGGGCTCGGAACGGTAGGCTAAGACCCGTTCGCCTTCCATGGTGCCTTCGCCATACTGCCCGCGGACGGCACGGCTGAGGACTTCCTCATCGTCGATGGGCTGGATGGCATGCAGAATCTTGGCCTGTTCATCGCGCACGGCATTGGCATCAAACGAAATAGGAGGCTCCATCGCGGTCAGGCTGATCAGCTGCATGATGTGGTTGGGCACCATGTCGCGCATCGAGCCCGCATGCTCGAAATAGGTGCCCCGGCCTTCCACGCCTACAGTTTCCGCCACAGAGATTTGTACGTGATCGATGTAGCGCCGGTTCCAGATGGGCTCGAAAATTCCGTTGGCGAAGCGGAACGCCATGATGTTCTGCACCGTCTCTTTGCCCAGGTAATGGTCGATGCGATAGATCTGGTCTTCCGCAACGAGTTTGAGCAGTTGCTGGTTCAGCGCCTTGGCTGACTCCAGATCGTGGCCGAAAGGCTTTTCGATGATCACCCGCCGCCAGTGGTCGTTATTCTGCTCCAATAATCCCGTTGCCGCGAGTTTTTCGACAATGGGTCCAAAGAAACTCGGAGCCGTCGCCATATAAAAGAAGAAATTCTGATGGGTAGAGTGATCCGCGTCGATTTTGGCCAGGCGATCTTTTATCTTCGGGTAAAGCTGATCATCGTTGAAATCGCCGGCGAAGTAGTAGAAGCGGCGCACGAAGCTTTCCCAGGTGGCGTCCTTGATGCAATCGCCGCAGTACTGTTTCACATCCTCCAGGACCTGCTTGCGGAAATCCTCGTCCGACATCTGCTTCCGGGCGACGCCCAGCACCGCGAATTCCTTCGAGAGCAGGTCCGCCCGCGCCAGGTTGTAGAGAGCCGGAATCAACAGCCGCGCCGTCAGATCGCCGGCGGCGCCGAAAATCACCATCACACAAGGGTCGCCTTGTTTTCCGACGCGCGGTGCGGCTGCCGTGGGCTGTTCCACCAATTGAGCCATAATCAAATCCTCAAATTTTCACACTGAAATTCGTTCGGCTACGCGCTCTTCTTCTGCGAGCTGGTCTGGCTTGAGCTGGTTTGGGCCGCGCCAGCCTCGATGTGTCCGCCGAACTTCTGTCGCATGGCAGAAAGCATCTTCTCCGCAAACGTGTGTTGCTGCCGCGAGCGGAAGCGCACGTACAACGCCGCAGTCAGAACATCTGCCGGCACAGCCTCTTCGAGGGCGGCCTGAATCGTCCAGCGCCCTTCGCCGGAATCCTGCACGTAGCCTTCATATTCCGAAAGGGTGGGATTCTCCGTCAAAGCCATGGCGGTGAGATCGAGCAGCCACGAACTCACCACGCTGCCTCGCCGCCAAACCTCGGCAATATCCGGCAAGTTCAGGTCGTAGCGGATATCTTCCGGCAAGTCTTTGCTGGTGGCGTTCTTGAAAATGTCGAATCCCTCGGCGTAAGCCTGCATGATTCCGTATTCGATGCCGTTATGCACCATCTTCACAAAGTGGCCGGAACCCGAGGGACCGCAGTGAATGTATCCTTGCTCGGCCGTGCCTCCAAGTTTCTCCCGGCCCGGAGTGCGCGGAATATCGCCGATGCCCGGCGCCAGCGTCTTAAAAATCGGATCCAGCCGTTGCACCGCTTCCTTCGGTCCGCCGATCATCATGCAGTAACCGCGCTCCAGACCCCAGACTCCGCCGCTGGTCCCGACATCCATGTAATGGATGCCTTTGCTCTTCAACTCTCCCGCGCGCCGCACGTCGTCCTTAAAATAAGAATTGCCGCCGTCGATGATGGCGTCGCCCGCCTGCATGTACTGCGCGAGCTTCTGCACAGTCTGTTCAGTAGGACCGCCCGCCGGCACCATCACCCACGCCGCCCGTGGCGGCTTCAGCTTCCCCACCAGGTCTTCCAGTGACGACGAACCGCCAGCCCCTTCACCGGCCAGTTGCTTCACCGCATCCGCGCTCAGATCCGAGACTACAAGTTGATGACCGCCGCGCATCAGACGGCGCGTCATATTCGCGCCCATCTTGCCCAGACCCACCATTCCCAATTGCATGCATCACTCCTTAAGCGGCAGCGCCGCAGCCGCACTGCATAAAACCGGAGCCGAAGGCGCCGAACTTGTAGCGCTGGCGACCCGCCGGCTTCTCTCCACCAAAACTATCCCAGCGCTTTTTGCATCGCACCCGCCAGCGTCGCCAGACCCGCATCCACATCGTGCAGATGCACGCGCAGCGCACGCCGACCGCGCTCAGCCAGCACCTGGAAATCCCCGCGAGCCTGCGCCGCTTTCACCACGCCAAATGTGTACTTCTGTCCAGGCACCGCCAGGTCGACCGCGTCGTCGCAAGTCACCTGCAAGAACACTCCCGAATTCGGTCCACCTTTGTAAGCCTGCCCGGTTGAATGTAAAAAACGAGGTCCAAAGCCCAGGCAGGTGGCCACATGTTTCTTATCCCGCACTGCAAGACGTATCTTCTGCAAAACTTCCTGATGTGCGGCATCCATCTGAATGAATGCCAGCAGGGCAAAATAATCACCCGCGTGGATCCGTCCCAGATGAGCCTTTAAGTATCCGGTGAGAGACTTGTCTCCGCCGGCGACTCGCGCCAGTTCTGCGGCATTCTTCTCGTCGGTAAACAGTTTGATGCCGCCATCTACGACCACCGGTGTTTCTGCGGGCAGAGAACCGGTCTTCTCATACGCAGACGTCAAGTTCCGGGTCGCAATCTTGCTGGCTTCCACATCGGGCTGGTTGAAGGCATTGATGCCGATGATGGATCCAGCAACCGCGGTGGCAATCTCCCAGCGGAAAAACTCCGCTCCCAGATCGTAGATGTCGGCCATCGAGATTCGCAGCACCGGATGTCCCGCCTTTTCGAGCGCCGTCAGCTTTGCATCCTGCTTCACGTCGATTCCGTGCGCAGTGTGGACGTAGGCAAATACGCGATCATCGCCGTAGACCTCAGGCGGTCCCAGTTCCTCACGGTCCACCGGGATAATGCCTTTTCCGACTTTTCCCGTAGATTCGGCGAGCAATTGTTCGAGCCACGCTCCGAGATCGGAAATGTCTGGGGAAGTGATGATCGTAACTTTATCGCGGCCGATCCGCGCCGCCGTGCCCAGAATAATTCCGAGCATCGCGCCAGGATCCTCTTCAACCGGCACGGCTGGTCCGCACGCTCGCACCATCTCCTGTGTGCGGTCGAGGAATTTCTTTGTGTCCAACCCCATGGCCGCCGCGGGTACCATGCCGAAGTTCGAAAGCGCGGAATAGCGCCCGCCGATCGATGGCCGGCCGAAGAAAACCAGCCGGAAATGATCCGCTTCTGCCACCTGCTGCATCTTCGATCCCGGATCAGTGACGGCAATGAAGTGGCTTCCGGCCGTATCGGCTCCCACCACCTGCTTCGTACGTTCAAAGAAATATTGCTTAAAGATGTTCGGTTCGAGTGTGGTCCCGGATTTGCTGGAAACAATAAAAAGCGTCCGGGCAATATCGATCTTGTTCTCAAACGCCTTCACTTGCGCCGGGTCGGTGGAATCGAGCACGTGCAAATCAGGGTAGCCCGCAATCTTGCCAAACGTCATGCGCAGAACTTCCGGACACAAGCTCGACCCCCCCATGCCCAGCAGAAGAATATCTTTGTATCCCGCGCTCCAGACTTCTTTCGCCAGACCCCGCAACTGGATCGGATGCGCAATCTGGTCTTCGATAATGTCCAGCCAACCCAGCCAGTCGGCCTCATCTTCGCCGGTCCAGAGCGTGGCATCGCGCTTCCAAAGGCGCTGCATCTTCCCGCCCGCCTTCCAGTCGGCGATGTTGGTCTTTACCGGCGCGGCCAGATTCTCCGGCAGTGACGTCTTCAGTCTCAAGCAGTTTTTCCTTTGAGCTGAGTGCCCTTCTCCACCGCAGCCAGCAGCTTGTGGAATGCATCGGCAAACAGCTTCACCCCGTCATCGGTCAGCTTGGTGGTGACTTCCTTGATCGAGATCCCAACCTTGGCCAGATTGTCCATCACGGTCTGAGCACCAGCCACGTCTTCGGTAAGGCTGTTGCGCAACTTTCCATGATCGCGGAACGCATCTATCGTGGCCGGAGGCATGGTATTCACCGTGTCTGGCCCAATCAATTCCTCCACGTACATGACGTCGCGATACGCGGGATTTTTCGTGCTCGTGCTCGCCCACAGCACCCGTTGCGTCTGCGCTCCCTGCGCCGCCAGAGCCTGCCATCGCGGCCCGCTGAAGATCCGCTGGTAACGCTGGTAGGTCAGCTTCCCATTCGCAATCGCAACTTTCCCCAGCAGGCTCTTCAGCAAAGCCTGCTGTTGAGCATCGGCGGTAGTTTTCAGCTTGTCAGTGATGATCGAATCCACCAGCGTGTCAATGCGGCTGATGAAAAAACTGGCCACGCCCCCAATCTTGTTCAGTTTGCCGCCGCGCTTTGCCAGATCCTCAAGTCCGGCGATATGAGCTTCCGCAACTTGTTCGTACACTTCCTGAGCGAACAACAAAGTCACGTTGACATTGATGCCTTCGCTAATTGCCTGCCGAATTGCCGGAAGTCCCTCCGCGGTTCCAGGAATCTTAATCATCACGTTCTCACGATTCACGGCCTTCCACAAACGGCGGGCTTCCTCGACCGTCTCCTGCGTTTTCAGCGCCAGCAGCGGCGAAACCTCCAGGCTCACGTACCCATCCCGGAACTTCGAGCTGTCATAAACCGGACGCAGCACATCGGCAGCGCCCTGAATGTCGCGGATCGCAATCTGTTCGTAGCGTGCCTTCGTGTCGAGATCACTCCGCGAAGCCAGAGCTTTCAGGATGTCGTCGTACAGCGAGCTTTCAGCGATCGCTTTCTCAAAGATTGCCGGATTCGAAGTCATCCCGCGCAGGCCGTCGTCCGCAATCATTGCTTTCAACGTTCCGTCCGTGATCAGGTCGCGGCGAATGTAGTCGAGCCACATCGACTGCCCATACCCGAGCAGTGCCTGCAAAGGATTCGTAACTTTCGAGGTTTCCAGAACTCCCGTTGGGGGCATAATGATTTCTCCTTAAGATCCTGTGAGGACAGCCGCCCTCGGCTCCCGCTACTTCTCGGCCATCGCCTTGCGCGCTTCCGCCACCACCGCGTCCGCAGTGAAGCCGAAAAACTTCAACAAGTCTTTCAGCGGCGCCGAGGCGCCGAAGCGGTGCATGCCAATCTTTCGTCCCTTCATGCCGACATACCGGTCCCAGCCGAAAGTGGCCGCCATCTCTACCGAAACCCGCGCCGTGACTGCAGAAGGCAGCACGCTTTCCCGGTAAGCCGCATCCTGTTGCTCAAAAAGTTCCCACGAGGGCATGCTGACCACGCGCGCCGCAACGCCTTCCTCCTTCAGCCTTTCGTAGGCCTCAATGCACAACGATACTTCGCTGCCCGTGGCCAGCAGAATCACATCCGGCTTGCCGCCCGGCGCATCGGCCAGCACGTACGCCCCTCTTGCCGTGCCCGATGCGGCGGCATACTTCGTGCGGTCAAAGGTTGGAACCGCCTGCCGCGTCAGCACCAGCGCCACCGGCTCATGCTGCAACTTCGCAATGACCTTCCACGCTTCAGTCACTTCATTCGCATCCGCGGGACGCAGCACAATCAGATTCGGCATCGCCCGCAAACCTGCCAGTTGTTCAATCGGTTGATGCGTTGGCCCGTCTTCTCCCAGGCCAATCGAATCGTGGGTAAAAATGAAAATGGAAGGAATTTCCATCAGCGCAGAGAGCCGAATGCTGGGCCGCATGTAATCGCTGAAGTTGAAGAAAGTCGCGCCGAACGCGCGAATTCCAGATACGACAAGCCCATTCACGCTTGCGCCCATCACGTGCTCGCGCACGCCGAAATGCAGATTGCGCCCGGCATACTCGCCAGGTTGAAAATCGCCCGCGCCGTCAAACTTCAGCGTCGTCTTGTTCGAAGTAGCCAGATCGGCCGAGCCGCCGATCAGCCATGGAATGTTTTGCGCCAGCGTATTCAGCACCTTCCCCGAACTGTCCCGCGTAGCGATTCCCTTCGCGTCCGCCGGAAACGCAGGCAGGTTCTTATCCCAGTCGCCGGGAAGCTCGCGGCGTTGCATGCGATGCAACCGGTCAGCCAGTTCCGGATACTTTTGCGAGTACCCGGCGAACATCTGCGCCCAGCGTTCCCGCGCATCCCGCCCGCGCTTTCCAACTCCATCCCGGAAATGCTCGCGCACGCCCTCTGGCACCAGAAACTTCGCATCCTCCGGCCAGCCATAAAATTTCTTCGTCAGCCGCACTTCTTCTTCGCCCAGCGGCTCTCCGTGCGCCGCGTTGCTGTCGTGTTTGTGCGGCGATCCATAGCCAATATGCGTATCCACGATGATCAGCGTGGGACGATCCGTGGTCTTCTGGAATGTTTCAAAAGCCCGCGCCAGCATCTCCAGGTCGTTGGCATCGGCCACGCGCGTCACGTTCCATCCGTAGCCCACAAATCGCGTAGCTACGTCTTCGCTGAATGACCAATCGGCGGGCCCATCCAGGGTGATGCCGTTGTGGTCATACATCCAGCACAGATTCGAAAGCTTCAAATGACCCGCCAGCGACGCAGCTTCCCCGCCAATGCCTTCCATCAAATCCCCGTCCGAACACATGGCATAAACGTTGAAGTCGAAAACCTCAAAACCCGGGCGGTTGAAATTTGCCGCCAGCCAACGGCTCGCAATCGCCATGCCCACGCTGTTTCCCACGCCCTGCCCCAACGGCCCCGTCGTGACTTCGACTCCCGTAGTGAGGTGCGATTCAGGATGCCCCGGAGTCCGGCTGCCCAGCTGCCGGAAGCGCTTGATCTGTTCCAGGGGAACTGACAGTTCCTTCAAAACCTCCCCGTCTTTGTTTACTTCGCGCACGCCCGCGAGATAAAGCAAGGCGTAGAGCAACATGGAAGCGTGGCCATTCGACAGCACGAACCGGTCGCGGTTCAGCCACTTCGGATCCTCCGGGTCGTAACGCAGAAATTCCTGCCACAGGCAGTAAGCCACCGGAGCCAGGCCCATCGGCGCTCCGGGGTGTCCACTATTAGCCTGTTGCACCGCATCAATCGCCAGGGTGCGGATCGTGTTAATGCAAAGCGTGTCCAGTTGCTTGCCGGTCACCACCGCTTGTTCACTGACTGCCATGGCGATGCGCTCCTCCCAGGGGGGACGGTTCTGTCTCTGCTAGGCTTACCCGCTGGCTGACTATTAGAGTTCCCAGAGACAGAAAGGGTTTCTGATACCCAAGGAGTGTATCAATTTCTTACCAACCAATGTCGCGGGATTTGTGAAAATTCAGAGTGGGTTTGCTGAAGGGGTTGCTGAAAAAAGAGAGTTTCCTGAAATTGAAGGTGCTGAAACTGAAGAAGACCAGTCGAAACTATTTCAGCAGCTGCAGGTAGCTGCTTTCGCTGTTCGATGCTCTTGTGGTTTCCTGAACGTACTTGAGGAACTGCCGGAGATTCTCTTTTTCGGCGAGTTCCATTCCAGCGAAGCGAATGCGCACTCCGCCCGCCGGCGCGCTGCGTATGACGACTCCACTCAGCGCCAGGCCTTTTACCCAAATCTTGCCGCTCGAGACCCAAAGCCCGATTTCCACTTTGGCGCCGCCGCTGATGTGCGCCACCGTCTCCACCTGGCATCCGCCCATGCTGGTGTTGGAAAGATTACCCCAGACAGGAGCCTCGGAATCATCGACGCGCAGCTCTACCGCCACAAAGCACTTGATCCTCGGATGCCGCCGCCGGTCCTGTCCCCAATTGGAACTGAAGATATCAGGCTCAAACGGGGGAGTATTGGAGGCTGGAGTCGGCAAAGCCTGGGGTGCCGGCGCCGGCTTCGTGGAAGCTTCTGCAGCGCTTCCCTTGGAGGCTGCCTGTTTGATCTCGCGCATGGCCGCCAGCAACGCTTCTTCTCTGCGTTCCGGCGGGGCCTCGCGATAGGTCTGCAGCAGTTTCCCCAGGTTTCGGGACAGGTCCGGATCGGCCAGCAGCCCCGTCCAGTCTGTTCCCACCGCGGCGTTCGGCTTCGAGTTACTCATAGAGATAGCACTTCCGCTCGTTCGCGCGAACGAGTCCCCGGTACCAGCTTGAACCACAGGTCACCTGCCGACAAGATGACGGAAGTCATCCTCAAATGCGCGTCCGGAGCAGCTCCGCAGATGAACCGGCACTGATCAGTCCACCGGCTCCCGGCCTTTGAGGTAGCTCTTCAGCGCGTTGTGCTGCTCGCCGGTAAGCGAAAGGAACTCAAACCCGTACTGGTACCCCCGCCGGTAGCGGACCACCGCTCGCACTTCCCACGAACCCTGTAATCCGGGCACCAGGAAGCTCAAACCGGTTACCTCGCCGCCATCCAGCTCCGCCGCCAGAAGTATGCCAATTCCGGCTTCGGAAAGATCCCTGCAGTGCCCCTCGAGCTTCTGGTATCTGTCCCCCAGAAGATGGATAACGGTCACTCGAAAATCAGCTCCGTATCTCCGATACCGTCTTCTGCGCCGGTCGACCTGGTTGGTAGCGGGTTTTGGAGTCGAAGCAGACATGAGTTGAAGAGGATTTTCCCTTGGCGCTTGCGCTTGCAGTTATCGCCGCTCGAGCATCAATTAGACAATCTCCGTAGTTTCGTGCTGCGCAGCTTCTTGTACTGTATCGGCAGGCATCACCCAGCGGAAGTGTCGAAAGTGGAAGTGTCGAAAGTAACGGGTCCCAATCCATCCTCCCCCTTGATCGCCCTGCCTGATTGGCTTTCGGGCCGGAACGCCATTTCCCCCGGCAACCTTTGTGGCGCCCTCCCCGACTCTCCTTTCAAACGAGGCGCCAGCCCGGTTTTTGCATCGGGAGCCGCCTAAGACGAATCAATAGTGAGACGATATGCTATGACCGAGAAAGGTCGTCCCGAAGACTTTCTTTATAATGGGACTTTTTCAGAACCGAGAATGCCCCGCTGCTTGCCTCATACAATCAGATTTGTGGCTTTCGCCCTGACCCTGCTCTCGAGCCTCGGCGGTCTCCGGGCTCAGAGTTCCGCGCCCGTCCCTTCCATCTCTCCTCCCGGATCCCAGAGTCCGTTCACCGGCAGCGAGCCTGAGGGCAAAGCTTCCCCGGAAATCTTGCAATTAAGTTTCCAGGAGGCCATCGATCGCGGACTCCGCAACAACCTCGGCCTCCTGCTCTCCGGCGACCAGACCATTACAGCGCGCGGCGAGCGATGGAAGGAACTGAGCAACCTTCTGCCCAACCTCTCCGCCCGAATACAGGAAGACGCACAAACCGAAAGCCTTGCGGCGCTCGGCTTCCAAAAGCTTTTCCCCCTGTTTGTCCCCAAAGGCAGCGCCCCGACCGCTATTCCGGCGGTGACTCCGGCCTTCAACTACTTCGACGCGCGTGCCTCAGTCACTCAGTCGCTGTTCAGTTTCCACGACATCGAAAAAGAGCGCGCCGCCTCCCAGAATTTGAAAGCAGCGCAATACACCTTCAAGGATGCTCGTGAACTGGTTGTGCTTGCCGTGGGGAACGCCTATCTAATGGCCATTGCGACCGCCGCTCGCGTAGAAACCACCGGCGCCCAGCTTAAAAACGCCCAGGCCCTGTACAACAAAGCCGTCGACCAGCAAAGAGCCGGGCTCAATCCAGCCATCGATACCCTGCGCTCTCAAGTCGAGTTGCAAACCCGCCAGCAGCAACTCATCGCCGCGCGCAACGATTTCGACAAGCAGAAACTCTCCTTAGCCCGAGTCATCGGCCTGCCTCTGGGTCAACAATTTATTCTCACTGAGAAAGCCCCTTATCAGGAGCTGACCCCTTTGCCCCTTGAGGTCTACCTGCAGCGCGCCTATGCCTCGCGCTCTGACTACCAGGCCGGGCAGGCGCTGGTACGGGCCGCCGAACTTTCGCGCCGCGCCGCCACCGCCGGCCACTATCCCACTCTCGATTTCAACGCGAACTACGGCGACATTGGCGTGACTCCGGCCCAATCGAATGGAACCTGGCAGGTGAACGGCGGTCTCAACATCCCGATTTTCGCCGGAGGAAAAACCCACAGCGACGTCCTCGAAGCCGATGCCCAGGTGAAGCAGGCCCGCTCTCAATTGAACGATCTGCGCGGCCGCATCGATTATGAAGTCCGTGCTTCGTTGCTGGACTTGACCTCCGCCGCCGAGCAAGTCGAAGTTGCCCGCAGCTCCGTCGATTTGGCGGAGCAAACCCTCTCCCAATCAGAGGACCGCTTCAGCGCCGGCGTGGCCGACAACCTCGAAGTGGTCCAGGCGCAAGAGTCCGTCGCCAGTGCACACGAGAATTACATCCAGAGTCTCTACGCGCATAACCTGGCCAAGATCGAGTTAGCCCGCGCCATCGGAGATGCCGAACAGGGAGTCGAACGCTATTTGAAAGGCCAACACTAACTCAAACCCATGGACCAGACGACGCAAAGTCCGCCCACCACCTCACCGCATCCGCGCGAAAACGATCCGCCCGAAACCGATCTGCGCGAAAACGATCGTCCCGAAAACGATCGGCGGGAAAACGATCGACGCCAAAATGCCCCGCCCGAAAGCCGCACCCAGCCCGTGCCCTCCACCGAGCGCGACTATCGTTCCGCGCCTTCGCGCACCGCCAGTCCCGCCTTTCGCATCGCCCTCACCATCGCAGTGGTGGCGTTGCTGGTGGCGGTATTCTTCGTCTTCCGCTACGTCACCAGCTACGAATCCACCGATGATGCCGAAGTGGATGGCCACATCAATTCCATCAGCACCCGCATTTCCGGCCACGTCGTCAAGCTCAATGTCCAGGACAATCAGTACGTGCAGGCGGGTACCGCGCTGGTGGAAATCGATCCCGCCGATTACCAGGTCGCCTACGACCGCGCTAAAGCCGATTTCGATAACGCCCAGGCTGAGGCTGCGGCAGCCGGAGTTAACGTCCCTATCACTGACGTGAACACCAGCAGTCAGGTTTCAAGCGCAGATGCCGACGTAGCCAGCGCCCAGGCGGGAATCGCGGGCGCCAGACAACAGTTTGCCGCGGCCAAAGCCCAACTCGACCAGGCCGAAGCCAACAACGTCAAAGCGCAGGCCGATCTCGCCCGCTACAAGCAACTGGTAGACAAGCAGGAAATTTCCGATCAGCAATATGATCAGGCCGTGGCCGCGGCCAAAGCCGATGCTGCCGCAGTCGAGGCTGCCCGCGCCATGGCCGATGCCGCGCAGTCGCAGGTAACCCAGGCCCAGCAAAAGCTGGCGCAGGCGCAAGCCAGTTGGCGCAGCGCCCAGACCGCTCCCAAACAAATGCAGATCATGCGCTCCCGCGCCGAATCAGCCCTCGCCGAAGCGGAACTCAAAAAAGCCGACCTCGATCAAGCCGCGCTGAATCTGCAATACACCAAAGTGATTGCTCCCGTCGCCGGTGTAGTCAGCGATCGCACCGTCGAAGTCGGACAGAATGTCGCACCCGGCCAGGAGCTGATGAAAATTATTCCTCTCAACGATGTCTGGATCACCGCCAACTTCAAAGAGACCCAGCTTCGCGAGATGAAGGTCGGCCAGTCGGTCACCGTGGAAGTCGATGCCAACGGAAGAAGCTACAAAGGCAAAGTCGACAGCATCTCCGGAGGAACCGGCGCGCGTTTCAGTCTGCTGCCTCCCGAAAACGCCACCGGCAACTACGTAAAAGTCGTGCAACGCATTCCGGTGAAGATCTTACTCAATCCCGGAGAAAACAAAGATCAGTCGCTGCGCCCGGGCATGTCCGTCGTTCCCAAGGTCTGGATTCGGCAATGAGCGCCGCAGCGCCACCGCTGAATGGCGCCAACGCTGGCGTCTGGCGTCCCGCCATCAATCCCTGGGTCATCGCCATCACGGTAACGCTGGCGACCTTCATGGAGGTGCTCGACACTTCCATCGCCAACGTCTCCCTGCCTCACATCGCTGGCAGCCTCTCCGCCGGTCAGGACGAAAGCACCTGGGTCCTGACCTCCTATCTTGTCTCGAACGCCATCATTCTTCCGCTGAGCGGTTGGCTCTCTTCCATCATGGGCCGCAAGAATTTCTACATGAGCTGCGTGGCCCTGTTCACCATCAGCTCTTTCCTGTGCGGACTCGCCCCGAATCTCGCCACGCTCATCTTTTGCCGCGTCCTGCAAGGCATAGGCGGCGGCGGCCTGCAACCCAGCGAGCAGGCCATTCTTGCCGATACCTTCCCTCCTGCCAAGCGCGGCATGGCATTCGCCGTCTACGGCATCGCCGTAGTCACCGCGCCCGCCATCGGCCCCACTCTCGGCGGATGGATCACCGACAACTTCACCTGGCGCTGGATTTTCTTCATCAACATCCCGGTCGGCATCATTTCACTCCTGCTCACCTCGCGGCTCATTCAAGATCCGCCTTTTCTCAAGCGTCGTAAGCTCAAAGAAACCAGCATTGACTATGTTGGCCTCGGCTTCGTCGCCCTCGGCCTGGGATCGCTCCAGATCGTTCTCGACAAAGGGCAGCGTGACGATTGGTTCGGATCCAATTTCATCGTGACCCTTTCTATAATCGCCGCGGTCTCGCTCATCTTCGTCGTGATATGGGAGTGGCGGCACAAGGATCCCATCATCGATCTTCACCTGTTCCGCGAGCGCACTTTCGGCATCTCCAACCTGCTCATGTTCATGTTGGGGTTTGCTTTGATGGGCAGCACGCTCCTGCTACCCTTGTTCTCGCAGACCCTGCTCGGCTATACCGCGGAGCGAGCTGGCTTGGCGCTCATGCCGGGCGGGTTCACCATTATTCTTCTGCTGCCCCTGGTTGGATTTTTGCTCTCGCGCTACAGCCCGCGCTGGCTTCTGCTGTTCGGCTTGGTGATGCTTTCCAGTTCGCTGTTCTATATGACCGGCTTCAATCTGGATATGGATTTCCGCATGGTGGCCAGCGCCCGCGTCTTCCAGGCTGCCGGAATGGCTTTTCTTTTCGTTCCCATCAACACCGCCGCTTACGCATTTCTCCCCCGCGAAAAGAACAACGCCGCTTCCGGCTT
>JBEKWP010000025.1:0-35064 GCA_049512915.1 Candidatus Sulfotelmatobacter sp.
AATTTATTACTTAACGCATCCTGAAGACTATTACCGGCGGCCGATTGATCCGCAGTACGTGGTGCTGGCGGCTTACGCAGTCGCTTCGTGGGTTGCGGAGCGGAAGCGAAGGCGAGCCGAAAATCCCGACTAAGGTCGCGACGGTTGAGTGAACTTCATTCTCTCTGAAAAATATAAGACGCTGGCTAATCTGCTGCTCCTGACAGCTGGGGCTCTGTTGGTGCACGGATACCATCCCTACGCTGAGGATGCGGAGATTTATCTGCCAGGAGCGGAGAAGATTCTGCATCCGGGACTGTTTCCGGCGGGTCAGGAATTCTTCGCGTCGCATGCCAGCCTGACGATCTTCCCCAATCTGATTGCATTTTCTCTGCGGGTGAGTCATTTGCCCATGGGGACCGGGCTTTTCTTGTGGCATGTGGTCTCGATTTTTCTTCTACTGCTTGCGTGTTGGGAGTTGAGCGGATTGTTGTTCCCAAGTGCGCGAGCGCGGTGGGGTGGAGTCTGTCTCGTCGCCGCGCTATTAACGATTCCAGTCGCGGGAACCGCGCTCTACATCATGGATCAGTACCTGAACCCGCGGAATCTGGCGGCATTCGCCGCAATCTTTGCCGTCGCCCGGATTCTGGAAAAGAAGTATGTGCGTGCCGCGCTGTGGCTGGGGTTTGCGGGAAGCGTCCATCCGCTGATGGCCGCGTTCGCGTTTTCATTTTGCTTTCTTCTCGTGATCGCGGAGAAATTTGAAAAGAGAGTGGCTACGCCAGGCTCCCTGAACAGTTCGGCCGGCTTAGCCATCCTGTTGCCGTTTGGGATGTCGCTGGACCCTCCGACTTCGCCCGCTTACCACGCGGCCGCGATGCGGCATGAGTTTCACTACATTCAGCTGTGGCGCTGGTATGAGCAGTTGGGCATTCTGGCCCCCGTGGTGTTGTTCTGGTGGTTTGCGCGCATCGGGCGGGAGCGGCAATGGCATCGATTGGAACTTGTGTGCCGGGCGCTCATCGTCTACGACCTGGTCTACTTTTTCGCCGCGCTGGTAGTCGATTTGCCGGCGCGATTTGAGAGCCTGGCTCGCCTGCAGCCGCTGCGCAGCTTGCATCTCCTTTACATGCTGTTGTTCCTGATCATGGGCGGATTGCTGGGCGAGTTTGTGCTGAAGAATCGAGTGTGGCGCTGGCTGGCGCTCTTTGTTCCGCTGAGTGTTGGGATGTTCGTCGCCCAGCGGGATCTCTTTCCAGTGAGCGCTCACATCGAGTGGCCGGGAGCTGCTCCGAAGAATCCGTGGGCGCAGGCATTTGTCTGGGTTCGCGACAACATGCCCGTGGATGCGATGTTTGCGCTGGATCCCGACTTCATGCAACTTCAGGGAGAAGATACGATCGGGTTCCGTTGTCTGGCGGAGCGCAGCCGGCTGGCGGACCTATCGAAGGACAGCGGCGCGGTGAGTATGTTTCCCTCCCTGGCCGAGGATTGGTGGACCGAGGTGCAGGCGCAGACACCGTGGAAGAGTTTTCATGCTGAAGACTTTTTGCGTTTGAAAAACAAATATGGCGTAAGTTGGGTGGTGGTGCAGCAACCTGGAATTGCCGGGCTTGAATGTGCGTACCAGAATGCCGCTGTGCAGGTTTGCCGGATTCCTTCGCAGTAATGCCAGCGATGCTCCTCTCCACGAAAATCCATTTTCCGGAGCGATCAATGATTTACAATGCAAGATAATGTCGACTGCTTCGGCCGTTCAAACCCCCGTCCGGCTGTTTCCCTATGAAAGATGGGGATCTCCGCTGCCTGAGCTGGCCAGGCAATATCGCGAGAACCATCCTTGCCCGCACATTCTGCTGAAAGATTTTCTTGATGCTGAAGTTGCGCGGGACATGGCGGCGCAGTTTCCTCAAGCGGCAAGCGACGCCTGGACGCAGTACAAACACGCGAACGAAAACAAGCTGGGCATGCCCAAGCGGGAGCTGTTTCCGGCGACCATCGGAGCGGTTACCGACGAATTGAACTCGCCGGAGTTCGTCGCCTGGGTTTCGGAGTTGACCGGAATTCCCAATCTGATGGCGGACCCCATGCTCGAGGGTGGCGGCCTGCACCAGTCCGGTCCGGGCGGCTACCTGAACGTGCACACGGATTTCTCCATGCACCACTTCCACACCCACCTGCACCGGCGCGTGAATCTCATTCTGTATCTGAATCCGGGATGGCAAGAAGAGTGGGGCGGAGCCATCGAATTGTGGGAGCGGAAGGATGGGAAGATGGCGCGCTGTGCGGCGAAGTATCCGCCGCTGCTGAATCATGCGCTTATTTTTACGACGGACGAGCGGTCGTTGCACGGCTTCCCTGATCCTCTGATGTGCCCCGAGGGGCAGTCGCGCAAGAGTCTTGCTTTGTACTACTACACAGCCGAGCAGGGCAAGAAAGTCACCGGACATTCCACCGATTATTTTGCGCGGCCGCAGGATGGCTGGGGGAAATCGGCGATGATCTGGCTGGACAAGAAGGCCGTGGATCTTTACTCGCGCGCCAAGGCGCGGTTTGGATTCTCCGATGAGTTCGCCAGCAAGGTGCTGGGATTCTTGTCCAGGAAGAAGTAAGCGGGAAAGCAGAAGTTCCGCCCCCAACAATTCCATAAAACTCTCCACTATGCGGGGTGAGCCGTTCTTCGGGCGTAGTAGGTGGGATAGCCGGGCTCCAGCTTGCGGCCCTTGTCGCTGAAGCGGGGCAGGTGGATCAGACCCGCCCTTTGCAGCGTGAATTCGAGAGCAGTCGCAAGTACGCCGAAACCATACTTCACGCTGCGGCGGAAGTTGATGGATGAGGCTTCCGCGAAATACTTCGTGGGACAAGACACTTCTCCGATGCGGAAGCCGAAGTGCACGCACTGGGCAATCATTTGATTATCGAAGACGAAGTCATCCGAATTTTCCAGCAGCGGCAGTTCAGTGAGCACGTTGCGGCTGAAGGCGCGATAGCCGGTGTGGTATTCGGAAAGCTTCACGCGCAGAAAAAGATTTTCGAACGCGGTGAGCAACCGGTTCGAGATGTATTTGTAGAGCGGCATGCCGCCACGCAGCGCCGTCCCGCCGATAATGCGCGAGCCTAGCACTACGTCATAAACGCCGTAAGCGACCATGCTGGCCATCGCCGTGACCAGCAGCGGGGTGTACTGGTAATCGGGATGGAGCATGATGACCACGTCGGCGCCTTCAGCGAGGGCTTCGCGATAGCAGGTCTGCTGATTGCGACCGTAGCCGTAGTTGCGATCATGCTGGAAAACGAGCAAGCCCAGGTGACGAGCCAGGTCGACGGTCTGGTCAGAGCTATGGTCGTCGACCAGGATGCGGATATCCACCAGCTCCGGCAGTTCTCCTACCGTGGCCTCGAGGGTTTTCTCCGCGTTGTAGGCGGGCATGACGACCGCTATTCGTTTTCCGTCTATCATGGGGGACATTCCATGATACCTGACGGCAGCATCTGCAGGCACGATTTGCGGTTCGGTCCAGCTCGCCCCCGGCTTGCTCCTGTTCGCGCGCTATGAAAAACTAGAGATTAACGAATTGATTTCGCGCCTCAGCGGTTGAGGCGCACATCTGGTCTATGCCGGCAAAGCAAACACTTTTCGAGAAGATCTGGGGCGCGCATCTGGTGGCGCAACCGGGCGGGCGGTCGCCGATCGTTTATATCGATCTGCATCTGGTGCACGAAGTTACTTCGCCACAGGCTTTCGATGGGTTGCGAGCTGCGGGAAGAAAAGTCCGGCAGCCCTCGCGCACCGTCGCCACCGTCGATCACAACGTTCCGACCGAGCCGCGGGGAACTCCCATCACCGATCTGATTGCGGCCAAGCAGATTGCGGCGCTGCAGGCGAACTGCAAGGAATTCGGCGTCCTGCTGTTTGATATGGATTCGCCCGAGCAGGGGATCGTGCACGTGATTGGTCCCGAGCTGGGGCTGACGCGCCCGGGCATGACGATTGTTTGCGGCGATAGCCATACCAGCACGCACGGGGCTTTTGGTTCATTGGCCTTCGGCATTGGAACGTCAGAAGTGGAACACGTTCTGGCGACGCAGTGCCTGGCTCAGCAGAGACCGAAGACGATGAAGATTGACGTGCGCGGGCGATTGGCGGAAGGTGTGACGGCGAAAGATCTGGCGCTCGGAATTATCGGACAGATCGGCACCGATGGCGCGACCGGGTACGTCATTGAATATGCAGGCGAAGCAGTGCGGGCGCTCTCGATGGAAGGCCGCATGACGCTGTGCAACATGAGCATCGAGGCCGGAGCGCGGGCTGGCATGGTGGCGCCGGATGAAATCACGTTTGCGTATGTGAAGGGCAAACGATTTGCTCCAAGGGGCGGCGAATGGGAGAAGGCGGTCGAATACTGGCGCAGCCTGCCGACGGATGAAGGGGCAGCGTTCGACAAAGTCGTGGAGATTGATGCGGCGCAGCTTTCTCCGTTTGTGACCTGGGGCACGAATCCCGGCATGGTTGCTCCGGTGACGGGACGGGTGCCGGACGTTGGAAGCCTGAAAGAATCCGACCGGCGCTCGACTGAGCTTGCCCTGCAATACATGGGGCTGGAGCCGGGGAAGCGTATTGAAGACATCGGTATCGACCGCGTCTTTATTGGATCGTGCACCAACTCGCGCCTCGAGGATCTGCGGGCGGCGGCGCGCGTGGCCAAGGGTCACCACGTGAGTGCGAAGGTGCGCGCGATGGTGGTGCCGGGGTCTCAGACGGTAAAACGGGCGGCGGAACAGGAAGGCTTGCACCGGATTTTTCTGGATGCGGGATTTGAGTGGCGCGAGTCGGGATGCTCGATGTGCCTGGGAATGAATCCCGATATTTTGCAACCTGGGGAGCGCTGCGCTTCGACCAGCAACCGGAATTTCGAGGGGCGGCAGGGCCGCGGTGGGCGGACGCATCTGGTGAGTCCGATGATGGCAGCGGCGGCGGCGATTGCCGGGCACTTCACGGATATACGGGATTGGAAGTTTCAGTGATGGGGTTTTCCTGCATGTACCGTGGAGAGGGTGATCCTTCGGCGACACAAACCGTCGCCTCAGGATGACAAGGTTGGAGGGATGACGAGGCGGGGGGGAGTGACGAGGGTGGCGATTTCAAAGATATGAAACCGTTTCGTACACATCGCGGGCGCGTGGCTCCGCTGGACCGAGTCAATGTTGACACTGACCAGATTATTCCCAAGCAGTTTCTCAAGCGCATCGAGAAGACCGGCTTTGGACAGTTTTTGTTTTACGACTGGCGCTTCGCTGCCGACGGAAAGAAGAGCGACGGTTTCGTTCTGGACGAACCGCGTTATAAAGGCGCGAGCATTCTGGTGGCGGGAAAGAATTTTGGCTGCGGATCTTCGCGCGAGCACGCGGTGTGGGCGCTGGCGGATTTCGGTTTTCGCGCCGTGATTTCCTCTTCGTTCGCCGACATCTTCGCGAATAACAGCGCCAAGAACGGCTTCCTCACCGTGCGTCTGAGCGAAGCCGAGGCCGACGAACTGATGCGGCGATCTCGCGAGCTCGGCGATTACCAGCTCACCATCGACCTGGAGCAATGCGAGGTGCGGGACGAACAGGGCTTTCGCGCGAAATTTCCCATCGATGAGTTCGTGCGGCACTGCCTGCTGAACGGACTGGACGACATTGGCCTCACGCTGCAACACGAATCGGAGATTGCCGCCTATGAAGCGCTGCATCCACCACCAGCGGCGCTGCGATCGGCTGGACAGTAAACCGAAATAGGAACCATGGGCAAATATAAGCAAACCGAGTAAAGATTTGTAAAACATCCGCCCCAGTACTTGACCTGTCGCGGCGCGCGGTTGATGCTAGTTTTGCGGGGTTCTACTATTACATCTGCGTTCGAGTTCCTACCTGAGCCTCTCCGGCGGGAGGACGATAGTCGCAAGTACGATCGGCTGCCTACCGGGCAGAGGTGCCGCAACCGAGTGGAAAATGAAACGTCTAATAAATGGCGCGTTCTACGCCGAGCTTGTGGAAAGGTGCAAACGACCAAACCAGTGAAAACGATCGATTCGAGTTTCTGTGAAGAAGAACGGCAGTTTACTGAGCGCTCCCGCCGGTGGCTGATACCGGCTGCGGTGCTGGCGGTGGTTTGCGCATCCTTCTCGGGCTGCACCGGCGCCGACTCCAGGCAGAAGGCGCAGGCCGCGGGCCCGCATTCGGTTTCGGTGGCCGTGGCCAAGGTTCAGCGACAGGACATGCCCGTCTATCTGGTCGGGCTGGGGTCGGTGACTGCGTTTTACACGGCGAACATAAAGAGCCGCGTCGACGGGCAGATCATGCGTGTGAACTTCCAGGAAGGGCAGGTCGTGAAGGAAGGCAATTTGCTGATCGTTATCGATCCGCGCCCCTACCAGGTGCAATTGGAACAGATGCAGGCGCAATTGTTCAAGGATCAGGCTACGCTGCGCGATGCGAGACTGAACCTGCAGCGCTATACCACGCTAATTCCCTCCGGCAGCATTGCACAGCAGCAGGTGGACACGCAGAAATCTTTGGTAGACCAGCTCGACGGCCAGGTGCGCACCGACCAGGCGCAGATCGATAATGCCAAGTTGCAGCTCGTCTACTGCAACATCACGGCGCCGTTCACGGGACGGGTTGGGCTGCGGCAGGTGGATCCGGGGAATATCGTGCACGCCACCGACACCAATCCCATGCTGATTCTCACCCAATTGCAACCGATCGCTGTGATCTTCACTCTACCCGAGGATCAGTTGCCGACGGTGGCGCAACACATGAAGAATTCGACACTGATGGTGGAAGCTTACAGCCGCGACGATCAGACCAAGCTGGCGACGGGCAAGCTGCAGACGATTGACAACGAGATCGATCCGACGACGGGAACCGCCAAGCTGAAAGCAGTCTTCGATAATAAAGACAACCAGCTTTGGCCCAACCAGTTCGTGAATGCAAACCTGCTTCTCGAGACGCGTAAGAACAGCACGGTGCTGCCCACGGCCGCGATCTTGCGTGGTCCGCAGGGAGCATTCGTCTATCTGGTAAAGCCTGACAACACCGTCGAAGCGCGCTCCGTTACCATCGCGCTGACCCAGGGCACGACCACGGCTGTCGTTGCCGGCCTTGCTCCCGGAGACACGGTGGTGACCGACGGCCAGGACAAACTCCAAACCGGCCTTTCCATCGAGCCGCGAAGCAGCGGCACGCCAACTTCGGCAACTGCGGCATCAGGAACTCCGGCTTCATGAGTCCTTCACGTTTATTCGTTCTGCGGCCAGTGGCGACCACGCTTTTGATGGTGGGCGTGCTGCTGGTAGGGTCGGTTGCCTTTACGCAACTGCCCGTCTCTGCTCTGCCGGAGGTCGATTATCCAACCATTCAAGTCGTAACGTTTTATCCGGGGGCGGATCCCGAGGTAATGGCTTCGTCGGTGACTTCACCGCTGGAGCGGCAGTTCGGGCAAGTTCCGGGGCTCAGCCAGATGACCTCGACGAGTTCATTCGGCAGTTCGGTGATCACACTCCAATTCGGGCTCGACCAGAACATCGACGTCGAAGAGCAACAGGTTCAGGCCGCGGTCAATGCGGCACAAACGTTCCTGCCGACTGACCTGCCGAATCCTCCGATTTACAACAAAGTAAACCCGGCCGATTCGCCGATTCTCACACTGGCGATGACTTCCGACTCGCTGGCCTTGTCAAAGGTGGAGGATCTCGCCGATACCGCGCTGGCGCAGAAAATCTCGCAGCTGCCGGGCGTGGGGCTGGTTTCCATCAGCGGCGGACAGAAGCCCGCCGTGCGAGTTCAGGTAAATCCGACGGCGCTCGCTTCCTACGGATTGAGCCTGGAAGATGTTCGCACCGCGTTAGCCGAGGCGAATGTCGATCAGGCCAAGGGCGTGATCGATGGCGCACGCCAGTCGTACACGATTGGCGCGAACGATCAACTTTTCTCTGCTGCGCAGTACAAGCCGATCGTGGTCGCTTACCACAACGGGGCGCCGGTGCGGCTCAGCGATGTGGCTAACGTGATCGATGGAACGGAAAACGACCTGCTGGCCGCCTGGATGAATGAGACTCCGGCGGTGATCGTCAACATCCAGCGCCAGCCCGGGGCAAACATCATCAGCGTCGTCGACCGGATCAAGAAGCTGCTGCCGCAATTGCAGGCGTCATTGCCCTCGGCAGTCAAAGTGCAGATTCTCACTGATCGGACGACGACCATCCGGGCGTCGGTGAAGGATGTTGAGTTCGAGTTGGCATTGACCATTGTGCTGGTGGTCATCGTTATTTTCTTTTTCCTGCGAAACTTGCGGGCCACATTCATTCCGAGCGTCGCGGTCCCACTGTCGATTGTGGGAACGTTTGGCGTGATGTATTTGCTCGGTTACAGCCTGAATAACCTGACGCTCATGGCTTTGACCATTTCCACCGGGTTCGTGGTGGATGACGCCATCGTCATGATCGAAAACATTGACCGTTATCTCGAAGCCGGGGAGTCGCCGCTGGAAGCGGCGTTGAAAGGTTCGGGACAGATCGGGTTCACCATCGTCTCGCTCACGGTGTCTCTGATTGCGGTGCTCATTCCACTGCTGTTCATGGGCGACATTGTGGGCCGGTTATTTCGCGAGTTCGCGGTCACCCTGGCCGTGACCATCCTGGTGTCGGCAGGGGTTTCCCTGAGCTTGACTCCGATGATGTGCGCCAAGCTGCTCAAGCATCGCAAGGAAGGCGAAAAGGGTCGTTTCTACGAGGCCACCGAAGATTATTACAACCGGGTCATTGCTTTTTACGGCCGCACCGTGAAATGGGTGTTGAAACATCAAACGGCAACCCTGCTCGTGACCGTCGGAACCCTGGTTCTGACGCTGGTTCTGTACGTGATTGTGCCCAAGGGATTTTTCCCGGTGCAGGATACCGGGGTGATTCTGGGAATTTCGGAAGCTCCGGACAACATTTCGTTTGATGCGATGTCCCAGCGCCAGCAGGAACTGGCGAAGGTGATTCTCAAGGATAAAGACGTGGAGAGCCTGTCGTCTTTTATCGGCGTGGACGGCACGAATACGACTCCGAACAGCGGGCGCATCCAGATCAACTTGAAGCCGCGCGATAAGCGGAATGCGGACGCTTCAGCCATCATCCGGCGGCTGCAGCCCGAACTAGCCAAGGTAGACGGAATCACGCTCTACATGCAGCCGGTGCAGGATTTGACGGTGGAAGATCGCGTGAGCCGCACCCAGTTCCAATACTCCATTGAAGATGCCGACGCGCAGGAGTTGGCGCAATGGACACCCAAGCTGGTGGAGAAACTGAAAGCGGCGCCGGAACTGCGCGATGTAGCCACCGATCAACTCAACGGCGGGCTCAAGACGAATCTCACCATCGACCGCGATACCGCGTCGCGTCTGGGAATCCTGCCGCAGGCCATCGACAATACACTCTATGACGCTTTCGGGCAGCGTGAAGTTTCCATCATCTTTACGCAGCTAAATCAGTATCACGTGGTGCTGGAGGTGCTGCCGACCTTTGCCAAGACACCCGACGCGATGAACGACGTTTACGTTCGGCCGAGCAGCATCGCGCCCACCACCGGAGCGCCCACCGCCAATGCTGCCACGTCGACCACCAGCGGCGCCCCGGTTCCTCTTTCGACTTTCATACGGATGAAAACGACGAACACAACGCTCGCAGTCAATCACCAGGGACAGTTTCCGGTAGTCACGCTGTCGTTCAACCTCGCACCCGGAGCCTCGTTAGGCGATGCCACGAAAGCCATCGAGCAGATCGAGAAAGATATCCAGTTGCCCGCGAGCATTCACGCTTCGTTTCAAGGAACGGCCGCTGCATTTCAGAATTCGCTGGCCAGTGAACCGTTCCTGATTCTTGCGGCGATCGTCACGGTGTACATCGTCTTGGGGGTGCTGTATGAAAGCTACATTCACCCCGTCACGATTCTCTCTACTTTGCCCTCTGCCGGAGTGGGCGCCATCCTGGCGCTGATGATCACGGGGAACGATCTTACTGTGGTGGCACTGATCGGCATCATCCTGCTGATCGGCATCGTAAAGAAGAATGCCATTATGATGATCGACTTCGCTTTGGAGGCCGAGCGCGAAGAACATAAACCACCGGAAGAGGCAATTTTTCAGGCATGTTTGCTGCGCTTCCGCCCGATCATGATGACGACCATGGCGGCGCTGCTCGGAGGCCTGCCGCTGGCGCTGGGGTCGGGAACGGGCGCGGAGTTGCGTCGGCCGCTGGGCATCACGATCGTGGGGGGTCTGATTCTCAGCCAGTTGCTCACGCTCTATACCACGCCGGTGGTTTATCTGTGGTTCGACCGGCTGGGGCAACGATTTGCGAAGTACAAGATCGGCAATCCGATCCCGCACGAAATGCCGGCGGACTAGGGCGGTTTCGGGGATTTAAGCAATTTCAGGGATGACGTGAAGCAAAGCACGCTGTCATCCCGAGCGCAGCGCGGGATCCTGGTGTTTGCCGGCGGTGGCAACAGTTGCGGCAAGAACCAAGGTCCCTCGCTGCGCCCGGGATGACAGGTGTACTTGATTTGCGATAGCAGAAGATGAGTATCTCGGCTCCATTTATCCGGCGTCCCATCGGCACGTCGCTGCTGGCGGCGGCGCTGCTGCTCTCCGGGATTCTTGCCTTCAATTACCTGCCGGTGGCTTCGCTGCCGCGGGTGGATTTCCCCGTGATCAGCGTGGGTGCACAACTGCCGGGCGCCGACCCGCAGACCATGGCTTCTGCCGTGGCCACGCCGCTGGAGCGGCAGTTCGGGCGCATCTCAGGCGTGAACCAGATGACCTCGTCGAGCCAACTAGGTTCGACCGGCATCGCCTTGCAATTTGATCTGAACCGGAACATCGATGCCGCAGCCCGCGATGTACAGGCAGCAATCAATGCGGCTCGCAGCCAGCTTCCTACCAATCTGCCGAGCAATCCCACTTATCGCAAAATTAACCCGGCGGACGCGCCCATCCTGATCCTGGCGCTCACCTCGGACACAATTCCGGTGGCGCGTTTGTATGACGCGTCAGACTCGATTCTGGCGCAGAAGCTCTCGCAGGTGAATGGAGTAGGCCAGGTGTTCACCTACGGTTCGGCGCCGCCAGCCGTGAGAGTTGAAGTCAACCCCATGCTGCTCAACAAGCTCGGAGTCGGCCTGGACACGGTGCGTAATGCGCTCAATCTGGCCAACGCCAATCAAGCCAAGGGGCAAGTGGCGAATGGAACGATCTCTCAAGAGTTCGCCGACAATGATCAACTTTTTACCGCGGCTGAGTACCGGCCGCTGATAGTCGCCTACCGCAACGGCGCCCCAGTACGTCTGGAAGACGTGGCGGATGTGCACGACTCAGTAGCGGACGTGCACAACCTGGGCCTGGCCAATGGCAAACCCGGGGTTCTTGTCGTTATTTTCCGGCAACCCGCCGCCAACGTCATCGAGACCGTGGACCGGGTGCGCGCGCTGATGCCTTATCTGCAATCCTCGATTTCTCCTGCGATCAAACTGGCGGTTGTCTCGGACCGCACGCTTACGGTCCGGGCGTCGGTGAAAGACATTGAAACCACACTGCTGATTTCGATCGTGCTGGTGATTCTGGTGGTGTTCGTGTTCCTGCGGACGGTGCGGGCGACTGTGATTCCCAGCATCGCCGTGCCGCTTTCGCTGGTGGGAACTTTCGGCGGCATGTATCTGCTGGGCTACAGCCTGGACAATCTGTCACTCATGGCCCTGGCGATCTCCACTGGATTCGTGGTGGATGACGCTATCGTGGTGCTGGAAAACATCACGCGTTACGTGGAGCAGGGGATGGACGCGGTGCAGGCGGCGTTCAAGGGGGCGGCGGAAATTGGCTTCACCGTGCTCTCCATGAGCCTGTCACTCGTGGCAGTCTTCATCCCGTTGCTGATGATGGGTGGGATTGTGGGGCGGCTGTTTCGCGAATTCGCGGTCACGCTGAGCATTGCAATCGGAGTTTCGCTCTTGGTGTCGTTGACCACCACGCCCACGATGTGTGCCAAGTTTCTGCGGTCATCTCCGCCGAACGAGCGGCATAACTTTTTCTATCGCGGCAGTGAGTGGTTCTTCGACAACCTGCGGGCGACCTATGATTACCTCCTGAAGCGTGTTCTGAGGCATCAACTGGCAACCCTGATCGTGACCATTGTGGTGGCGTGTTTGAGTATTTACCTGTACAAAGTCATCCCTAAGGGTTTCTTCCCGCAGCAGGACACGGGGCGAGTTCAGGGATCGGTACAGGCGGCGCAAGACATCTCATTCCAGGCCATGAGCGGCAAGATGGAACAGTTCGTGCACATCATCCTGAAGGACCCGGCGGTCGCCACTGCGGTCGGGTTCGCGGGCGGAGGCGGGGCGACCAATCAGGGGCGGTTCTTCGTCATGCTGAAGCCCCTGGAGCAGCGCGGCCAATGCAGCACCCCCCATTTCTGGAACCCTTGCTATGTTAGCGCCGACGATGTGATCAATCGATTGCGGGGTAAGCTCGCGGTGGTTCCGGGAGCTACGCTGTTTCTGCAAGTGCAGCAGGATCTGACGATTGGCGGGCGCTACGGGCAGGCGCAGTACCAGTACACGATACAAGGCGAGGATTTGAATGAACTGAACAATTGGGGTCCGCTGCTGTTGCAGAAAATGCGCGGACTACAGGAATTGCGCGACGTGAATACCGACCAGCAGGATAAGGGATTGCAGGCGCAACTGGTGATCGACCGGGACACGGCCAGCCGGTTGGGCGTTGCTGCGCAAGATATCGATAACGCGCTCTACGATGCTTTCGGTCAGCGCGAGGTCTCAACCATGTACATGCCGCTCAACCAATACCACGTGGTGATGGAAGTGGCACCGGAGTTCCAACAGACGACAGAGGCGTTGCAGAATATTTATCTGCGCTCGAGCACCGGTGCGCCGATACCGCTGGCAGCTTTCACTCGCTTCGTGCCTTCTAACATGCCTTTGGCGGTGAATCACCAGAGCCAGTTTCCGTCAGTCACGATTTCATTTAACCTGGCTCCCGGAGTCTCTCTTGGGCAGGCGACACTGGCCATCGAAAAAGTCCAACAGTCCATCGGCTTCCCGGCAACGATTCAGGCAAGTTTCCAGGGTACGGCTGCCGCGTTCAAGGACTCGCTTTCGAGCGAACTGGTACTGATTGTCACCGCATTAGTTACGGTTTACATCGTGTTGGGCATGCTTTACGAGAGCTTTATTCATCCCATCACGATCCTGTCAACCATACCTTCCGCCGGCGTAGGCGCATTGCTGGCGCTGCACGTCGCCAAATGGGTAGGGCTGCTGGCGACCAACGAACTCAACGTGATTGGTACGATCGGCATCATTCTACTGATCGGGTTGGTCAAGAAGAATGCCATTATGATGATCGACGTGGCGCTCGAAGTGGAGCGGACACAAGGGAAGCCGCCGGTCGAGGCTATCTACGAAGCCTGCCTGTTGCGCTTCCGTCCCATTATGATGACCACCATGGCAGCTCTGCTGGGAGGTCTGCCGCTGGCGCTGGGCACGGGTACCGGCTCCGAACTGCACCGTCCGCTGGGAATCACAATTGTAGGCGGCCTGATTGTCAGCCAGGCGCTTACGTTATTCACCACCCCCGTCGTCTATGTGTATCTCGACCGCCTGCGGCTGGCCTTGCGCGGAGGAGAGGCGACGCCCCTGATGCAGGACCCTTCTCGCGCTCCCGCACCGAGTCCAGCCCACTAAGCCGGTCGCTTCCTGACGCCTGTAAACTTGAAGAACTCCTGAAGGTTGATTTCGGCAGCCGCGACCGGCTGCGTGCAACCTGTTTTCCCGAGCATTGCATCGCAGAGGTGGACCCCAACGGCCGGAAGCTAACGGACTTTCCTTTCGTCTAGCGAGAGCACGGGGCCGTCGCGAGATGGGTGCGTGAAGTAGATGCCCTTTTTCTCGCCGAAAATCGTATGATGATGGTTTCGTTCGGACACCGGATTATCCCAGTGCCCGGCGTGATCGAACTTTGCTCCGAACTTGGCTTTGAACTTGGCTTTCAAATTCTCTTAGGAGTCACGAATGCTTCAGAAAGCATTGATCCTGGTTTTTGCCGTCGCAGGGATTGCCGGTTGCGTCGGCTGCACCACAACCAGCCATTATGTCTATGCCACGCTTCCGGCAGCCAATGAACTGGCAGTTTACCGGGAGGACCCCTACTCTGGCACGCTCACGGAACTCGCGGGAACGCCCTACACGGTGGGGGATGGAGCTCACTCTGTGGTGATCCATCCCTCGGGAAAGTTTTTGTACGTGGCAAATCCCGGTCAAAATGAAAACGATATTTCCCTGTTCGACATCCTTAGTAACGGGTATTTGAATGAGGTCCCCCCCCGTACGAACGTCGCCATCAATGGAAACGGGACCCCAGGGGGTGGCGCGCAACCGGCGCTCCTGGTGATGGATCCTGCGGGCAATTACTTGTACGTAATGAACACAGCGTCGGATAACATTTCGGTATTTTCGATCGACAGCAGCTCGGGCGCGCTCACCCAGATTCCCACTTCTCCGTTTTCTCTCAGTGGGTTGACGCCGCTAAATATGGCGCTCACGCCATCGGGCGACTTTCTCTACATTGGTGTCGCAGGCGGACAAATCGGAACCGCCTATGGCTCAATCTTAGGCTTCAGCGTGAGCTCGGGAGCCCTCCAACTACTGAATCCCCCCCTGACCAGCGCGGATGGCGTCAATCCGAATGGACTCGTAATCGACCCGACCGGCAGTTATCTGTACGTGGCGAATACGCAATCAACTTCCATCTCTATTTTCGGCATTCAATCGACGGGAGCGCTGAGTGAGGTTCAAGGCTCTCCACTCTCCACCGAACCTTACAGCGATCCCTTTGCGCTGCTCCTGGATCCCAAGGGTCAGTATCTTTACGTGGCGAATCAGGGATCCAGCAACGTTGCAGTATATTCAATCGACTCCACGACTGGATTGCCGACGGAGCTTACCACTTCCACCAGCGCTTTTGCCTTCACCACTGAAGGTAGTCCTAGTTTTCTGGTCGAGGACCCCAATGGAAATTATCTGTTCGTGGGGAATCAAGGGTCCAATGCCGGAATTCAGGCGTTTGGCGTCAACAGCGGGAACTTGAATCCTCTCTTAACCTATGGTGTTGGGAATACGCCCAGCTCGATCGCCGTCGCGCCGTAAGTGAAAAACAAGCCACGGCTTCAGCTTTGCGGGGAGCCGCTGGAGCTTCCCCCAGCGCGCAGCACTGGACGAACCAGCCGGAATAGGTTAGTTTGCTGAGAGCGGCCACGCATGAATGTCCGCCATGAGCCTGGCCTGGAAACAGGCCGGTTCACGAGCGACGGAGTTTTCTGTTAACAAGCCGATGACATACAAAAACTCCCAACTCTGCGACAATAACTAATCCGGCGCGAGCCCCCCCTGTGTAACCACCACGGGACTGAACATCGAATCGCGGAAAACCTCCCGATTCGGTCGGCTTGGGGGTTGATTCCGTGCCGAGACCTAATTCAGGACACAGAATCCATGAGGATTGCCAGCGCGGCAAGCGCCTTCCCGGAACATTACTACTCTCAGAAAGTTCTTCTCGAACGCCTCCAGGATTATTGGGGACCCGAACTCAAGAATCCGCTATTGCTGGCGCGACTGCACCGCAACGTGACCGTGGATGGCCGCTACCTTGCGATTCCCGCGGAGCAATACGTCGACATCAAGACCTGGGGCCAGGCCAATGACATCTGGATCAAGGTCGCGCAGGAATTGGGAGAGAAAGCTCTCTGCCTGGCACTGCACAATGCCGGACTGGAGCCCTCCGACTTGGGTTGCCTGCTGTTCACGACCGTCACCGGCGTTGCCAGCCCTTCTATCGACGCTCTGCTGATCAACCGCATGAAGCTCCCGGCCAACATTCGCCGCACTCCGATCTTCGGGCTGGGATGCGTAGCCGGGGCTGCGGGAATTGCACGCGCCTCGGATTACGTTCGCGCCTATCCGAAGCAGGCCGCGGCATTGGTATCGGTCGAGCTTTGTTCGCTTACGTTGCAGCGTGAAGATCTGTCGGTAGCAAACCTGATCTCCTCCGGACTATTTGCCGATGGAGCTGCCGCCGTCATTGTGACGGGTCCGGAATTTGAAGAGCCGGAGCCAGAAATCCCCGGGCCTAAAATCCTCGCGACCCGGTCGGTGTTCTATCCCAGCACAGAAGACATGATGGGCTGGAACATCTCCGAGAAAGGCTTCCGCATCATACTCTCCACTGAGGTTCCGACCCTGATCCGAGAAAACCTCGGCCGGGATGTGGACGCGTTCCTGGCGGACAACGGACATAAGCGAAGCGACCTGAAGAGCTTCGTTCTCCACACCGGAGGACCGAAGGTGCTCGACGCTTCGGCCGACGCATTGGGCTTGCATAATGGCCAACTCGATGCTTCCTGGGATTGCCTGCGCAAGGTAGGAAATCTTTCTTCGGCATCTGTGCTGTGTGTCTTGGAAGATGTGATGAAAAACCGGCGCCCTGAGCCGGGCACGTTGGGTCTGCTGGCTGCGATGGGACCCGGATTTTGTTCCGAGCTTCTGCTTCTGCAATGGTGAGGTCGGTCGTTGGCGAACTCAACAGATGTCTTTGTAATCGGCGGCGGCCCAGCCGGGTTGGCAGCAGCGATTGCAGCGCGTCAGCAAGGACTGCACGTCGTGGTCGCCGATGGCGCCAAGCCGCCGATTGACAAAGCATGTGGTGAAGCGCTCATGCCGGATGCGATCGCCGCCCTGGAACGACTGGGAGTCGCGGTGCCCGCCTCCGATGCCTGTCCTCTTCGCGGGGTGCGCTTCCTCAGTTCGGGATCATCCGCAGAAACGGTCTTCCCTTCTGACACTTCCGGACTCTCCATTCGCAGGACCACGCTGCATCGCATCATGACTGAACGAGCTGCCACGCTGGGAGCCGATCTGCTTTGGCAGAGCACGGTCACGGGGATTTCAAGCGACGGCGTCCAGTTGGGTGAGCGCTCGATCCGCGCGCGCTGGATTGTGGGCGCCGACGGAGCCAACTCGCGCGTACGCCGCTGGGCGAATCTCGAGGCCCACTCGCGGACTGGCCTCCGCTATGCTTTTCGCCGGCATTATCGCATCCAGCCGTGGACTGATCGCATGGAAATATATTGGGGAAAACACGTTCAAGGCTATGCCACAGCCGTAAGCAACGAACAAGTCTGTGTTGCGGTAGCTTCGCGTGATCCCAGGCTTCGCATGGAAGAAGCTTTGGGCGAGTTACCCGAATTGAACGCGCGGCTTCGCGGGGTTGAGACGGTTTCTGCTGAAAGGGGATCCGTAACCGCCAATCGCAAACTGAGGCGTGTTTGTCGAGATAATGTAACGCTGATCGGCGATGCTTCGGGAACTGTGGATGCGATCACGGGCGAAGGCCTTGGCCTGTCGTTCAGCCAGGCCGTAGTGCTGGCCAGCTGTTTCAGGTCCGGAAATCTCGGTGGTTATCAGGACGCACATCGCCGCCTGGCGCTGCGCCCGCTGCTGATGGCCCGATTGATGCTTACGCTCGACGGCCATTCCAGCTTTCAACAACGTACTCTCCGGGCTTTTCGCAGGCATCCTCAGGTCTTTCGAAGGTTGGTGGCTCTGCATGTAGGAAGTTGGTCGCCTTTTCACATCGCGCTTGACGGGCTCACCCTGGGCTGGGGGCTGTTCACTGCATAGCCCGATGAAAGACGCCCGCCAGGGATTTTATCGAAGGTATGTGTGCGGTAAGCTCCTGGCTGTCGTTGTACTTCTTGCAGTTGCCGGCGTCGCTTCTGCCGCTCAGGGCGTGACATTTCAGCTGGACCCTCAGCACACCACGATTAACTTCACGCTCAGCGATGCGCTCCACACGGTTCATGGAACGTTCCGCTTGAAGCAAGGTGTTCTGCGCCTTGATGCTGCTTCGGGCAAGGTCGCGGGCGAAATCGTAGTGGATGCAAAAAGCGGTGAGAGTGGCAGCGGGATGCGTGACCACAAAATGCATCGAGAGATTCTGGAAAGCGATCGTTATCCGGAAATTGTGTTTCGTCCCGATCGCATCGATGGGAGTGTGGCCCTGCAAGGAAAGTCTTCCGTGCGAGTGCACGGGATCTTCGGCATCCACGGATCGGATCATGAACTAACCGTCCCGGCCGAGGTGGAGGTGTTTCCCGACCACTGGACCGCGACCCTTCACTTTGTGGTGCCTTATGCGAGCTGGGGCATGAAGAATCCGAGCACGTTGTTCTTGCGCGTGGGCGAATCGGTTGATATTGATTTGACCACGAGCGGAACCGTAGTCCGCTGAAAGTCCGGTCTTGAAACGACCGCGCTGGCGCGCAAATCAATACCCGTCGAGCGGCGAGATTCCTTTTCCTTCCGTGCATTCGTAGCATCGTCCGGCCGCTAGGTTCGTAAACTCTTCAGTTCTCCCGCTCGGCCAGAGAATGACGGCGCGCTCCACGCGATCGCGCTTCTCCAATCCAAACGTAACCGGAAATTCTGATTGCGACAAATAACTGGAACCACTCTTCACCATGCGCGACTGATTCAAGCCGCCCGAAGCAATGCGAATCGTCGCGCCGATTCCGTCGCGGTTCGATTTCGTGCCTACCAGCCGAAAACGAATGCTGCGGTTCCCGGCGAGCTGGTCGTTGCGATAAAGGTAGGCGGGACCGTTATTTGTAGTCAGGAGAAGGTCGAGATCGCCATCGCGATCGAAATCGGCAAAGGCTAGCCCGCGTCCGACCTTCGGCTGCTCGAATCCGCCGGCGACTTCCGCGGCGATGTCACGAAAACTTTCCTTGCCGTTGTTCAGAAAGAGCTGTGGCGGCTGGGCATAGCCAACGTTGCCGCGAATGTTGCGGACTGTCTCGTCGATGTGGCCGTTAGCCACGGCGAGATCGAGCCAACCATCGAGGTTCGCGTCGAGAAAAACGCATCCAAAACCCAGACTGTTCTTGGAAACCAGGCCCACACCAGCCTGCGCGGCAATGTCTTCGTATTCCTTGCCGTTGAACTCGTACAGGCCGGTCATTTCGTTATCGAAGTTCGTGATGGCCACACCGGAACGGCCGGAGTTCGTGAAATCACCGACGTCCACTCCCATGCCGGCTCGCGCCTTGCCCTCGCTGCTGAAGGCTAGCCCCGCCTCGACTGCGGCGTCTTTGAAAGTGCCGTTGCGCTGATTTCGATACAGCTTGTTGGGCTGAGTGTCGTTCGCGACCAGCAAATCCGCCCAACCGCTCTGGTTTTCATCGAGCATGGCAACGCCCAGAGATTTGGAACTGCTGTCGAAAATGCCGCTTGAGGCAGTGACATCCTCAAAGGTGCCGTTGCCTCGATTGTGAAACAGCCAGCAGGTTTCGCCGCGATAAGCTTCGGGGGTGCAATAGGATTTGTGCTTGCCATCGAGACTGCAGAACACATCGTGCTCAGGGGACCACTTCACGTAGTTGCAGACAAAAAGATCGAGACGGCCGTCGCGGTCGTAATCACACCACAGAGCGGATGTGCTGAACGCCAGGCGCTTTCCCAATCCGCTGGCGTTAGTCACGTCTGTGAAAGTTCCTTTGCCGGTATTGTGGAATAGCCGGTTCTGGCCCACGCAGGTGACTAGAATGTCAGGGAATCCGTCGTTGTCGTAATCGCCAACCGCAATACCCATGCCGTACATTTCAACATCCAGTCCGGCGCGGGAAGTGACGTCTGTGAAAGTACCATTCCCGTTGTTGTGGTAAAGCCGCAGAGTGGAGCGGCGCTGCTTGTGACCGGGCCAATCCATTCCATTGATCAGAAGAATGTCTTGCCATCCGTCGCGGTCGTAATCGAGAAAGGCGCAGCCCGAACCCAACGTCTCGGGCAGGAACTTTCCGCCGAAGGCGCCGCTGTTGTGCTGGAACTGAATGCCGGCGCTGGAGGTGACATCAGCCAGACGAAAACCGGGCGAGGCCGCTGCTCCCGAAGCTAGTGCTCCAGAGGCCGCGCCCAGCGCCCGCAGCAGCGGTAACTGTGACATTGACGCCAGACTCACCATGCCCTGCAGAAAAGATCTGCGATCCACGGAACATTTCACCGAACTATTCACGGAACATTCACCAGCCCGGAGCGAATCGCGTAGACCACAAGCTCGGCCGTTTTGTGAATGCCGAGCGCGTTCATGATGTTGGCGCGATGGACTGCAACCGTGTTGGCGCTAAGGTCGAGCACCAGGGCTATTTCCTTGTTCGACTTGCCATCCACAATCATCTGCAGGACTTCGAGCTCGCGCGGCGTGAGCCCGGCACTGCGTTCGCCTTTGAGCGCCGAGGGTTGCTCGACCTGGGGATCGAAGATTGTTTCCCCGCCGGCCACGCGCCTCACGGCTGGCCCCAGTTCCAGGTTCATCGCGTTCTTCAGAATATATCCTCTAGCCCCGGCCTCGGTCGCTTGCCGCACCCAGGTATTCTCCGAATGCATGCTGAGCATCAGCACCGCGGTCTCGGGCAAGTCTTCGAGAATCTGCCGTGTTGCATCGAGCCCGTTCATCTTGGGCAATGCGCAATCCATGACCACAACTTGCGGCTTCAACTGGCGCGTCAATTTGACCGCTTCTTCCCCGTCGCCGGCCTCGCCGACCACGACCATATCCGGTTCGTCCTCCAATATCCGTCGAAAGCCCCGCCGGACCAGGCTATGGTCATCCACGAGCAGCACAGTGATCTTTTTTGTCATATTTGGTTTGTCAAATTTGGCTTTTCTGAGTTTGATCTTTCTCCCCGGGATCTCCGTCTCGTGATCCAACTTTCTCGCGAGGCACCGTCAGGTGCAATAGCGTACCCCCCACGGCAGGGGTCGCAAAGACCAATCGTCCATCCATCAATTCCGAACGCTCGCGCATGGCAACGAGCCCGATGCCATGCTTCGCAGGCCGCTGATTGAAGCCTACACCATGATCCTCCACTTCCAACTCAAGCGTGGCCGGCAGAAAACGTAAGCGCACCCAAGCCTGTTTTGCGCCGGAGTGGCGTGCCACGTTGTTCAAGGCTTCCTGCAGCACGCGGTAGATTTGCACTGCCGCGCTTCCATTCACCTCGAACGGCACGCCCTGCTTCTCATAAGATATGGCAATCCCGGTCTGTCTTTCCACGGTAGGGATGTACCAATCGAGCGTAGTCTCGAGGCCAGCCTCGTCGAGCATGACCGGATGCAGCGCCTGTGACAAGGTTCGAACCCGGTCGAGTGTGTCCTGCGCGATCTGGTTTACTTCCTGCAAGTCGCGACGCAGCGACGAACCTTCCGGAGTGTGAGTTCCGGCGCGACCAAGCATTGATCCCATCGCTGTGAGAATCTGGCCAAACTCATCATGCAGCTCGCGCGAAATGTAGCGCAGGGTGGATTCCTGCGTGGCAATCAGTTTCTGCGCCAGCTCGCTGCGCCGCTCCGATAGCTCAGCCATCCGCGCAAATAGCCTCCGGTTCCACCGGATCATGGAAAATCCAGTCAACAGGATCGCTGCCAGGGTCGCGGCCAGGAACACATAGACTTGCCGCTGCACCCCGTTATAGATCTGGACAACGCGCTGCGCGGCCTGCTCTTCATTTTCGCTGTTCTGCACCAGCATCCGTGCCACGGTCGTGCTCAGGGCGGCCTGCCGTGCTTGCAATGAAAGCTGGATTTGCACTCTCGCATCTTTTTCTTTACCCGAGCCAGCCAGCGCAAACACGCGGTCGGCCGCATCCCAGAACTGCGTCAACGAACCGCTCAGCGAAGCGCTTTGCTCGGGCGTCCGACTGGTCGGGGCCAGCCCGGCTTCGAGGCGCACGGCATCGTCGAGGTCGGTGCGAATGCGCTGGAACTGCGCCGACCAGGCGGTGAGCGGGTAAGGTTCGTCGTTGTCGATCATGTCACGCATGGCGACCGCGAGCAGATTCAAATCGTTCTGGATGCGGAGCAACTGCAGAGAATCCCTGCGGTTGCGGTCGATCAGATCGGACTGAAGCTTGCGAAGACCGGCCACTTGCCACGTGATGTATGCCGAGTATGCCACCACGGCCGCGAGGGTGACGATCAGGCCGAGCAACAGGCCGACGGTTGGAGAGCGCTCCGGAGAAGGCGGACGTGCCACGCCCCGAGGATACAACGCCCCGCCCAGACGTGTCACAATGCAGTAATAATGAAGCGAATCGACGTCTGGCGGAGTCCAATTAAAGATTGAGTACTGACCCTAAAGCAGCCCAGAAACCCCCAAAAGTCCAGCGGCTGCGCGCCGTTCTCCCTATCGTTTGGGAGTTGACTCGCCCGCGCGTGGGCCTGCTGAGCATTGGCTTTTTGCTGATGATTGTGAACCGGGTCGCCAGCCTTGTCCTTCCGTATTCCACTAAGTTTCTGTTCGATAGCGTCATCCCCAAACACTCCCTGCATTTGCTCGATCGGCTCGTCCTGGTGGTGCTGGGTGCAACGCTGATCCAGGGAATCACGTCGTTCTCGCTGACGCAGTTGCTCTCCAAAGAGGCGCAACGTCTGATAACCGAATTGCGCCAGCGGGTGCAGAAGCACATTTCGCGGCTTCCGGTCGCGTTCTACGACGCGAACAAAACTGGCATGCTGGTGTCGCGAATCATGAGCGATGTGGAAGGCGTCCGCAACTTGCTGGGGACCGGCCTGGTCGACTTTGCGGGCGGACTGCTGACCTCCGCGATCGCTCTTGTGCTGCTGGTTCGCATCAGTGCGGTGATGACCTCCCTCGCGCTGGGATTCCTGCTGTGTTTTGCCGTGGCTCTGGCCAAAGCCTTCGGCACGATCCGGCCAATCTTCCGGGAACGCGGCAAGATCAACGCCGAAGTGACCGGCCGCCTCACGGAATCTCTGGGCGGCGTTCGCGTCATCAAGGGCTATCACGCGGAGGAGCGCGAGGAGGCGGTCTTCGCACAAGGCGTGAAACGCCTGCTGGAAAACGTCATGCGCACGCTCACTGCCACGTCGGTGATGAGCCTCTCCGCCAGCGTGCTTTTAGGCGTGGTCGGCGCGGGGGTCACGTTCATCGGAGCACGCCAGATTATGGCGGGGACCATGTCGATTGGCGGTCTCGTCTCTTTCACTGCGATGTTGGCTTTTCTGATTGCGCCCATGGCGCAGGCGGTGGGAATAGGAACACAACTCACCGAAGCTCTGGCGGGGTTGGAGCGAACTCAGGAAATCCTGCACGAAGGTCCCGAAGACCAGGACCCGAAACGCTCAGTGGCGCTGGGCGACATTCGCGGCACCGTGGAGTTCGACGATGTAAGTTTCAGCTACGACGGGGTTCACGAAGTTCTGCATGATATTTCTTTCCGCGCGGAACCTGGCACAGTCACGGCGCTGGTGGGATCCTCTGGCTCAGGGAAATCCACGACGATTGGCCTGATCTCCGCGTTTTATGTGCCCACCAAGGGCAAAATTCTTGTGGATGGCACGGACCTAAGCACGGTCCGGCTCGATTCTTACCGCACGCGTCTCGGGGTCGTGTTGCAGGAATCGTTTCTGTTTGATGGAACGATTCGCGAGAACGTGATGTTTTCGCGTCCCGGCGCGAGTGAAGAAGAATTCCTGCGTGCCTGCCGGATCGCCCGCGTGGACGAGTTCGCCGAATCTTTCGCTGAGAAATATGACACCGTGGTCGGCGAACGCGGTGTGAAGCTCTCGGGCGGCCAGCGGCAGCGCATTTCGATTGCCCGCGCCATTCTCGCCGAGCCCCGCATTCTGATACTTGATGAAGCAACGTCCAGCCTCGACTCGGAATCCGAACAAATGATTCAGCAGGGACTTTCTTATCTCATGCAGGGCCGAACCACATTTGTGATCGCACACCGGCTTTCGACCATCCGGCGCGCGGACCAGATTCTAGTAATGGAGCAAGGGCGAATCATCGAGCGCGGCACGCACGAACAACTCTATGAGGTGCAGGGCCGCTACTACGATCTCTACACCCGGCAGCACGGCCTGGAGCATAACCTCTTTCTCGCGCCGGGCGAAGGCGACCGGCTTGAGGCAGATGGGAACGGCAGCACCGGTACGCCACGCAACGGCGACGCCAAGCCCGCCGATGCCTTGGGTGTGCTCAAGGGAGAGGTTCGCTAGCCCCATGAGCAGCACCGGCCGAAGCCCGCTGAACAGCGCTCCCGCGATTCATGCGGACCAGCTTTGCCGCCATTACCGCCTGGGCGAGACTCTGATCCGGGCGGTGGATGGCGTAACGCTTACCGTCGCTACGGGCGAATTCGTGGCGCTGCTGGGTAGTTCTGGCTCCGGAAAGTCTTCCGTCTTGAATCTGGTTGCTGGCCTGGATCGTCCCACCTCGGGCAGCGTGATTGTTCAGGAACGCGATCTCGCGCAACTCTCTCGCGAGGAACTGGCTAAGTATCGCCTGCATACCGTGGGGATGGTTTTTCAATCGTTCAACCTGATCGCCAGCATGACGCTCGCGGAAAACGTCGAGTTGCCCATGCGCTTTGCGGAGGTTGACCGCGAGAAGCGCGACGGCCTTGCGCGCGAAGCCCTTGCCAGAGTTGGCCTCGAAGCGCGCATGAACCATCGGCCGAGCGAACTCTCCGGCGGGGAACAACAGCGCGCCGCACTGGCGCGGGCCCTCATCAACCGCCCTCAGCTATTGCTCGCCGATGAACCTACGGGCAATCTCGACAGCCACACCGGAACCGAAATCATGAATTTGGTCCGCGAGTTCAACCAGAAGTTGGGAATGACAATCGTGATGGTGACGCATGAGCGCGCTCTGGCCGAGCGCTACGCTCATCGCCTCATCTTTCTGGCGGATGGAAAACTGGTCGGCGAGGAAGCAAATTCGGCCGTCGCTGCCGGCGCTCGAGAGAATGGAGCGCGACCGTGAAGCTTCCTGATCTGACCGAACTCGCCTTGCGCAATTTGCGCGAATCGGTTCTGCGAAATTCGCTGACCACCATTGGCATCTCGGTGGGCGTGGCCTCGCTGGTCGCAATGCTGTCTCTGGGAATCGGTCTGCAACAGCTCGCGTCCCGGCGTTTGATGAAGTCCGGCTTGTTCGATACGGTCGTGGTCACTTCCCGGCGGGATCTGCGCAATTTCGGCCGCGAAGAAGAACGTAACGGGCCCGCACCGGCCGACAGCCGAATTCTCGACGAGCCCACGCGCCGGGAGATTGAGCGTTTGCCTAACGTGCTGGAGGCGTATCCTGACATCCGCTTCATCACCGAGCTGCGCTACGAAGACAAGCCGCATCTGACGATGGTGGCAGCGCTGCCTCCGTCTGCCCAATCCAACGACGCGTTCGAAGCGATGCAGGGGCATTTCTTCTCGTCTGACACCGCGGCAGAAGCGATTCTCCAGAAGACCTTCGCAGAGGAACTCCTGGGAAAGACGCCGAAGGCCGGCGTCGACGAAACGAACGTGGCGGAACTGGCTGCCCCGCTACTCGGCAAGGAATTGACTATGCGCTATGCCGAGCGCGAGGCAGCGCCAACCGCGCCTTTGAAGTCTGCGAATGAGAAGTCTGCGAATGACAATTCCAAAGCTTCCGTGGATCAGAGCCTCGCCGGCGCTGCTTACTCCGTGATCTCGCGCGAGCAGAAGCTGAAGATTGTTGGTGTCGCCGATCTTGACCCCGAAAGCATGCGGGGGCCGACCCGGGCGCGGGTTTTTCTTCCGCTCAGGCTGGCCGAGAGCCTGCATGTGATGCAGCCCACGGACCTGCGGGAGATTTCGCGCGCGGCTACCAATGAGCCGGTTTATTCCTCAGTGAGCGTGCGGGTGAAAAATCCCAGTCAGATCCAGACGGTGGAAGACACGGTCAAGAAAATGGGCTTCAATACTTTTTCGATTCTCGACGCCAGCCGCAGCATCCAGCAATTCTTCAAAGTGCTGGACGTGTTTCTCGGAATCTTCGGCAGCCTGGCTCTGGCAGTCGCCTTCATCGGAATCGTGAACACGTTGGTGATGGCAATTCTCGAGCGCCGCCGCGAGATTGGAATCATGAAAGCGATTGGCGCGAGCGATGGAGACGTGAAGCGCCTTTTCTTTGCCGAAGCCGGCGCCATGGGCATTCTCGGCGGCATCGTAGGAGTGGCGCTGGGCTGGGCGATCGGGCAAGTCATCAACCTGGGTACGAACATTTACCTCAAGAGCCAAGCTTTTCCGCCGGAACATTTCTGGTCGGTCCCGTTATGGCTGGTGGCATTCGCCGTCGTGTTTTCTTTTTTCGTGAGTCTTGCAGCGGGCCTTTACCCGGCGGGACGCGCGGCCCGGCTCGATCCCGTGCAGGCGCTACGCTACGAGTAAACTGAAGCGATGGATCGCTGTCTCCGAATCATCATCCTGTTCGCCGCTTTGGCGGGTTCGCTTCCGGTTCATGCGCAGAGCCGCATCGACTGCAATGCGCTGAACAGCCGTATCCTGAAACACGAGGTCCATTATTGCGTTTACCTTCCGGCCAGCTATGATGCTGGCGGAACCAAGCATCCTCCACAAAGTTATCCCGTGCTTTACTTCCTGCATGGCCTGGGCGACAACGAACAAACCCTCTTCAACAGCGGAGGCTGGACGCTGCTCGACGATCTCCGGCAGCAGCACAAGATAGGAGAATTCCTCATCGCCGCACCCGAAGGCGGACGAACTTTCTACATCAATTCCGCCGATGGCTCGGTGCGCTACAGCGATTTCCTCCTGCAGGAATTCATTCCGCTGATCGAAACCAAATACCGCATCAGCGCGGGTCGAAGGAACCGCGCGATCAGCGGCATCTCCATGGGTGGATATGGCGCACTGCGTTTTGCTTTCTCGCATCCGGAAATGTTCTCCGCAGTCAGCGCGCAAAGTGCAGCGTTGATCACGGAATCTCCGCACGAACTCGACACCGCCGCTCAGTCCGGCGCTCCGATGGGAAAGCTGCTGGCAACGGTCTTTGGTAGCCCGATCGCAGTCGCACACTGGAAAGAGAATAGTCCGTTCGTCCTCGCGAACCGGAACCAGGCCGCCCTGCGGCATGTGGCCATCTACTTCAACTGCGGCCAGGCTGACAACTACGGCTTTGAAAAAGGCGCAGCCGCCTTAGATGAAGAGCTGCGGGGGGAAAAAGTGGAGCATGAGTATCATCCCTACCCCGGCGACCACAGCCTTGGGTATTTCCTGGCTCACTTCACCGAGGTCATGGAGTTTCATTCCCGGGCATTCGGTCTTCGATAGCAGCCCCGTCAGAAGTTCCCGCGGATAGCGGATGAGGCCATATTCGAGGTTGGCTGGCGTTTTGCATCCAACCGCCTTGCTGCACAATCCAATTCACCAATTAACGACCCGCTTCATCAGGAGAGACCTCGATATGCCAGCAAGAACCGCCGTCTCGAACGATTGCATCGACCAGATTTTCCGCGAGGCACGGACCCACAATGCATGGCTTCCTCAGGCAGTTTCCTCCGAGGTGCTGCGTCAGGCTTTTGAACTTGCAGCTCTCGGCCCGACCAGCGCCAACACTATGCCCGCGCGCTTTGTATTCCTCACTACGGCGAAAGCCAAGGAGCGTCTCCGTCCCGCTCTTGCGCCCGGCAACGTTGAAAAAACCATGGCTGCTCCCGTCACCGTCATCGTTGCCTGGGATACGGAGTTTCACGAGAAACTTCCAAAGCTCTTTCCGCAAAGAGATATGCGTTCGATGTTCCATGGTAACCCTGCGCTCATTGAGGCAACGGCATTCCGAAATAGCTCGCTCGAAGGCGCTTACTTCATACTGGCTGCCCGCGCTCTTGGCCTCGATTGCGGTCCAATGTCCGGATTCGATGCCGCCAAAGTCAACGCCGAGTTCTTCCCCGATGGCAAATGGAAATCGAATTTCCTCTGCAATGTAGGTTACGGAGACGGGACCAAGCTTTTTCCTCGTAACCCGCGATTGTCCTTCGATGAGGCCTGCTTGATTGTGTAAGCCGTAAGTACCCGCACCCCAGGCTCTGCGATTTGATGGGTTCTTCATGTTGACGGGCTGATTTATGCTGGGGTGACCCGAGACGATTGGAACTGTAGTAAAACTGTACTGTCGGAGAGGTGGCCGAGTGGTTGATGGCTCCGGTCTTGAAAACCGGCATACCCGAAAGGGTATCAGGGGTTCGAATCCCTTCCTCTCCGCCATTTCCTTAGTGAAACTTCTGAACTACGTTCGATAGTACGGAATCGCCGATTTCTGACGCATAAATTATTTGACAATGCGCCGATGCCTTCTATACCATCCGCCCCTAAACGGCACTACCGAATAACGGTTAGGATTGAAGGGAAGCGATGAAAAGCAATCAACACCGTTCGTCCTGGGCGGCCTTTCTGTTTCCGTCTTTGCAGTTCGTGCTTGTGGCAACGACCGTCTACGTATTCCTTTCCAATAAATATGCTCCGCCTGCGGCAATCACAGCGGCGGGAGCGGCTATCGATCACCAATACGAGATGACACTTGCGGTTACGGCCGTGGCATTTATCCTTTCGCAACTCGGCCTGGCTTTTGTCGTTCTGAAATACCGGGATCATGGTCAGAGCGTGCAGTTCTCCCGCGGCAATAATACTTTCGAACTCTTGTGGACCAGTCTCACAGCCGTCCTCTTCATCGGGCTGGCGCTGCTCGGGGGAAAAGCCTGGGCCAGCGCGCGAATGTTCGACCCCAGCCCGGATGCAGTCCGCATCGAGGTGACGGAAAACCAATTTGTGTTTAACTTCCGTTACCCCGGGCCGGACGGAAAGTTCGGGCGTCTCGACCCCAGAAAGATCGATGCCTCTGGGGGAAATCCGATTGGACTTGATTCAGCCGATCCAGCCGGTAACGACGACATCGTCGTTCCAACCCTGACCGTACCGGTGAATCAGGAAGTTGAGCTCTTGATGCGAAGCCAGGACGTCATTCACAGTTTCTTCGTGCGTGAACTGCGCTTGCAGCAGGACGCGGTACCGGGACTCATCGTCCCAGTTCGCTTCAAGGCTGAGAAGATCGGCCGTTACGAAGTTGTTTGCACGCAACTGTGCGGCCTGGGCCACTCCAATATGCACACCTACTTAGATGTGGTTTCACAGGAGAGTTTCGCCGCCTTTTTGAAGAATGGCAGGCAGTGAATTTATTCCAGGGGGATTGAGAATGTCGGCACACGGCCACACTGTGCATGTCCCGGAAGCGCCAACAGGGTTCGTCAGGAAGTACATCTTCAGCACGGACCACAAGGTCATTGGGCTCCAGTACTTCTTCCTGGCGCTGACCTCTGTCGTGGTGGGCATGCTTCTGTCGGTTTTAATGCGGTTCCACCTGCTGTGGCCCGGGGCAAAAGTGCCATTCTTGCAAGGCGGCGTCATGACGCAGGCCCAATACCTGTCGCTTGTGACCATGCACGGCACAATGATGGTATTTTTTGTGCTGACTACGGCGCCGCAAGCCGGATTTGGAAATTACTTTCTGCCGATCCAGATCGGGGCGCCGGACATGGCGTTTCCCCACCTCAACATGCTCTCCTTCTGGGTCACCTTTCTTGCATTTTTGAGCCTGATTGCGGCTTTCTTCGTTCCCGATGGAGCCCCGATCAGCGGGTGGACGGCATACACGCCGTTGAGCGGAATTGGAGCAGCCACGGGTCCCGGTGAAGGATGGGGCCAGACCATGTGGATTGTGAGCATTTCGCTTTTTTGTCTAGCCTCGCTGCTGGGTGCTCTCAACTTCATCGCAACGTTAGTCGACATGCGGGCGCCCGGGATGAGCCTGATGAGGATGCCGCTCACCTGTTGGGGGTGGTTCGTCACTGCCATTCTCACATTGTTGGCGTTCGGGGTTCTTCTCGCCGGGGGCATCTTATTATTTCTGGATCGCACGGCGGGAACAAGCTTCTTTCTGCCCGCCGGACTGGTGCTCACTGACCAACTCCAGCCGCATTCAGGAGGTTCACCACTCCTGTGGCAACACCTTTTCTGGTTTTTTGGTCATCCTGAGGTGTACATCGCGATTCTCCCCGGTATGGGAGTTGCCTCTCACGTGCTCTCCACGTTCTGCCGCAAACCGATCTTCGGCTACAAAGCCATGGTAATCGCCATGAATGCCATTGGCTTCCTCGGCTTCGTGGTGTGGGGTCATCACATGTTCGTCAGTGGGATGAGTCCATACTCGGCTTTTGCCTTCTCGGTTATGACGATGGCGATCGGGGTTCCCTCGGCCATTAAGACATTCAACTGGCTGGGCACGCTTTGGGGGAGCAAAATTCAATTTGAGGTTCCCATGTTGTTTGCGCTGGGCTTTGTCTCCCTGTTCGTTTCGGGAGGGCTTTCCGGATTATTCCTGGCGCAGCCCGCGGTGGATAACCTGTTGCACGCCACGTACTACGTAGTTGCTCACTTTCATCTGGTGATGGGCGTGGCCTCCATTTTCGGAATGTTCGCGGCCACGTATTTCTGGTTTCCGAAAATGTTTGGCCGGATGATGAACCCGACGTTGGGGAAGATCCATTTCTGGTTCACTTTCGTCGGTGCGTATTGCATCTTCATGCCCATGCACTTCCTTGGGCTCGCGGGCGGCATCCGCCGCTATGCGGACTACACTGCAATTTCGTACCTGCAACCCCTGCGCCCCTTAACCATGTTCGTGACCTTCGCCGCATTTGTGACGGTGACGGCGCAGCTGTTCTTTCTGTTCAATTTATTCTGGAGCCTCAAGAAGGGCGCAGTAGCGGGAGAAAATCCCTGGAACGCGACCACTCTCGAATGGACCATCCCGTCGCCCCCACCGCATGACAATTTCGGCGGGCAATATCCCTCCGTTTACCGCGGACCCTACGAATTCAGCGTTCCGGGAGTTCGAGAGGACTTCATTCCTCAGAATCTTGAGCCCTCGCAGGTCGCGCAGGAGGCGCAATCCTAGTGCCCGAAGCCGTATCCGAGATCGAAGAACACGCGGTTGCGCTACTTGATGGGGGCGGCGTACCTCCGGACGGAGGTTTTGGAAACAATGATGGAGGAGCCGGACCGTGGCGTCCGGCGGGCACGCCGCAAAGCACATACACGATCGGAATGCTGGTCGCCCTCGGGGGGATCTCCATGTTTTTTATGGCCCTGGTGAGCGCCTCCGTGGTTCATCGTGGGATGCCGGGCAGCGACTGGGTGCCGTTACGTCCGCCTTCGATACTATGGGCGACTTCCGCGCTGGCGATTGCGAGCAGTTTAACCCTGCTCCGGGCCAGGCACATGTTCAAGGCGGGAGTGGGCAGGAGTTTTTCGCGGTGGTGGACGGCGACTGCAGTCCTGGGGATTTGTTTTCTTAGCGGCCAGGTTCTGGCCTGGCGTCAGCTCGTCTCGGCGGGCCTCTACCTGGTTTCGAATCCCAGTGTCGGCTTTTTTTACGTTTTCACCGCGGCACATGGCCTTCACCTGCTGGGCGGGGTGATTGCGCTGTTGTGGATCGGGTGGCGGCAGTCGCACGGGTGGCGAAAATCGAGTGGCATTTCGCCCGCTACGGCAACGGCGGTTGCGGCACTGTACTGGCATTTTGTCACAGCTTTGTGGCTGTTTCTATTTTCCTTTTTCTTGATCGGAGGCTAGACGTGTCGGGAGCTGAATCGGAAGGAATTCTGGAATCACCCTGGTCGGGGGGCACATCTCCGTATTCGGTGAGCTCAATAAAATTCGGGATGTGGTTGTTCATCATGTCCGATACGCTGACTTTTTCGGCCTTGTTGATCAGCTACGCCTATGTCCGGATGTCCACACCAGACTGGCCGCGGCCCTTCGAGATTTGGCCGGCCATCGCGAAATCCTCGCTGATGACTCTGGTTCTGCTTTCCAGCAGTCTCACGATGGTTCTGGGGGTCGCCGCGGCCCATCGCGGGGACGTGAAGAAAACGGTTCGGTACCTTATCGCGACTATATTCTGCGGTATCGCATTCGTCGCAATCCACGCCACGGAGTGGGTTACGCTGATCCGTGAAGGCGCGACCCCGTGGACCAATCCTTGGAACCCAAGCGTCCCGCTGTTCGGAGGAGCTTTCTTCGGGCTCACCGGTCTGCACATGCTTCACGTCACCATCGGCGTGCTTTACCTTGGAGTGATCTGCTGGGGCTTCAACAAGGGAAAGTGGACGGCGGATCATGTCGAAGTGAGCGGCCTGTACTGGCATTTTGTTGACCTGGTCTGGATGTTCATTTTCCCGATGCTGTATCTGTTGAGCGTAAATCCCAAGTGATTTCAGGAGACCGTAATGCACGCAAGTTCTCAACCCGAAGGGAATCATTCCGTAGGCAGCACGTCGCTATTTCTAAAGGTGTGGGCATGGCTTTTGCTGCTGACGGCGCTGGAAATCTTCCTGGCCTACGAGCGGGTGGAAGTTCATTTGATGATTACGATTCTGGTAGGATTGTCGCTGATCAAGTCGGCACTCATCGTGGCATATTTTATGCATCTCAAATTCGAGCGGCTGGGGCTGGTTTTGACTATCATTCCTGCCACGGTTTTTTGCATTTGCATGATGCTGCTCGTCTTCTTCCCGGATAGCGTCCGGCTCACACACCTCCCGCAGTATTGAGATGAAAGTGAACAGTGTCATGTCGGTGGCGAAATACGTGGTGGCGTCAATCGCCAGTCTCTTTGCCACACTCCCTTATGCCTCGGCGCAAAGTTGCGCCATGTGCTACCAGAACGCTGCGGCTTCGGGAACTGCAGGAAGATCTGCGCTGCAACACGGAATCCTGATTCTCTCCATCCCGGCAATCGGCATATTCGGAGGGATTCTTCTCCTCCTGTACAGCCGGCGCCATGTTTCCGGCCGAAACGGCGGACTGCAGCGAGGTCCTAGTGAAACGGCCCTCCGGCAGTGTATTGTTCCTGGCCACAAAACAGTATTGCGTCCTTGATTAGCTTGCTTCGTCGCAGTGTTCGAGGGGTTTAGAGATCGTCTTAAACTGGTGTGGGCGCCAGATTTCCTTCACCACCCAAAGGTCGGTGTTCAAAATACTCCTGCCAGTTCATTTGTAACTTGAACCGCGCGGCGGCGCGGCGGTCAGTACGGAGTCACGACTGCATCTTCCGGATAGCCCGGCATGCCGAACTCGGGAACGTCGAGACCTTCCTCTTCCGCTTCCGGTGTTACTCGCATGCTTTTCGCCTTATTGACGACCCAGAAGACAGCGTAGGTCGCCCCGAACGCCCAGACGGCATAGAGAGTTGCTCCCATCAGCTGGCAGAGGAACTGGCGCGTATCGCCGTGTAGCAGGCCGGTCACGCCTTGGCCGGCATGTCCCAGATAGGATGCTGCTCCTACGCCATTCCATCCCGCGCCGTAAGCGCCGTCGGCAAAAATGCCCACGCTGACCGCGCCGAGCCAGCCGCAGTAGCCGTGTACCGAAATCGCACCGCAGGGATCGTCGATCTTCAGAACCCGATCGTTGAAGAGAACGCCGGCACACACCAGGCATCCTGCCAGCACGCCGATCACTACTGACGAGGTTGGAGACACAAAGGCGCACGGTGCCGTGATCGCGACCAAGCCGGCGAGCATTCCGTTGCAGGCCATGGTGATGTCGGGCTTGCCGAACCAGAGATACCACAGTAGCATTGCAGCGGCCGAGCCTGCGACGGCAGCCAGATTCGTGTTCACTGCCACTACGGAGATGCGAAGGTCGGTTGCTCCCAGGGTAGAGCCAGGGTTGAATCCCATCCATCCAAAGAGCAGGAGGAACGTGCCGGTCACCACGTAGACGATGTTGTGCGCGGGAAAGACGCGAATCTTTCCGCCGGGACCGTACTTACCGAGACGCGGACCCAAGATTATCGCGAGAGCCATGGCGCAGAAGCCACCGACGGCATGCACTACGGTCGAGCCGGCGAAGTCGACGTAGCCGTGGCCCAGATTCAAAGAGGATCCGACTTGTGACAACCACCCTCCGCCCCAGGTCCAACAGCCGGAAATCGGGTAAAGGATCGCGCCGATGAAAAGTTCACAAAGCAGGAATGCCCAGAAAGTGATCCGTTCGCACACGGCTCCTACGATTATGTAGCCGGCAGTTTCCATGAATACGACTTCGAAAAGTGTCAGGCAGTTGCTGCCCGCATCATAGGCCGGACCGGTGAGAAAAAATCCCTTGCCGCCGATGAATCCCCACTGACCGCTTCCTACCAGAAAATGATTGAGCGTGGGGATGCCGCCAAGATTGGTGGGAGCGGCATTGATGGCCACGGCGCCAAACTGGAATGCGTATCCGACCGCATAATAAGCCAGGAAGGCGAACACATAGGCCGCGAAATTCAGCATCATCAAGTGGGCGGCATTCTTTTTTCGAACCAGCCCGCAGGTCAGCAATGCAAAACCTGCCTGCATGAAAAGGACGAGGTAGCCGGTATTCAAGGTCCAGGCAAAGTTCGTTGCCACGCGGACGTGGCCAACGCTGTCGGCGAGCTTTAGGGCGAGAGGTTCTTTTGCCGACTGAGCCTGATAGTCGTCGAACGCCTTCTTATTGGCGGCATAGTCGGGGGCAGACTTGTCGGTCGGCTCCGCAACTACGAAAGGATTCCCGGCGGCGTCAACGGCAGAAGTCTTATCTCCGGTGGCTATGCCGGAAGGGTCCGGCTTGGTGCCGTCGTCTGCGAAGCAGGGCACGGCCGGCGCGGCAAATAATCCGGCGGCTAAAAGAACGACGGCTGCGGCCGACGCCCTCGCCCGCAATCTCGCCCATAGTAACGACAGGCGCAGGGAGTGCCTGCCCGCTCGCTTTCTCATGTCCGGTTGCTCCTGTTTCTGAAGGGTGGGCAATTCTCTGGCGATCGTACCTGCTGGAACGGCGTCTGCAACTGCCGATACGCCCGAACTTTCATATACCGCATATACCTGGAAGCAAGGGCTGACCCGGGAAAGTGAGCCGAGCGCCAGTGCGTTTAATCGACAGTCTTCTCCCTAACCCGCAGACGATAAAAGGTACGCATCTATGAGTCCAATTCATATTTCTTATAGCGCCGATCAGATGCTCCAATAACGCGCTCCAACGCTTTCGATTACGTCGCGACATCGGTAAGCC
>JBEKWP010000026.1:0-34551 GCA_049512915.1 Candidatus Sulfotelmatobacter sp.
CCACGATGAAAGTCGTGGCCTTTTCGTTTCTGCCCCCTCCTCTCACTCGAGGAAACCAGTTTGGGATTGAGGCGCTTGGTTTTCGTGTACGATGAGTTCCGCGTGCAAGAATCCTGAATGCCCATTAAGGCTTACTACAGCGCGACCGTATCTCGCTTTCTCGATGACGATGCCGAGCGCATTCTCGGTGTTCTGACAGCGCAGCATCATCACGCTCTCGAACAGCAGCAGCGTTGGGCCTGGCTTCAGCAGCTTTCGATTCTCAAACTTTCCCTAGCCAACCAAACGGACGGAAGAATCTTTCTAGAGTTCTATATTCCAAGAATGGGCAAGCGGGCAGATGCCGTGCTGATTGCGGCAAACATCATTTTCATAATCGAGTTCAAGGCCGGAGCGAGCCGGCATACATCAATCGCTCTGGAGCAAGTAGAAGACTATGCCCTCGATCTAAAGAATTTTCATGAAGGAAGTCATGCTGCCCCGATAGTTCCCGTGCTGGTCTCAACGAATGCCGAATCCCGGCCGATACCCGACCTCATGTTTGCCGATGACCTTGTCGCTTTGCCTATCGGGACAAATAAGAGTGATTTAGGAGAGCTGATCGATGTTATTTGCACTGCGCGAGCTTTTCCAAGCTTTGACATTGACGAGTGGATGACAACGGGTTACAGGCCGACGCCTACTATTGTTCAGGCAGCAGAGGTGCTCTATCGTACACATAGCGTGAGCGACATCTCACGATCGGATGCTGGCGCGAAAAACCTACGAGAAACCACTGCCAGTGTGACGTCTGTGATCGATCGAGCGCGGCAGAATCGTTTGAAAGCGATTTGCTTCGTGACCGGCGTCCCCGGCTCGGGTAAGACTTTAGCTGGGCTAAATATTGCTGCACGGCGCTCGGTCGAGCATCAAGACGAGCATGCGGTGTTTCTCTCTGGCAATGGCCCGCTTGTTGATGTCCTTCGGGAGGCCCTAACACGCGACAAGGCAACGCGTGAGGGCATCCCGAAAAAGGCCGCTGAGCGCGAGGTACGCAGTTTTATCCAGAATATCCATCATTTCCGGGATGACTACGTCGGAAACAGCGCTGTCCCTGTCGAGAGGGTCGTTGTGTTCGACGAGGCTCAACGGGCCTGGACCCGTGAGCAGGCAGCTAGTTTTATGCAGCGCAAAAGGGGACAGCCCGACTTTGCTATGTCTGAGCCAGAGTTCTTAATCAGCGTCATGGATCGGCATCCGGATTGGTGTACAGTCGTCTGCCTTGTCGGCGGAGGTCAAGAGATCAACATAGGAGAAGCCGGCATCTCCGAATGGATCAGTGCTCTCGAAACTCGTTTCCCCACTTGGGAAGTCCACATCTCGTCACACATGGCGCTTCCGGAGTATGGCTCCAAAGGCCAAGTGGAGCAGTTTCTCGCATCGCCACGAGTTCACTTAGATGAACATCTTCACCTCTCGGTTTCGATGCGGTCGTTTCGGGCAGAGGCCCTCTCAGAGTGGGTCGGTCACATCATCGATAACCAGCCAGAGGCAGCCCGCGCAACTTACAAGAGTATAGAAGTGGCATACCCCATCTACTTAACCCGCCATCTTGACGCAGCAAGGGATTGGCTGCGCAACCGAGCCCGCGGAACGGAGCGCTTTGGTCTTGTCGCATCTTCGGGCGCTCAGCGACTCCGCCCAGAGGGTATCCATATCAAGGCAAAGATTGAACCAGCCAATTGGTTTCTGAATGATAGCGCAGATGTCAGATCTTCTTACTATCTAGAGGACGTGGCAAGCGAGTTTGTGGTCCAGGGGCTTGAACTAGATTGGGTTGGCATTTGTTGGGACGGAGATTTCTGCCATAACGATGGTGGCTGGGTATGCCAGGCTTTCAAGGGCACAAAGTGGCAATCCGTGAATGACGACTCGAGGCGCCTGTACCTCAAGAATGCCTATCGAGTAATTTTGACGCGAGCACGGCAGGGGATGGTCCTCTTTGTTCCGAGAGGCGAAGCATCCGACCGCACGCGCCCTTCGTCTTTCTACGACGGGACGTTCAAGAATCTTCGCGCATGCGGAATTTCGATGCTTGACCGAATGTAGAAGAAAGACGGGGACTAGATGGACGTTGCCTATTCTGCCTCACATGCGAGGGAGATTGGCGGCTTCGCTCAGGCTGCAAGCCGGTACATCTTGCGGCTTTTCGGCACGACTAAAGCCGTGCCCTTCCCGGTCTTCGCTCCTAGCGTGAGCAGTGAAGACGGCTAAGAGATGCATAGGTCCTTCGCGTGGTGGTTTTCGGCGGCGCTGGAGCACGCGGGGCTCAGGATGACAAATCCGAGGCAGGCCTTAGGCCAGGAGTTTCGCGAGCGGCTCCCAATAGTGGGCTTTCCAGCCTGACGCCAGGCTTTCGGCATCGCCTTTGGGAAAGCCGGTGTGGTCGAATACGATCCTGGTGCCAGAGCCTTGTTCCACTAGTTCGAACTTGGCAATCGAATAGGCGCCTGGAGGCCAGTTTCCCACTCGCCAAGCCTGCACGATGCGCTCGTTGGGCACAAGTTCTACGTGCCGTCCCGTGATGTATCCGCCGAAGAGGGTGAACGCGCCGCCGACTTCACGGCTGATCTCAGTAGGTGTGCTTCCCAGGCGCATGGACTTCATCGCTCCGCTAAGCTGAACGACTTGGTCGAACTGTTTGGTGTCAGTGAGCGCTTCGTAGATGCGCTTCCGATTTGCTTTGAAGTCGGTTTCCTGGTGAATGGATTCCTCGGTATGAGAAATCTCCGCGTCGGCTCCGGCCCAAGCCTTAGTTGGGACCAGAGCGAGTCCACCGCATGCGATTGCGGCGGCGACGATCGCTTGCCGCCGCGTAGGTTCGGCCAGCGTTAGCGGATTGCTGTCGCGCTTCATCATTGGCGTTGGCCTTGTCATGGTCGTCGTTCCTCCTGAATTCTTGCCTTCAACTCTCACTGCATTAGAGCCGCGCGCGAAAATATGTTCAAGATAATATTTCTCTAGGCAGGCGAGCGCGCTGCGAGTCATACTTGTGCGCCAAGAGAGCGAGGAGGATCTATGCCTTATCCCACTGGTCATCGCGCCGCAGGGGCGAACGAATACGCGCAGCAGAAGAAATGATGGCGCCGAATATTATGCATTGTCCCGGAGCCTGAGTTTTTGAATAGCGCCTTCGAGAAATGCGGGGACGGAGGAGACGTTCCCATTGCCTGGAGCGAGAAGTGCAGACAGCTAAGAAAATGCATTGGTCGTTCGCGTGGTGGTTTTCGGCGTCCCCGGCGCACGCTGGGCTCAGGATGACAGATCAGAGTCTAAGGCTACGGACGTCGGTGCTCTGCGAACAGATATAATGCGGCGTTCGTCTTGATGGAGAACTTTTGCCCGGGCGTCAAACTATGAATTCGCAGTCTCTCACCTTTTTTCTCGCGGTCGCGATCCTGATCGTAGTTTGGATCACGGCGTTTGCGGCGAAGCGGCGCGGGCATCCTTTTCTGGAGTCGCGGGGCGGCGGAGTCGAGCGCTGGAATACGGGACAGCTTTCGCTGGCCAGCTTTCTCACGCTATTTGCGGAGCTGGCGTTCATCCGCTGGATTGCCGTGGAGGTGCGGGTCTTTGCTTACTTCAAGAACCTGGCGCTGCTGCTTTGCTTTATCGGATTCGGGCTGGGGTGCGCGCTGGCTGGGCAACGAGCGCGGTGGAAATCCGCTCTGCTGGCTTTTCTGGGGCTGCTGCTGATCGTGCGAATGCCGTGGCGGGGCGCGGAATTGCTGGAAGGACTCTCAGAAAGTTTGGGAGGAGCCGGGGACATAGCGATCTGGGCGACGGGAAATAATTCCGACTGGTTGCAGTATGGGATGGCGGTGCTGGTGGCGGGAGCGCTGTTCCTGTTGATCGTTTCTGTGTTTGTGCCGCTGGGGCAAACCGTGAGCCGGCAGATGGACCTTGCGCCCAGCGCCTTGCGGGCTTACTCGTGGAATCTGGTGGGCAGCCTGGTGGGCGTAGTGGCTTTTTTTGCCGTAAGCCTGTTGATGCTGCCGCCTGCGGTCTGGCTGGGAGCGGTGCTCGTCGGCTTTGCGTTTTTGCAGGCTTCGCGGCGGGATGTTGTGCTGGTCGCGAGCCTGGTCGTTCCTCTGGTTTTGTTGCTGCATGGGGAAGCCGGTCCCGATACCACGGTCTTGTGGACGCCGTACCAGCAAGTCCAATACACGCCCGTGCGCACGCCAGACGGCGAAATCTATGGCGGACTGATGCGAGTGAACCATGCGCTCTACCAGAAGATCGTGAATTTATCCGATGAATTCCTGGCGCGGCATCCGCGGGCGATGAAGGAGGCGCCGGACGAGAATCCTTATAACCTGCCGTTTCGTTTTGCTGTGCCGAACCCGGCGGTGATGATTGTGGGATCGGGAACGGGGAACGATGTGGCGGCGGCTTTGCGGCATGGCAGCCGGCTGGTGGATGCCGTGGAAATTGATCCGGCAATTCTGGGGCTGGGGAAGCGGGAACATCCGGAGCATCCTTATGATTCGCCGCGAGTGTCGATTCATGTGGACGATGCGCGCGCATTTCTGAAGCGGACGAAGGAGAGCTACGATCTGATTCTGTTCGGGTTGCTCGATTCGCATGGACAGTTTTCCGATTACGCGAATATGCGGATCGACAACTTTGTCTACACGGCGGAATCGTTTCGCGAGGCGGAACGGCACTTGACGCCGAATGGCGTGATCTTTGTGAAGTTTCAGGTTGACCATCGCTGGATGGGTACGAGGCTGGTTGAGATTCTGCAGCAAACCTTCGGGAAGTCTCCGCTGGTGTTTCTGGCGGAGTCGAATTACAGCGCGTCGGCGACGTGCTTTGTGATTTCGCCGGGGAACCGGGTGGAAGAGGCCTTGGGTGCCGATCCGCGGCTGGCGGAGTTTGTGCGCAAGAATCCGTTTGCGGTGCCGGCGGAACTGGTTCCGGTTACGACCGACGACTGGCCTTATCTCTATCAGGAAGGGAAATGGATTCCGCGGACTTATTATTCGATTGGCGTGCTGGTGATTCTGATTGCGATTGGGCTGTATGCACAGATTGGGGGAGTGCGGCGGCCGCCTTCGCTGTTTTTCTTTGGCATGGGCGCGGGATTTCTTTTGCTGGAGACGCAGGTGATCAGCCGGTTGGCGCTGTTCTTTGGGACGGTGTGGCAGGTGAACGGGATTGTGATTTCGGCGTTGCTGATCGCTTTGTTGCTGGCAAATGCGCTGGTCGAACGCAGCAGGAAAGACTGGCCGCGGTTCTGGATATGGGCGGCGTTGATTGCCGGGCTGGCGATTGCGTATTGGTTTCCGTTTGAGCGGATTGGCGGATCGCCGTCGGTTGCGGGGACGATCGCGGTGGTGGTGTTCTCGGTGCCGGTGGTGTTTGCGGGCATCCTGTTTGCTTTGGAATTTCGAACGACAGCGTCGCCCAGCGCGGCCCTGGGAGCAAACATGCTGGGAGCTGTGGCGGGAGGACTGCTGGAAACTCTTTCGCTACTGTTTGGAATGCGGGCGCTGTTGCTGGTCGCGGTGGGGGTTTACTGCCTGGCCGGCGTGGGGCTGTGGAGGCAGAGGCGGACGGCTTTGGCTTGAAGTCTGGCAGGGGTTTGTGATGTCGGGAAAAGTTTGTACTGTTTCCCCGATGTCGCTACGCTCCGCAGGGGCTCCTCTCAAACACAAATTGGCAGCTGTGCAGCGCCTGTGCGATATTGACAGGGTGCGAGCGGCATGGTGTGTGGTGCGGTGATATCGGCCGGGATGGCGAAATTGGCAGACGCAGCGGACTTAAAATCCGCAGGGGCCTAAAGCCCTGTGGGGGTTCGATTCCCCCTCCCGGCACCAGCCTTGAGAATTCGGCACCGAATTCACGGACGGGAATCTTGATGGGATGGGGGCGACATGAGTGGGCGCAAGATTAGTCCGTTTGTTCCGGTGGGATTGATCGCTTTGGTGGCGGGGATTTTTCTGCAGCACTTCACGCACGGGCGCTATTCGGATTTTGCCGGCGGCTTCCTGATGGGTATGGCGCTGGTTTTCTTGATCTTTGGATATGCTCAGAAGGTGAAGAGGCAGGGGCAGTGAGGGTTACTTAAGATGCTGCCGGGGGTGCGCTTGCGTCCGAGACCTTTTTCCCAATCATTGTTTGAATGGAAAGCATTATTGTGATCATGCGCGCGAAGTCCAGAGCGCGAAGCGCGCCGCTGTCCGCGGACGATAGCGGATACTCTGATCGCACAGACTGGAGAAAGCTCGATGCTTAAGTCCGACCTGAAGCGCATTCATGTCTTTCTGGTTTGTATCGTCCTCACGAGTTTGGTATGCGCTCAAACCCAGCCTCGGGCGCGGGACCTGGGCGTGCCTTTTGATGGAGTGCCGGGGCCGCTGAATGCGATTACCGATGTCAAAGGAGTCGAAGTTGGGAACACTACGCTGATCTCCGGCGACGGGGCTTTGAAGGTGGGCGTGGGACCGGTGCGAACGGGGGTGACGGCGGTTTTTCCGCGCGGAAAGGATTCCAGCGACTTGGTGTTTGCCGGATGGTTCACGCTGAATGGCAATGGCGAGATGACGGGCACGACGTGGGTTGAGGAATCGGGTTTTCTTGAGGGACCGGTGATGATCACGAATACGCACAGCGTGGGCACGGTTCGCGATGCCGTGATTGCGTGGCGCTTGAAACATGGCGGCCCTGACAAGGACGGCTATTCGTGGTCGCTGCCGGTCGTGGCCGAAACCTGGGATGGCTACTTGAACGACACCAATGGATTTCACGTCAAGCCTGAAGACGTTTTTCACGCGCTGGATAGCGCACACGGCGGTGCTGTGGAAGAAGGGAACGTGGGCGGCGGAACGGGAATGATCTGCAACGAATTCAAAGGCGGTATTGGCACGGCTTCGCGAGTGCTCGATGCGAAACATGGCGGATACACCGTGGGAGTTCTCGTGCAGTGCAATTATGGACAGCGTGATCAGTTGCGGATTGCGGGTGTTCCAGTGGGACGAGAGATTGGAGGAGCAAAGGTCTGGGATGACGATGTGGGTTCGATCATCGTGGTGGTGGCGACGGATGCTCCGTTGATTCCGACGCAGTTGAAGCGGGTGGCCAAGAGAGTGTCGCTGGGACTGGGAAGGGACGGGAGTTACTCGGGCGATGGGTCGGGAGACATCTTCATTGCATTTTCTACGGCGAATGCGGGAGCGGGGTTGGCGAACCGTGCCGCTGAAATCAGCATGCTGCCGAATGATGACATCAATCCCGTTTTTCTGGCGACGGTGCAGGCTACGGAAGAAGCCGTGGTGAATGCGATGATCGCGGCAAAAACGATGACCGGGGTCGACGGGCATACCGTGGTGGCGCTGCCCCATGATCGACTGCGGGAGGTGCTGCGGAAGTACAATCGGCTGGCGAAATGAGGGATTGCCGACAAACGCAAGCCGGGCAACTGATGTAGTCTGTAGCTTCCGCGCATGAAGCTTCTACGAGGACAATGGCTTGGGCTGGCAGGGTTGGTTTGGTTGACCGGCTGCGCATCGATCGGTGCGCCGCTTCCGCCCTCGCTGGAGTTGCCACGGCCGCCGGAGGACCTGCGGGCGGCGCGCAAAGGCGACAAAGTTACGCTTACCTGGACCATCCCTCCGCGGACCGTTGACCGGCAGCGGGTCCGCTATTTGGGGAAGACGAATGTCTGCCGGAGTGTGGATCCCACTCTTGCCGCGTGCGGAACGCCTGCGGGCGAGGCAGCGCCTCCAGCCGATTTTGCGGACAAGAATGAGCCGGGCAGCCGGAAGATGACGTCAAGCTATACCGACACTTTGCCGCGCGACCTCATGCTTCACAATACTTTCGGCTCAGCGACTTATGCAGTGGAAGTATTGAACCGGGACGGCCGGGCAGCCGGATTGTCGAACCAGGTGCATGTTCCGCTGGCCGAAACTTTGCCTGCGCCCACGGAATTCAGCGCCGAGGTTAGAGCGCAGGGCGTGCTGCTCAAATGGAGCGGCGTACTTTTGTCGCTACCGGCTCCCAACTCTCTGCGCCGCAGTTATCGCGTCTATCGCCGGACCGAGGGCAGTCGACAAGAGATCCTCGTGGGTGAACGGGACGCTGGAATGGAGAGGAATCTTTCGTTCACCGATCAGAGTTTCGAGTGGGAGAAAACCTACTACTACCGCGTAACGACCTTCACGGTCGTCGCCCAGCCGGGAAGACCTGAAGTGCCGATCGAAGGCGACGATACACCCGAAGTGAAGGTGTTTGCTGATGATGTTTTTCCGCCGGCCGTGCCCGCAGGGCTGCAGGCGGTCTTTTCCGGGCCGGGGCAGCAGGCGTTCATCGACTTGATTTGGGCGCCGGTTCCTGACGCGGACCTTGACGGGTACAACATTTATCGGCATGAGGAAGGTGGTACGCCGGTCAAAGTGAATTCCGAGCTGGTCAAGATGCCGGCGTATCGCGATATGCAGGTGGCTTCGGGAAAGAAGTACTTTTATTCGGTGTCGGCCGTGGACTTGCGGGGGAATGAGAGTGCGCGATCGGAGGAGGCGAGCGAGAGGGTGCCGTAGTGGAAGGGTTCGGGCGTTTGGGAGATGAGAGCGCGGGGCGCTGGTAGAAACTCCTTGCGTAGGCCGTGGCAGCACATTCGTACAAGGGGTCCCCTTCGGCTTCGCTCAGGGCAGGCTTTCGACTGCGCATGACCGTCCTATCGGACGATCATGGTTCGCTCAGGATGACAGAGCGGGGAAGACAGCCGGTCATGCTTCGCTCAGGATGACATTGGAAAAAAGTTTGGAGGAATTTCCGGGTCTCGTGGTTAGATAGAGGACGATGAAATATTGCCGCTTTCAATTGAATGGTGAAGCTCACTACGGGCTGGTCGAGTCGGTCGCGGGACGCGAGTCGATTCTGCGGATTCTGCTCACGGCTCCGGAAGAGTCCGACGGCGACGTGGAGGGGTTGCGCACACGCCGGATTGAACCGATTGCCTTGGACGAGGCCACGCTGCTGACGCCGGTGCGGCCTTCAAAGATCGTGTGCGTGGGCCGCAACTATCGGGAACATGCCGCGGAGCTTGGCCACGAAGTGCCTAAAGAACCGCTGCTGTTCTTCAAGCCTAATTCGGCGCTGCTTGGGCCGGGCGGCGTGGTGCGCCGGCCGAAAGGTTCGGAGCGCGTGGATTACGAAGGCGAGCTTTGCGTGGTGATGGGCAGGACTTGCTATCAGCTTCCCGCGGATGAGGACGTGCGGCCGTACATTCTCGGCTACACCTGCCTGAACGACGTGACGGCGCGCGACTGGCAGAATAAAGATGGGCAGTGGGCGCGGGCCAAGGGTTTTGATACGTCGTGTCCAGTGGGGCCGGTGGTGGTGGAGGCCGCGGATCTTGATCCCTGGGCCGGGGTTGGGGTGGAGACGCGGGTCAATGGCGCGGTGCGGCAGTCGGGGAATACGCGGGACTTTATTTTTCCGCTGGATGTTGTCATCCGGTACGTCGCGCAGGTGATGACGCTTTTTCCCGGCGACCTTATCGCTACGGGCACTCCGCAAGGCGTGGGGCCCGTGGTGGCTGGGGATGCGATGGAGATCAGTGTGGAAAGCGTGGGGACGTTGCGGAATTCTGTGGTGGATGAATAGCGCGGCAGCATGCAACGCCTGAAGGCGTATCCCGATACGAATCAACTCCGACGCCGCCCAAGATGCATACCCTCATTACGAAGGCGAACGTCATTGCAGGCGGAAGCGCTCCCTCATTAGCCTCTGCAGGCGCGGTTTGTAGAGCAGATCGTAGGCCAGTTCTTTGTCGGGAAACATGGCGAGCGCGGCGCGCTTGGCGCCGGCTGCGAGCTCCGACGCTTCTTCCACGGTGAGGCCGGGATCCTGGCTGATCACTGACGTTACCATGCTCATCATGACCTGCAGGCGGCGGATTCTTCGGGCCTCGTCTTTCTCTTGATCTTCATCATGCGACGCTACGGCTTTTTGTCCAGCCAGAAGTGGATTCTTCTCGTGATCCGCTGGTTCCCCGATGTTCATGCTGGCCCCTTTTTTCGCTTCACAACTTTTTCATCCGTTACAGCTTGGATGTTGCAGTCGCGGCCCAGGTCGCGCCGTTTTCAGCATTCTCCTCTAATCGGGGGAGAAAACAACGGCCCGAAAGTGCTGGCCGGGTCACTAACGTCATCTCAAGTTCCTGGGTCTGGAGGGAAGTTGAAGCACAAAAACTCTAGAGGAGGATTTACGTTCCTCCCTGGCAGGCGAAAACACAGTCGTTGATTGTTATTGCTTGGCAGTCTGCTCGGCTTCGTTTTTCAGCAGGCTGACTTCGATGCGTGAGCCCACGGTATGCTTTTCTTCGGCAGCGTTGCCCATCCCGATCACGTAGATGCGGTAGGCCGGAACTTCCTGGTTCAGGACCAGATAACGCTCGACGGAGTCCGCCATCTTTTTGGAGTTGAGGATGGCAGCCTGGCCGCGGCCTGCGGAGAAGCCCTGCACCTCGATGATGTAACCGTGCTGACCCTTCACCTGCGCGGCTAATTCATCGAGCGCGTCTTTGGCTTGCTTGCTGAGCACGGTCTGGCCGGGGCGGAAGCGAATCTCGGTCTGGGCGCCGGACTTGTACTGATCGAGGTTTCCGAGCACGTTCTCGTCGCTAGCGACGCGGGTGTTGAGCGTAGCTACTGTCTGGTGCGCCATTTGAGCTTTGTTGGCCGCATCTTGCGCGTGTTCATCGGCGAGGCTGGTCTTGGCGGAAACCAACTGAATGCCTTTCTGGGCGCGGGCATCAACGTCCTTGATCATGCGGCTGCTTTCCGCGGTGATCTCATCGAGTTCATTGACCCGGTCCTGGATGGGCTGAACATGCCGCCGAACATACTGCTTGCTGGCGAAGGGATGCAGGACGAGCCAGGTAAGGCTGGGCTCATCGCCATCCCAGAAATCCTGGGGCCGAGGAGACTGCAACGGTCCTTCACCGGAAGCCGTCAAAGGCTGGGAAGCGGGGGCGGCCTGGTTCGCGGATGCTGCCGGCTGCGCGCCCGAACTCGAAGTAGTCTGCTGCGCGAAGGCGGACAGCGCAAGCCCCATCGACGATAGCAGCGTTATGAGCGTCCGGTTCGTCATATCATCTTCCTTCTGAGTGAAAGTCCCGAGAGCTTCACTCCTGCCTGAGTGCCAATTGCCCAATCTCGCAGTGGTATTGTAGCGCCAAAGCAGGATAGTTTCGGGTAATAAATTTGCCTCACAAAACTGGTTTTGGCTCGACAGGGCTATGCGAGAGGCTTTGACATCTTGACGAGATGGCAAGGCATTTTGGGAGGATGCTGATCGTCGGGAAATGGCAGGGTGCCATCTTCAACGTAGCCTCGGTGCCGGTAGAATGGGGGTAATTCCTTCCGCAGATTCACGATGGTGAGGTCCATAAAACGGCAGCCGGCGGCGCGGCAGTACTCTTCGGCGGCGTCGATCAGGCGAGATCCCATGCCGGCTCGCTGCCTAACGGGATCGACTGCGAGCAAGCCGAAATATCCCCGATCACCGCGCAGTTCAACGTAGACGCAGCCAAGCGGAGCGCCGGCTTCCTCGGCCAGCAGGAATTTGCCTTTCTCGAGAAGCGCCCGCACTTTGCCTGGATTGGTGCGGTCCGCATCAACGAAGAAGCGTTCTGGACGGAAGGCAGCGTTCACCAGATGCGAAATATTTTCGGCATCCGCGGCGACGGCGGTCCGCGTTTTGAGCTGGGCCACGCCGATGGGCGTGGTTTTCATCGGCTGCATGGACTTCGATTCTAACCGAACTGCCTTGCGGGCTACGGCGAGTTCGCGTGATAGATGGTCTGGTGACCGGGAACGAAGGCTCCAACCAGTGCGCCCGCCAGAAAGCCGATGGGCGCGATGATCGCGGCTCCTTCGCCTCGACTAATGCTTGGGCCCAGACAATTCGGAAACTGACTGGAGGAAGCATTCGGCGTGCATCCGTGGAATGCCCCCGCGCCGATCGCGGCTCCCACGCCAGCGCCCACCAGACCACCAATCAGGATGTTTCGCAAGCGGTGCTTGTTTTCCATGAGCTTCACCCGGCGAATTTGCTGCCTTGGAATGGTTTGCCCGCCTGCGTCGTCCTGGTACAAGATCGCGGCTTCGGAAAAACTCACGAAGGTTCCGGAATGTTTCTTCGAGTTCATTTCGACGACTTGAATCTTCTGCCCCGGATGCAGGACGCTCAAGTTCGTCCAGGAATCTTTATCGCCTTGGCCCCACGAAGCGCAGGCTATCCCAAGAATGCAGATCAGAAAGCAGAAAGTTCGCATGGAGCACACTCCGTTTGGTTCAACGCAACCTGTTCAACGAAACGTGTCGAACGGTCCACGCGGGCCAATCTAGGCTTTTCACATTACGAAAGCAACTATCGCTGCTCAGCCAAACAGCAGGCTCTCGGATAAATCCAAAATCGTGGTGCTTCCGTACTGTTAGTGAGGGTCGAGAAACCCAACTCTGAAAGGATAAAAGATAACGACTATGAACAGGAAACTTGCGGTTGTGCTGGCGATGGTTGCCATTGCTGTAACTTCGGCCATTGCCGGGATGAAGAATCCGGTGGTGGGCGGGCAGGAAATGTATCCCACCAAGAACATCATCGAGAACGCGGTGAATTCCGCCGATCATACAACTCTGGTGGCTGCAGTAAAGGCTGCTGGATTGGTGGAAACCCTGGAAGGTCCCGGGCCATTTACCGTATTTGCACCCACGAACGAAGCTTTCGCCAAGCTGCCTGCCGGAACCGTGGACATGCTGCTGAAGCCGGAAAACAGAGCTGAGCTCAGCAAGGTGCTCACCTATCACGTGGTTGCGGGTCGATGGAGCGAGGCAGACCTGAAAAAGCAGATCAAGGCAGGGAGTGGCACGGCGGAACTCACGACTGTGGAAGGTGGCAAGCTCTGGGCGTCTCTGCATGACGGCACTCACATCATGCTGAAAGATGAGAAGGGTGGAACCGCGCTGGTGACCATTCCGAATGTGTTTCAATCGAATGGCGTGATCCACGTGATCGATACGGTTGTCATGCCCAACTAGGCTTAGCGAACATTTCAAGGGAAAAAGGGAAGCAAAGCAAAGGCCGCCTGCGAAGGCGGCCTTTGCTCCAACTGGAATCCCGGCGTTGCTCACGCTCCCGCGCGGGCCGCTCTGGCCAGTGGTACGGCGCGTGGAGCTTCTTCCGCGTGGCGAAAGTACAGCCGGTAAGAGCGGTGGATGCCATACATTACGGGAAACACCACCAACGCTGCCTGCCAACCCAGGTGATGGCTCATCGTGTTCACCATTGAGGTCATGCCTGCGCTCAGTACGTAATACGGGAATGATAGTTGAACGATGCTTAGCCAGACGCGGCGCATGGCCGTCCCCTCGGCCAGTTTGATCATGCCGGCCACCGGAGCGGTTTGTCCGACAAAAAAAGCGGCGGTTGCCGAGGCCAGCATGAGCGGCTCGGAAGCCCAGGCCGAATTTCCCCAGGCCGATCCTCCCCAAGGCGATCTTCCAAGCCAGCCCGCATTCCAGATCAAGCTGGCCATGCTGGCCGCAAACGCCATCATGCTGACGTTGAACAGCATTTGTTCCGGCCGGAACTTGCTGCCCGATTTCGGCCAGCACTGTACGACCGTGGAGAGGCAGGCGATGGAGACGGCTTCAAGCGCGCTCAGATTTACCACTGCCATCAGCAGGAAGGGCAGGTTGACTGACATGTTGCCGTCAATGCCCGGCAGCTTAATCTTCATGTGCGAGGTTGCTGCGGCCAGTGCCAGTATGGCCAGCGTGTACGCCGGGTGCACCGCGTGGCTTGCCAGGCTGGCGCACAGGGTGCCGGCAGTCGCCGCCAAGACCATCACAACGACAAATGTTTTCTCCAGCCGTGGGTCGCGCTTCACGCTCTCCTCCTTTCTTATGTTTTATAGCCCACGGCTGCTATTGCGCATCCCCGGTAATCAGTATCTCTCCGTTGTCGCTGTTGAGTTGTGACGCCCCCCAAACCACACTGGTGGCTTGAGAGCCCGTGCCGGCGCTTGCACCCCAAACCACGCTAAAGGCAGTCAGGAGGTTGTCATTCCAGGGCAACGAGGCACCCCAAACTACCGAATTCCCGTTCACATCGCCCCAGATGGAAGAAAAGGACCATGCCCTCGAGGACCCCCAAACCACACTCCGCGCGGATACGCTGCTGTTGCCGTTAACCAGGGAAACGTTGCCGGATGAGGCGCCGTAGACCACGGACGGAGACAGTGCCGCGCCCAGGTTCCCCGGAGCGAGGTTGTTGTCCCACAATGCGGACTGCACATTGAGCAGACCCGAGCCGACGGAGAACACATCGTAATATTCGGTGAAGGTTTGGTTGAGACCGGGAACCGAGACAACGGTTGAGGTTGGAAAATTCCCGTAGGTGGTTTGCATCAACAGCGCTTTCACCTGGTCTGGAGTCAGATTGCCGTTCTGTTGCAGAAGCAATGCAGCGGCGCCGCTGACGACCGGCGTTGCCATACTCGTGCCACTCAGCGTGAAATAGGAATTTTTCCCGTTGTTGCCCGTGACCAGTTGAGCTGGAAATAAGGCTTCCAGGGTGGCGCCCGGAGCCGTCAGGGACACGATGTTGTTGCCCGGAGCCATAATATCGGGCTTCACCACGTGGTCATAAGTAGTGGGACCCTTGGAGGAATAGCTGGTCATGATTTCGGCGGACTGTGAAGAGGATCCCGTACTGTTCAACGCGCCGACAGTGATCACATAGGGGTCGTTCCCCGGAGCGGTGATGGTGCCATATCCGTTGCTGCCGTCGATGCTCACGCGGCCGTAGTTGCCAGCCGCTACTACCACCACAATCCCGGCCTGCCAGGCGGATTCCACTGCCTGACAGAGGGGATCTTGAGTGTAGCTGACGGCGATGCCGCGCCCAAGCGACAGGTTGATGACCTGGATGTTGTATCTGTTCTGCAGAGCGATGGCTTGCTCGATGGCAGCGATTACGGTGCTGTCGGTGCCGGCTCCAAACGCATCCAGGGCACGAAGGTCCACGAGGTTAACGGCGGGCGCGACTCCAACGTAGTTTCCGCTGGAGAGGTAGCCGTTGCCGCCAACGATTCCGGCGACGTGGGTACCGTGACCGTAGAGGTCATAATTTGCCCCGCTCCAATTCGATGTTGGCGTGCCGGTAAAATCCTGGTGATACACCACGCGCGAGCGAGTCTGGTTGGAATTCCACAGATCGGGATGATTATCGTTAATGCCGCTGTCGATCACGGCTACGCCAATGCCGGCTCCGTTGTACCCAGCGTTCCAGGCGGAAGGCACGTTGGTAGCCTGATCCGTGGTTTCGTCCATTCCTCGCAAGGGATGGTCGAGGTTTACGGACACAACCTCGGAGTCCGCCTCTAAAGCAGGCAGCGCGCTCACCGGAATGGTGAGAGCCATGCCTTTGACCACGTGAAGTCTGGAGTTCAGGTGGGCGCCGAGGCGTTGCACTCGACCCTCCTGCTCCGTCTGAGGAACCTGCTTGTACTGCACGATGACATTCACGGTCTCGTTAACTGCCGCACGGTGCGCTCGCGCGGCGATGGGCGCGAGGTCCGGCGCGAACTTGCCCACGAACCGGCCGTCGCCTCCAGGAGTTTGGGCGAACGCAGTTCCAGCGACCAAAACAAGCAGCAAGCTCAGGCGCTTTCCCCAAGCTGCGCTATGACGCTGGTCTCGACCCGGGCTCTTAAGTTTCAGTGTGTGCAACATAAGTCTCACCTTTCCTGTCTGGTGCGAACGAATCTGGTGCGAACAAATATGGAGCGAAATTGTGCTGTACACACTTTCGATTCTGCACGGCAGATGCCAATTCGTGCCCCGTAAGTGATTGGTATCATTGAAGATCAGAGACGGCGCTTGAGGAGCCTTGGGCCACTCTGTCCTTGCACTGGGGGCGTGGGACAGTTTGTCCCCGTCTTCGTCGATACATTTACCCTCGATTTATGGGAATTGGTTACTGCTGAGGATCGAAGAACGATCCCTGGAATCCGAACGTGGAAGACTCTATCGTGCGGTTGCGGTTTCGGCTTTCATCGGCAACTGCGCCGCCGATGGCAGCACTCGCGGCATTGCCGCCATGAGTTGCTGGGTATATGCGTGCTGCGGATGGGCGAAGATCTGCGCGGTCGCTCCGCACTCTACGATCTCGCCTTGATGAAGAATGGCGATGCGGTCGCAAATTCCGGCCACCGACGCAAGATCGTGAGAAATGTAGAGGATCGCCATTCCAGTAGAGCGGTTCAGTTGGCGAAACAGCGCGAGAATCTCAGATTGCGTAATCACATCGAGCGCGCTGGTGGCTTCATCGGCGATGAGCAGCGCTGGATGGTGCATCACCGCCATGGCAATCAGCACCCGCTGGGCTTGTCCCACGCTCATCTGCGAGGGATGCTTACGCAAGAAATCGTCATCCGTGGGCAGGGAAACGCTCTGCAGGGAAGCGCGAATTGCGTTCGCACAGTCTGCGCTCGTACCCGAAGCATGAGCCCTCCATGCTTCTTTGAGTTGGGTTCGAATCTTCAGCGCCGGATTCAGAGACGATAGGGGACTCTGCAACACCAGGGCAACAGCGCGTCCCCGTACCGCGCGTAGTTCGCGTTCTGAAAGTTGCAGCAGGTCGGATTCGTGCAACCTTATTGTGCCTTCGACCCGCGCTCGCCTATCGAGAAGGCCGAGAATCGCCAGGGCCAGCGTGCTCTTGCCGGAACCGCTTTGTCCCACCAGGCCGAGCACTTCGCCGCGCTGAATCTCCAGCCGCACGTCGCGGAGAACGGCGGGCTTGCCAGCATAGCGCACCGAAAGCTGCGCCGACAGCAGAACCTGGTTTTGCAAAGCCTCAGACGCCATCGTTAATTACCTGTGCAGTTCCTAAATCAGATCCGTGAAAATCCGTGGCAAAGAATGTTCGATCACTTCCCCGAAACGGTAAGCCATTCCGCGTTCCAGAAAGCTTGCGGTGAAAGAATTACGGGAGCGGCGCCGTGTACCGCCGTCGAAACAGCCGACAGCGAATTCTTATTAATCAAAAAGATGAACGGTTCCTGCTCGACTACGATTTCCTGTACGCGGTCGAAGGCTTCTTTTCGCTTCTTCAAATCGCTCGATGACGCCTGGGCCCGCATCAGCCGGTCGATCTCGGCTTCCCATGCCGTTTCCGGAGTTTTCTGCTGCGGGTTCCACTGATGATTCTCCGAAGAACTCAGCCACACATTCATCTCGCCATTCGGATCCAAATCAACATTGGTGAGACCCAGAAGAATCGCTTCGTAATCGAAAGTCTGGGTCATGCGCTCGATCAGGGAAGGGAAGTCGAGCGTAACCACATTCACGTGGATGCCAATCTTCTGCAGATCATCCTGGATCAGTACTGCCATGCTCTCTCGTATTTTGTTTCCGGAGTTCGTGATAATGGAAAACACGACCTCATTTCCGTCTTTGTCTTTGAGTGTCCCGTTTTCCATGCGGAAGCCTTCCGTCTGCAGTTCCTTCAAAGCCGCATCGGGGCTGTATGCCTGAGACTTCAGTTTGTTGTTGAACCAGAATTTGTTGGCCGGCGAGAACGGACCCACGGCGGGCCGGGCGTGGCCGTGGAAGACCACGCGGCTGAGGTCATCGCGGTTGATCGCTTCCGAGATTGCGCGCCGGAAGTTGGCGGAGCGGAACCAGTTCTTCTTGTAGTCCGGAATGGGAGACTTCGCGACCTCGTTGAACCAGAGCTGCTCGCTATCAAGCGACGGTCCTGCATCGTGCACGAGTTGCGGTGACGTCGCAGCCAGTTTGTCGAAATACTCACTGTCGAGAGAGTTGATCAGGTCGAGCTCTCCGCGCTTGAAACGCAGCATCTCCACGTCGCGGTTGGGTTGGATATCGAGCTGTATGGAATCGAGATAGGGCAGTCTGCGGCCTTGTTCGTCAGTCTTCCAGTAGTTGGGATTGCGTTTCAGAAGGACCGATGCGCCGGGCTTGTAGTCGGCCACCATGAACGGACCCAGCACGGCCATTTCTTTCTTCGGCGAACGCTCGGAAAGAATCGCGACCTGGTCGAACAGGCGATCGAGTCCAGCCACTGGAGCAGGAAACCGGATCGAAATCTGACTCGGAGAAATCACTTTGGTTTCGACACTCCCCGCACCCGAACGGAAAGCATCGCCGGTCGCCGAATGCAGAGCCGGGTCCATCAATTGCTGCATGGTGTAAGCCACATCTTCGGCAGAGAACGACGTGCCATCGGAAAACGAAATGCCGCTGCGCAAGCGAAACCAGATTTGGCGACCATCCTTCGACAACTTCCATGAGATCGCCAAACCAGGCTCGAGGTCCTGAGTCTGGCGATTCACGCGGACCAGGACTCCTCCGGTTAAGTAGCGGATTGCGCCCGAGGCATCGTCCTCAACTTTCAACGGATCAAACGTCTTCGGTTCTGAGCGCAGACAAAATCTCAATTGGCCGCCGCCTTGCGCCAGCACTTGCCCTAGAAGAAGTCCCAGACAGAGCGCCGCGACTGCGATTGCCTTCCCGCAGGGATTCACCAACCGTTTTAGCTTTTTCTCGCGGTGCATCATGCGGTTAACTCCTCCTGCCTGGAAAGCAAAACCTGAAACGATGTCACTACCACCACCAGCAGAATCAAAGGCACAAACTTCCATGGTTCTTCGCCAACTGAAACCAGTCCTTCCAATTCCTTCAACAGACTTCCCCACGAGGGCATGGGCTCGGCCACGCCCAGCCCGAGGATTCCGAGGTTGGCCTCACTCAGAATGAAGACCGGAATCGAAATCCAAAACTGCGCGTAGAGCACGGGTTTTAAGTTCGGCACTACATGGATCCAAAACAGCCGTTGTCCGGGCAGCCCCGCTGCCCGCGCCTGCCGGACAAAATCTGACCCGCGCAGCATTCCCGCAGTCGTGCACAACACGCGAGCCGCGGCAGTCCAGCCCAGAAGTCCGAGCAACAAAAATGTCACCAGCACCGAGACCAATGGAGACACATTCAGCGGCATCAGTGCCCGCGCCGTGATCAGCAGAAACAACCAGGGCAGCGACATAAACAAATCGGTCACGGCCATCGCCATCCGCGCCCAGATGCCGCCCAGATATCCCGCGAGTCCTCCAATCAACGCCGCCATCAACGTTGAAAGCAGAGCTGCGGCCGGAGCCAATAGCAAAGAAATCCGCGTTCCGTAGAGCACGCGGGCAAAGCGGTCGCGCCCAATCTCGTCCGTTCCGAGCCAGTGCGTGCGCGACGGCGGTGCATTGGTCGCTTCCCTGTACTGCTTGGCGTATCCCGCGGGAGCCAGCCAGTTCGCAGCGAGCGATGCACCGATCACCAGCACTAAAACCACACACGCCAGTTTCCGCCAGAAGTTCATGCTTCCTGGCCTCGAACCACATGACCGATTACATCTGCCCCGGAATTCGCCAGCAAGGTTACGAGTGTCACCAGGATTGTGATGTTAACCAGCAGCGGGAGATCGCGGGCCAGCGCTGCTTGCCATGCGAGCTGTCCGATTCCCGCCAACCCGCATAATGCTTCGACGGGAATCGCCGCCCCGACCGCCAGACTCACCGACACACCGGCCACAGCCAGCAACTGGGGCGTCACGACCGGCACGACATGCCAGAAAAGAATGCGAGCCTCGCCCAGGCCTTTTGCTCTCGCTGTGATGATGTGAGGCCGGGAATAAGCCTTCACCAGCAGATTTCGCGCGTACCGGTAGGTATGCGGAAACACGATCAACGCAATCGCTAACGACCCGGGCACATTCCACAGTACCGAGAGCAATGCCAGCACAGCGGCTGGAAGGCAGAGAAATGTTCCGCTCACCACCGTGGTCAGCGTGTCGTAAACCGAAAGCCGCAGCCATGCCGCAGTCAATGCCAGGGTAAGAGTCAGCAGCCACGCGAGTCCAAGACCCACAGCCAGCAATCGCAGCGTGAGCGGCGCGCGATCACGCAGCAGCGTGCGCACCGGCTGTCCCAGAGCGAGCGAGGTTCCCAGATCGCCATGCGCGGCTCGATTCATGTAAGAGAAATAAAATTGGAAGACGTTGCGGTGTTGGTTCCGGGCATCGCGCAGCGCCTGCAGGCTCTGAGCATTCAGGTGCGGATCGAGTTCCCGCTCATCCACGTTGAAGCCCGGTGCCAGGCGCACTAACGTCGCGGAAAGCAATCCTCCGAGAACAACGGTTGCCAGCAGGGCCAGCGCGTGCCCGGCAATTTTCCATCGCAGGCGTCGCATTTATTCTCCGGAGGCGCCGCGCGCGAGGGGATCTTTGCCGGCGGCGCCTTTCGCGTGATGGGTCTGCTTCACGGAATACATGCGCCGGTCGGCTTCCGCCAGCAGTGCCTCCACGTCATAGCCGTCTTCAGGACAGAAGGCCGTTCCCACGCTCAGGCTGACCACGTCGCGCCCGCAGGTGTGCCGCCCCGCGTCGACGGCTGCCTCGTTCAAACGGATTGTCTTTTCGTCGACCGCTTCCACAGTGAGACCGGGAGCCGTGATCACAAACTCATCGCCGCCCATCCGGGCAACGTAGTCGTAACCGCGGCAAGCATCCTTCAGGCGCGTGCTGAACTCGCGCAGCAGTTTGTCGCCTTCCAGATGCCCGAACGAATCGTTTATTTTTTTCAGTCCGTCGATGTCGCAGACCATGACCGCGAGCGAAGTCTTCATACGCCGGCATCGCGTCACTTCCTGCGCCAGATGCACGAAGAGCGAGCGCGCGTTAGGCAGCCCCGTGAGGAAGTCCGTGGTCGCGGAACTTTCTGCCTGCTGATATTTCAAGGCATTCTCCACCGAGAGCGCCACCTTCGAAGCCACGGCCAAGAGAATCCGGAGATGGTCTGCCGTGAAAGCGTCCTGAGTCGAGTGATACATCGCCAGCACGCCCACCACACCATTCAGTCCCTGCAATGGAACCGCCAGGGCCGAAGACAAGCTCGCGGTTTTCGGGTCGGCAACGTAACCTGACTCCACCAGCGGGTTGCCATTGATGATGGGCTTGCAGTTTTCCGCTACCCAGCCGCACAACCCTTCGCCTACGCGGATTTTCAGCGACGACAGCACGCGAAAGTTTTCACCACTCACCAGTTCCGGCAGCAACCAGCCATTCCGGTTCACGAATACGGCAATCGAGTCATACGCAATCAACTTGCGCAGCCGCATCGACAGCACCGAAAGGGTCTCGCTCAAACTCAGCGAGTTTCCCAGATCCTGGCTCAACTCGAACATGGCTTGCGCCTCTTGCCTCGCCGATGCGATCGAGGTCAGGAAGTCGGAATCGTTCTGCGAGGTGTCGGCCCATTTCTCGAATCCTGTGGCAGGAGCAAGTCCGCGCTGCACCCGCAGTTCTTTGGAGAATCCGCAGGGAACAAACCCGTCTTCATAAGTTTGCGCGATGCGTTCCAGATCGACATAGCGGCGCTCCAGAACTTCCACGATCTTCGGATCGAACCAGGTTCCAGCTCTTTCCTTCACTCGATCCATGGCTCGATCGAGCGGCATCGCCTGGCGATACTGCCGGTCTGAGGCGAGAGCGTCCAGGCAATCCACGATCGCCAGAATCCGCGCACCAATCGGGATCGCTTCGCCGCTAAGCCCAGCGGGATATCCCGAGCCATCCCATCTTTCGTGATGCGAGCGCACGATCGGAGCCACGGGATACGGGAAGGCAACGCGATCCAGAATTTCAGCGCCCACCAGCGGATGCACCTTCATCTTCTCGAACTCTTCCGGCGTGAGCCGTCCCGGTTTGTTGATGATGTGCTCCGGCACCGCGAGCTTGCCAATATCATGCAGCAGCGCCGCAGCCCGCAACGCTTCGATTTCGTCCGGCAACAGGCCGATCTCTTTGGCGATTTCCACCGCATAGGTCCGCACCCGCTGCAGGTGCGTGTGCGTGGTATGGTCCTTGGCCTCGATCGCCAGGGCCAAAGCCTCGATGGTTCGCATGTTCAACGAAGCAATCTGTTCCACATGCCGCTTCTCAACTTCCACTCGCTCCTTCTCAGCTTCCAGCCGTCCCAGATAAAGTCGATAGGAACGGTACACCCAATAAATCACCGGCAGTACCAGCAGCGAGGTCTGCCACCCGGCGCGCTGGTTGATGATTCCAACCAATCCCACCGCTGCCGCTCCGACGAGGTAGTACGGAAACGACCAGAAATAGCACTCCTTCCAAACCTTGCGGCTCGATTTGTTTTCCGTCAGCGCGATGACCACAGAGATGGGCAGCGTATTCGCCAGAAAAAACACCAGCGCCGCCATCATCAGCAGGACAGGTTTATTCGCGCCGACTCGCGGTTCCAGCCAGTGATAGCTGACGTAGCACAGCGTGCTGGCGTTTGCCATCATGCCGAAAACATTGAAGAGGACCTTAACCGGATCCAGTCGATTCTTTGTGTGCCAGACGCTTTGTATCAGGGTCGCCGTACAACCGATCACCAGCGTCTCCGGCAAGCTCAACTCCATGACGCCGAGAAGAATGAAAAGGAAGTTCACAGACATGGTGCCGTCGATCCCGGGCAACTGCACTTTCAGGCTGGAAGCCAGGACGGCCACGGCCAGATAACACGCGAACCGAGTCAGGTCCGCGGACTGCCAGTGCCACAGGGCGGAGCACAGCACCACCATTCCGAGCGAGACCGTGATCCCGACAAATAGTTTCGTCCGAGTCGACATTGCGTCGTTACTGCTATCGCAAGGGGAGGCGGCAGACTGCGTCCAAGGCGCGAGAAATCACTCCCGCGCACACCTCGGGACGAGCCTGTCCAGGGGAAATGCTATTGCGATTAGAGGGTTTTAAGTAGCTTACTTCAGTAACCTAAAGGACGGGCTCGTTCGCTCTCCAGGGTTCGAGGTTACTTTCGTGATCATCCGAGGCCGCATACTCAGTCCAACCCTTGTTCACTGTGGCAAGATCAACTCCAAACGCGCGGGATGCCACCAGTAAATCTCAATTCGCAGCCGCAAGGGCCGCCTGTCGATGCCGTCACAGTCGGCGGAATCGCGGTCTTATCCGCCGATCTCAAAGGGAAAATAACTGGCTGCAATGAAGCTGCCCTGAAGGTCTTCAACTGTACCGCCGCGGAAGTTCTCAGCCAAACTCTGGCGACCCTCATCTCAGCGAAGGACGGCGCTGAGCAGAGTCGTCTGCAGAAGACCATGCTCACCGCGGTGCTGGAGCACGGTCAGTATCGATCTTCCCACTTGTGTCAGAGCAAGGCCGACAATAAGTTTACCGTCGAACTAACCCTGACCCTGCTTCGTAACGGTAAATCCGCACCAGCAGGAATAATCGCGTTGCTCTCTGTGGTCGAGGAGAAATCGATTTCAGGCTCGCTGCCAGCCAAAGCGCAAGGTGCGAAACAACAAGATGCGAAACAACAAACTGCGAAACAACAAACTGCGAAACAACGCGATCTGAAACAACAGGATGCGGATGAAGACAACTCCGCGCACACAGTTTCGCGCGAAATCGACGGCACCAACCTTATTCTCGCCAGTCCCGTAATGCACCGCTTCATGCGCATGGTGGACCGCGTTGCCGGCCACGCCGAGAGCGTGCTGGTCACCGGCGAAACCGGAACCGGCAAGGAACTCATCGCCCACGCGATTCACCAGGCTTCGAACCGGCGCAGCCGGCCCTGGGTCGATATCAACTGCGCCGCGCTTCCCGAGAACCTGGTCGAGAGCGAGTTGTTCGGCTACGAAAAGGGCGCCTTCACCGGCGCCGATGCATCCAAGCCCGGCCTGTTCGAACTCGCCGACAAGGGCACGCTCTTTCTCGATGAAATCGGAGAGCTACAGCTTCAGACTCAGGTCAAGTTGCTGCGCGTGCTCGATGGATCTCCTTTCTACCGCCTGGGAGGTCACCGCAAGATCACAGTCGACGTCCGGATAATCGCCGCGACGAACCAGGATCTCGACGCTGCCGTCGCCGCCGGCCGCTTCCGCCAGGATCTCTTCCATCGGCTCGGCCAGTTTCAGCTTCGCGTGCCTCCGCTGCGCGAGCGCCCTGAAGACATCGTTGCGCTGGCCGAGCACTTCCTCAGCCTCAAGAATCCTGGCAGCGCTTTCGCACCCGATGCCGTTTCCGCGCTGCTCTCGCATTCCTGGCCCGGAAATGTTCGCGAGCTGCGCAACTTGATCGCCCGCGTCGCCGTGGAATCTCGCAGTCCTGAGATCCACAAATCACAAATTACTGACGCCATGTCGGGCAACCCAGTCGCGCAACGCCATTCTGCTTCCATGCCGGTGGGCAATCTCGAGAGCATGGAGGAGCAGATGATCATCCGCGCTCTGGAGCGCAGCGGAGGTCATCGCAGCCAGGCCGCGGAACAACTTGGCATCTCCCGCCGGACGCTCAGCCGGAAGCTGAAGGAATACAACATCAACATGAATTCTGCCGACGCTGCGGATTCTTTGGCGTACGTCAGCCTTCAGCAGCAGAAGTTTTTCCGCGCCCGCATCCAGCTCGCGGTTGCGCTGAAGAACCAGCAGGGTGAAGAAGTGTGCGTGCAGGGCGTGAACCTCAGCACCGGCGGCATGGGCGTGGACGGATTGAAAGAGCCGATGAGGTTTACCGGCCTGCTCGACGTCAGCTTTCCGCTCCCTGACAGTGAGACTATTTTTCGAGCCAAGGCCCGCATCGTCTGGTTCGGCGGCGAAGGCCGCGTCGGCCTTCGTTTTGCCGTCATCGATCCCGCCCTCTTCGAGCAGCTGCAGCATTGGACAAATAACAAGATGAAGAACGAAGGCTGGGAACTGCCCACCGGCCCGCAATAGCAACTTCGTCGTCACTGCGCGACCACTGTCATCCTGAGCGGAGCCGTTTTTCAGGCGGAGCGAAGAGCCTGCCCTGAGCGAAGTCGAAGGGATCTCCTGTTCAACCGGCCCGGCGCGTAAGCCAAACTGCACCACTACCCAGCCTTCACCTGCAGCTCGACTCTTCCGCAACCTGTTAATGCACCGGCGCCGGCTGCGGTGCGGCTTGCGGAGCCGCCGCGCCCGGACTTGAGAAGTTCACCTTCGGCACCTCACGCGATCCCGGCGACGCTTCAAAGTAAGCTTCATTCGGCTTGAATCCCGCAATCCCTGCGTAAAAGCTGTTGGGAAACTGCTGCACGTAGGTGTTGTAATCTTGCAGAGTGTCGTTGTACCGCTTGCGCTCGACCGCAATCCGATTCTCGGTGCCGGCGAGTTCATCCTGCAGGCGAAGAAAATTCTCGTTGGATTTCAGCTGCGGATAGTTCTCCACCACCAGCAGCAGGCGTCCCAGCGCTCCATCCAGCTGCCCGTTGGCCGCGATCTTTTCCTGCGGGGTGCCCGCGGAGAGCAGTGCAGAGCGCGCCTTGGCGATATCTCCGAACACGGTGACTTCCTGCTGCGCATAGCCCTTCACCGTCTCCACCAAATTCGGGATCAGGTCGGCGCGGCGTTGCAACACGATGTCGACTTGCGACCAGGCGGCCTTCACCGCCTCGTTCTTGCTGACCAGCGTATTCCTCACGCTCACATACTGGCCAAAAACAAACAGGCAACCTAGCAATAGAATTGCCACGATAACGACTACAACGATCAGTGTCTTGCTCATGACATTCTCCTGAAAAATCAATACGCAAACTTTACGCGCGACCCGGGCCACCTGAGTCCAGCATTTTATCAACAGCGGTCGCTACCTGCTCGACCGCGGCAAGATATCGTGAAAAAACATCTGCCACATTGAACTTCTTACGTTCGGATTTCCCCTCTCGCACGTCCATTACCTGCAGCATGCCGGAAGCATCAAAGCCAATCTGCTTCGACAACGCCTGCACCCCGTCACGCTTGCCGCCCGGCGCATCGTGGCCGAGCACGATCAACGCGTGCCGGAAGAGCGTAGCAAACGATGAGACTGAACGCAGCAGCAACTCCCACATACGCGAGTCATTGCCCGAGGCGAGCAGCAAATGCTGGCGCAGCAGAGCGAGCTTTTCCCGCAGCTCGTATTCCACCTGAATGCCATGCAGGTTCTCCGGGATCGACAGGCCCCGCACAACATCTTCGCCGAAGAGAACGCGGTGGTGCCGTTGCATGTCCAATAACTCAATGGTAAACACATCGACGGAGCGTTTGATCTCGTCGTGCGTCATGAACAGGGGCGGAGGCTGTTTCTGCGCATTCCACCACTTCACGGCAGGAGCCAGCGTCTGCAACGCCGCGAATGAACTGTCGCGAATTACGCAAAACAGATTCACAGTCGAGAACTCGGGATGAAAATCCCCTGCGACCGCCGATCCAAACAGGATCACGCTCTCCAGGTTCGTTCCAGCCGCCTTCCGCAGGCGGCTGACAAAGTCGTCAATAATCTTTTCCGGAACCATTTGCGTCCTCGCTACCAGCTACCGCTAGACCCGCCGCCACCTGACATACCGCCCCCACCAAATCCGCCGAAGCCCCCACCCCCGCCACCGCCACCGAATCCACCGCCGCCCCAACCGCCGCCCCCGGATCCTCCACCTCCAAACATACCGGAAAAGAGGATCCAGAAAAGCACGCTCCGAAGCGGAGTAAAAAGAATAATGAGTATGACAATAATCAGCAGAATGACTCCGCCCGCCGACATCTTTCCGCCGCGTTGATTATCGTTCCCCACCGGAGCTTCCGGCTGCAGATTGTTGAGCTGAACCCCGGCGTCGTCGGCGATGACCTTCCCCACTCGCGATGTGACCAGCAGCAGGGCCTGGCCGTATTGCCCCGACCGCATGAGCGGCACGGCTTCCCGTGCAAACCCGCCGGTCTTCCCGTCGGGCAGAATTGCCTCCAGCCCGTAACCGACCTCAATGCGGTCGCGATGGTCGTCAATGGCATACAGGATCAGTACTCCGCGGTTCGTCGATTTGGTTCCGAGGCCCCACTGCTGAAATAGAGCGACCGCGTAGCTTTCAATATCCGAGCCGTCAAGCGAGTGGATGGTCACCACGGCGATCTTGGCGTGGGCTTTTTCATCAACCTGCCGGCAGATGTTGTCCATCTGCACAATCGAGTTCTGGTCCAGGACGTGGGCAAAATCGTTGACGTAATCAGTGGCCTTAAGCTGGGAGACAGGCTCAGCCTGCGCCGCCAGAGCCAGCATCAGCGCGCCGGCGACACATAGCCACCATTTTGGGTGCCAATTCATCTGGAGGCAAAATTGTACAGGACATGCGTCTTGCGAAGGGCTGGACCATGGCTTCGCCGGAAATCTTCTGCCGTGATCAGCAGAATGTCGCCAACCGTCAATAGCGCCGCGGCATCAGAATTCCATGCAACCTTTAACCTTCCGGTCTGCTTGGCTTCCCGCACTCGCGTTGCTGTTGGCAAACTTCACCGCCTGCTCCGACAACAACAAGGACAATCCTGACGAAATTCGGCAGCGCGCCGCCGACGCGACCGCAACCATGCGCCGCGATACCAAGGCCGTGGTCGAAGGCGTGAAGGAAGGCATGAACCGCGACAAGACCGTCAACATCAACAAGGCTTCACGCGAAGACCTGCTCAGCCTTCCGGGTGTGACCGAGCATGAAGCGGACCGGATCATCGCCGATCGCCCGTTCACCGATGCCCATGACCTCGTAAAGCGCCGCGTACTCCCCGAAGCAGAGTACGCCCGCATCAGCGATCGAATCAGCGCTGACCAATAAGGCTCTCTTTCGGTGACTTCCCGCGCGTTCCTGCGATATCATCAAGGGGATGCCTGTAACGCGACAGCAGCATTCGTTCCAGACCGATGATCCACGCCTGAATGCCATTCACGCCAAAGTGCTGGCCGGTGAACGGCTGGACGCTGCAGACGCCCTGGCCCTCTACCGCACCGGCGACATTCTCGCCGTGGGATGGATGGCCAATCACGTCCGCGAACGCATGCATGGCGACAAGACGTATTTCAACGTCAATCGGCACATCAATCCCACCAACGTCTGCGTCGCAGCCTGCCGCCTTTGCGCCTTCGGCCGTAAGAAGGACGCGCCCGGCGCCTATACCATGGCGCTCGATGAGGTGTTTGAAACAGCCGCCTCCGGTTACAGTGAAGCTGTCACCGAATTTCACATCGTCGGCGGATTGCACCCCGACCTGCCCTTTCAATATTTTCTCGATCTCTGCTCCGGCCTGAAGCAGCGCTTCCCGCAAGTGCATCTCAAGGCCTTCACCATGGTCGAGGTCGCCTATCTATCGAAGCGCGCCAAACTCTCGATTCGCGAGACGCTCGAACAACTCCAAGCCAGCGGAGTGGATTCGCTTCCCGGCGGAGGCGCGGAAATATTCGCCGACCGTGTGCGCCACATCATCTGCGACCACAAGATCGACGGCGATCAATGGCTCGACACTGCCAAAATCGCCCACCAGATCGGACTGAAATCGAACGCGACCATGCTCTACGGCCACGTCGAGAACGACGAAGACCGCGTCGACCACCTGCTCAAGCTGCGCGCTCTGCAGGACGAAACCGGCGGCTTCCAGACTTTCATCCCGCTCGCCTTCCATCCCGACAACACCCCGCTGCAGCATCTTCCGAAAACCACCGGCATGCTCGACATCAAGCAGATCGCGGTCAGCCGCCTCGTGCTCGACAACTTCCCGCATATCAAATCCTACTGGCAGATGATGACGGCCAAGATCGCGCAGATCTCCCTGCGCTTCGGCGCCGATGACATGGATGGAACGGTGATCGAAGAGAAGATCTACCACGACGCGGGTGCGACCACCCCGCAAGGCATGCGCCGCGAAGAACTCGAGCGCCTCATCCGCGCCGCTGGCCGCGAACCCATCGAGCGCGATACGCTCTATCGCCCCGTCACGCGGACCGAGACGTCGGTCACGGTGGCAGTGTAGCGGAGACTTCTCAGAAAACAAAAAAGACCGGAGCAGGGAAGTCGATCCCCGTCCTCCGGCCGTTGTGATCCCGAAACCTTTTCCTACAGCTTCTCGTAGAACTCGCACGCCGAGCACGAAATATAAATCCCGCCAGGTATGTTGCGCTCGCGGTCTTTCATGCGCTTGACGATGCGCGTTGTCTTGCCGCACTTGGGGCAATCCGTGCTCTTGCTGGTATCCATGACCTTCTTACGGTCCGCCGTCTTTGCAATCTTCCCGCCTACCGCCATGATTCGTTTCTCCTGATCTCTTTAATATGTGCGCAGCGATCCGCTGAACTTCTCGAGCGGCCACTTGTGGATGGGATACTTCAGAAAGCCTGACCGGAAATCCACTCTGGAAGATTGTTATAGCTGCGTCTTGTTTTTCTTCCGTACGGCCCATTTTACAGTAATATCGTGCCGCGTGTCTTGCGCGCTTCGTGTGGCGTTGACCCTATCCCTCGCCCCTGCTACCGTCATATGTTTGCCCTCCAAGGAGGTTCATTATGCCTGCCATCAAATTTCGCGGTGTCGATTTCATCCAGTTTGATTCGCTGCTCACGGAAGAAGAACGCCTGGTCCGCGACACCACCCGCAAGTTCATCGAAGACAACCTCGTCCCCATCATCGAAGAGTGCAACCGCGCCGGCCGCTTCCCCCGCGAACTGGTCAAGCCCATGGCCGACCTCGGCTTCTTCGGCGCGTCGCTGCAGGGCTACGGTTGCGCCGGCATGGGCAATGTGGAGTACGGACTGGTAACTCAGGAACTCGAGCGCGGCGACTCCGGAGTGCGCAGCTTCGTCAGCGTGCAGTCGGCGCTGGTGATGTATCCCATCCATACCTTCGGCAGCGAAGAGCAGAAGCAGACCTGGTTGCCCGCGATGCAGAAGGGCGAAAAGCTCGGCTGTTTCGGACTCACTGAACCCGGCTTCGGCTCCAATCCCGGCGGCATGCGCACCCGCGCCCGCAAAGTCGGCAACGAGTACGTTCTCAACGGCGAGAAGATGTGGATTACCTCCGGCAGCATCGCCGACGTTGCCATCATCTGGGCCAAGGTGGAAAACGAGAACGACAAGATTCGCGGCTTCCTCGTCGAAAAAGACCGCCCCGGCTTCAAGGCCGACGACATTCACGGCAAGTGGTCGCTGCGCGCTTCGGTTACATCAGGTCTGTCGCTGCAGGACGTCCATATTCCCGAGTCAAACCTGCTGCCGAAAAGCGACGGACTGAAATCCCCATTGATGTGCCTGAATCAGGCGCGCTACGGCATCGCCTGGGGCGCGATCGGCGCGGCCATGTCCTGTTACGACTGCGCTCTGCAGTATGCCATCTTGCGCAAGCAGTGGCGCGACCAGCCCATCGCCTCGCACCAGCTCGTGCAAGACAAGCTCACCTGGATGATCAGCGAGATCACCAAAGCACAACTGCTCGTACTGCAAGTCGGCCGCCTGAAAGATGCAGGCAAGGTCGAGCACCAGCACATCTCCATGGCCAAGCGCAACAACGTCTGGATGGCCCTCGAGTGCGCCCGCCTATCGCGCGACATCCTCGGCGCCAACGGCGTCGCCGACGACTACCCCATCATGCGTCACATGATGAACCTGGAGTCGGTCAAGACCTACGAAGGCACGCACGATGTCCACTCGCTGATCATCGGGCAGAGTGTGACCGGAATCGACGCGTTCTAGGGGTATGTGTGGAGCGGGCGCCCTCGCCCGCTTGCCAGGGTCGCCTGAATGATCGTCAGGAGGTAGGTTTTTCACGTGGCGGCTCTACAGCGAGAAACTCCGCGGCGAACCGCTGAGTGTAGTTCTCCAATAACCCCTGCAGCCGCTGCGGATCGTTCGACCGCAACACCAATCCCGCATGGTGATGCTTCCTGATCCGCAAGAACACTTCTGGATCGTCGTAGGCCGAAGTATCCGGATTCTCCTGTCTCGCCAGAGAAAGAATCACGCCCGCATATTCCTCACGCACCGGAGGAAGCCTGTACGTTCCATCTCCTCCGGCGACTTCGATGCGGGCCCACTCCCGCCAAAGGTTGATTCCAGTAGCGGTCTCGACCATCTCGTTGATGTAGGCGCCGCCCACCCGAGCCGCACACTCCAGAAAATAGAACCGCCCGTCGGCATGTGCCCGAATGAATTCCGTATGGGCCACGCCGCGCACCAGTCCGAGCGCCGCAATCAGAGCACGATTGATTTGGCGCAGGCCCAGGTCCGCATCACTGCGCCTCTCTATGATGCAGGTGGTAAAGATTCCGCCGCCCTGCGCCACATTCATCGGCGGCCTGCCGTACCTGCTCACGCTCGCAAAGACTACTTCATTCTCTGAAACCACCGAGTCCACGTGGTAAACCTCGCCCGGAACAAACTTCTCCAGCAGGAACGAAGACTGCTTGTCCCCCAGTTGCTCCAGCACCGGCCACAGCTCTTCCGCGGCGTGAATCTTCTTGATCCCGATTGCCGATGCCTCCTGGCGCGGTTTCAACACCCACGGCCCCGGAACATGTTCAAAGTAGTAGCGGATGTCGTCGTAATTCAATACGGGAACAAAATCCGGCACGCGGACCCCGCGATCCAGTGCCTTCATGCGCATGGCCAGCTTGTCGCGAAAATAGCGCATGGTGGTCAGGCCCATCCCTGGAATGCGCAGGTGTTCGCGAAGTGTCGCCGCTGTTTCCATGTCGTATTCGTCGAGTGCGACAATGCGATCAATCTTCTGCCCGCGTGCCAGGTGGGTCACGGCCTGCACAATCTCGGGCAGGGAAATCTCGGCGGGAAGATAGAACGTGTCGTCCAGGCTCTCCCGCGGCCAATCGGCCTCGCGCAGCTTCTCCGCGGTGAGCAGCAACACGCGGCAACCTTGCCGCTTGCACTCGCGCATGAACTCCTGTCCCTTCTCGTAGGTCGTAATGCAGAGGAAAGTCAGGGGGCGCGATTCGGGCATGAGATCCCTTTTCGTAACAGGGTTGAGAGAATATCACGGCTGCTGCTGCCGGAGCATGCGTTATTCCCATGTCTCCAGCCGTTTCTTTCAATCTCGTCACGATTGGGATATATTCTCAGGCCGGTCCAAAATAGTTAGTGGTTAGGGTTGTTGGGAGACTTTCATGGGTGCGCAAACTCGTTCGGAAGGCAAGGCCCGCAGCTTCGGGGAGAACATTGAGAGCGACCTGGCGTCGCGATTTCTGCGGGTGGTCGAAGTGGCGGCAATCGCTTCGGCCCGCACCATGGGGCAGGGTGAACGCAAGCTCTCTGACCAGGTAGCTACTGAGGCGATGCGGCAGACCATGGACTCCATCCCTATGCGCGGCACCATCGTCATCGGCGAAGGCGAGCGCGACGAAGCGCCCATGCTGTACATCGGCGAAAAAGTCGGCGCCGACTTTCCCGATGGCCGCGAGGTACCGGAGGTCGACATCGCCGTCGACCCACTCGAAGGCACCAACCTGTGCGCCACAGGCGCGCCCGGTTCGATCACCGTGCTTGCCGCCTCTGAACGAGGAGGCCTGCTGAACGCCCCCGACTGTTACATGGAAAAGATTGTCGTCGGGCCATCGTGCAAAAACGCGGTCGAACTCGACGCGCCCGTGGCTGACAATTTGAAAAACATCGCCAAACGAATGGATCGCGATGTGGAAGACCTGGTCGTGATCGTGCTCGACCGTCCACGCCACGAAAAGCTGATCGCGGATATTCGCGCGGCAGGGGCGCGCATCCGGCTGATCGGCGACGGCGACCTCTCGGCTGGCATCGCTGCTGCTGTGATCGGCACGGGTGTGCACGCGGTCATGGGATCGGGCGGTGCGCCCGAAGGCGTGATCACTGCCGCTGCCATCCGCTGCCTCAACGGCTATATGCTCGGCCGGCTGGTGGTGAAGCCCGACCAGGAAGAACGCCTCGCCCGCATGGGCATCAAGGACAAGAATCGAATCTACGAAGCCGAAGATCTTGCCCCGGGCAAGCAACTCATCTTCGCCGCTACCGGCGTGACTGACGGCGCCCTGCTGAAAGGGGTCCGCTTCTTCGGCGAAGGTACGCGGACTTCCTCGGTCATCCTCACCCAACTCACCGGCAAAGTGCGCTTCATCGAGAGCATTCACCTGGAAAAGGGCCCGGATGTGAAGGTGAGATTTATGTAAAGCGAAGGAGCAGGTAACACGTGGAGGGCCGATGCAAAGAAGTCACACAACGCTTGCATTTCTATCTCTTGCTTTGGGAGCAATTGCTCATGCTCAGAACTACTCAGCTGATATCGTCGATCTGGCAAAACCTGGCACCCCCACACTTGCCAAGATCTACGTAACGAAAGACAAGAGGCGAATCGAGTTCCAGCCCTCCAGTGGCGACGGAGCCCTCGTAAGCCACTTGGCGCCTGTGCCGCCGGATAATAAATCTCTCGACGTGCACATCAGCGGTGTCGGTAAGACCATCGTCCTCGATCTCGCAAACAGGAAGTCGGTTATTCTTGAGCCAGATCAGAAGGCGTACATCGAAAGGAATTGGGGTGATCCTGCGCCTAGCGATTTATATAGGGCGTATGTGTTTCTGCATGCGTCGGTAAATCCCGAAGACGCTTGCTCGGACTGGGTGCCGACAGTCAAGGGGACCCTCTGCAAGAAGGTAGGCTACGAGTCGGTCGACGGTCGCCGCGCAATCAAATACGAGCTGTCGGCCGGTCGGGACACTCTCAGCATGTGGGTAGACATCGGTTTGCATATCTTGGTGAAGCGTAAAACCAACTGGACAGACACGGAACTGCACAACGTTCATGAGGGACAACAGCCCTCGAGTTTATTCGAGATTCCGGCAGGCTATATAGCTTGGCCGCTGGGCATTGATGGGGTCGTGGGTGAACATCAGCCGGAGTGAGCGCGCCGGTCTCATCGGCTTGACGGCGCCTGCGTGGTCCATCTAGAATATCCATCTAGGTTGTACTATGAAGACAATTGGTCTTTTCGAGGCCAAGCAGAAGCTTTCCGAGCTCGTCGAGCGCGCCAGCACAGGCGAGCAGATCGGCATCACGCGGCGCGGCAAACTCGCCGCCATCATCGTCCCTGCCCGGCCGAAAAAGACTTTGGACGAAGTTTGGGCAGATATTGAAGACATTCGAAAACGCGTCGATCGTTCCAAGTTCTCCACCATCAAAGAATTGATCGAAGAGGGCCGGCGTTGAGCCGTTTTGTGCTTGATACGTCGGTCAGTCTGGCTTGGTTTCTTGATCGGCCAGTGTCCCGTCCGGCGGTTCAGGTCTGGCACAGTCTCCAACGGGGATCTCGCGCCGTTGTTCCTCCGCTCTGGCTTCTCGAGATGGCGAACGGGTTTGCCACCGCGGAGCGCCGAGGCGCCCTCACAAGGTCTGACATTGATCGGTGTCTGACAGATGTCGAAGTATTGCTGGCCTCTTCGGTTGATTTCAGTGCGACCGTGATTTCGCTGCGGCAAGCGTTTGCCGGCGCCACCGGTTTCCGCCTGACAGCCTACGATGCGGTATATCTTGAAACGGCGCGGACCGAGCATTTGCCAATCGCTACGTTGGATCGAGCCCTGGCCGATGCTGCGCGAAAGGCCGGAGTTCGTCTTTTCGTTTGATATCTCTCC